>CAMBRG010000095.1 GCA_945869845.1 Opitutus sp. GAS368 | reverse complement strand
GGGCTGGTGAGATTCGAACTCACGACCTCTTGCACCCCATGCAAGCGCGCTACCAGGCTACGCTACAGCCCGAACAGATGAAGGGTCACAAAGCGAGATGCCCTTGCCGGAAGCAAGTGCTTTTTCAAAACCCGCCTCTTCGGCTTCGTTTCCAACAAAATCTCGCTCCTATTTCCCGCCCAAATTTCCCCGAAAAATGGTTTGCAGCCCACCCGCCGCGCCTTCCGAGTCGGGAGGCTTTTACCTCTCCCTGTCCGCTTCTTTCTTCTTCTTTTTATGAAAAACGTCCGCATCGGTATTGTCGGCTTAGGCAACATGGGCGCCGCGCACGCCACCAACATTCTCGCCGGGAAGATTCCCCGCCTAGAACTCACCGCGGTCTCAGACTTCGACGCGGCCCGTTGCACCCGTTTCCCCCAAGCCAAGGCCTTTGCGACCGTTGAGGACATGATCAAATCCGGCCTCATCGACGCGCTGATCATCGCGACCCCGCATTACCAACACACCACGCTCGGCATCCTCGCACTTCAAGCCGGCCTCCACGTGATGGTCGAAAAACCCGTCTCGGTCCACAAGGCCGATGCCCTGCGCCTCAACGCCGCGCACAAAAATAAAAAACAGATCTTCGCGGCGATGTTCAACCAGCGCACCGACCTCTATTACCAAAAAATCCGCCACCTCATCCGCTCTGGTGAGCTCGGTGAAATCCGCCGCGTGAATTGGATCATCACCAATTGGTTCCGCACCGAGGCCTACTACGGCTCTGGCGGCTGGCGCGCGACTTGGGCCGGCGAAGGCGGTGGCGTACTGCTCAACCAGTGCCCACACAACCTCGATCTCTTCCAATGGATGTTCGGTCTCCCGAAACGCATCCGCGCCCACTGCAGTTTCGGCAAATATCACAGCATTGAAGTCGAGGACGACGTCACGGCTTACTTCGAATTCCCCAACGGCGCCACCGGCGTGTTCATCACCTCCACCGGCGAAGCCCCCGGCACCAACCGCCTCGAGATCACCGCCGAGCGCGGCAAGCTCGTCTACGAAGACGACAAGATCACTTACACGCGGAACGAGACGCCCATGAGCGAATTCTCCCGCACCAGTCCCGGCGCGTTCTCCCGCCCCGATACTTGGGATGTGGCCATCTCCGCCGCCAATCACGGCGGCCAACACAACGAGATCCTCAAGAACTTCGCCGACGCGATCCTCGACGGAGCCACGCTGCTTTCCCCCGGCGCCGAGGGCATCCATTCCATCGAATTGGCCAACGCCATGCTGCTTTCAGCGTGGACCGATGAGACCATCACCTTGCCCCTCGACGCCGCCCGCTACGAAAAACTGCTCCAGCAGAAAATCGCAGACTCCGCAAAAAAGCGCCCGAAAAAGAAGAAGGTCGTCAAGGCCAGCGGAGACGATTTTGCGAAATCGTTCGGCCGCTAACCCGGCGGGCGCGAACGTCCCGAAACCCAACTTCGCCCCCTTCGTCCACGTCACGGGAGCGCAGCCTGGAGACGCGACGCCCCCGTCGCGTTCCGTTTTTTGACTTCAGAACCCGTCTTTCGCGTCGCGTTTTTATCGTCCTAACCTAGCGCCAAGCGGACCGTCCGCCCCCAATCTCCTCGGCCTGCGTCGTCGTCCACCTCTTCCTCTTCCTTATGCAAATCGGCCTCTGCCTTGATCCCGCCACGCTCGCGACCCTGCCCACGCCCCACGCCTTCGACTTCATCGAGGGTCACGTGCAAAACTTTCTCCTGCCCTCCTCCCCCGACGAGGCCTTCGCCCCGCACCTCGCCGCGCTGCGGGCCTGCCCGCTCCCCATGCCGGCTTCGAATTCCTTTCTGCCGCCCGGGCTCAAGGTCGTCGGTCCGGCCGTCGATCAAGCCGCGCTCAGCCGCTACGCCGACACCGCGTTTCGCCGCGCCCGCTCCGTCGGGATGTCGATCATGGTCTTCGGCAGCGCCGGTGCCCGCATGATGCCCGAGGGCTGGTCCGCCGCCCGTGGCTTTGAGCAATACGTCGAAGCTCTTCGTCTCTTCGCCCCGATCGCCCAGGCCCAAGGCGTCACCCTCGTCGTCGAGCCGCTCAACCGCGTCGAATGCAATCTCGTCAACACCATCGTCGAGGGCGCCGAGGCCGTGAAACGCGCCCACCATCCCGCGGTCAAACTGCTCGTCGATCTCTTCCACATGCTGCGTAACGGTGAGTCACCAGATGACATTCTCCGGGTGGGCCCGGTCCACCACGCCCACCTCGCCGAGGACAAAGACCGCGCCGCCCCCGGCATCAACGGCGACGATTTCCGCCCGTTTTTCCGCGCCCTCAAACAGATCGGCTACAATGACCGTCTCACGATCGAGTGTGTTTGGAAAAACGCTCCGGCCCACGAGGCCGCGCCTGCGCTGGTGGCTTTACGCCGCCAACTCGCCGACGCCGGCTGCTGAGTCGACCGGGCCCGAAATTTTGTGGGAGCGAGCTTGCTCGCGACTTTCCGCGCTCCGCCTCAGGAGCGACTCCCATCGTCCCAGACCTCGGCCGCCAACTCGCCGACTCCGGCTACTGATTCCGCGTCTCGGCCGCGCTCGGCTCGGTAAACCACCGCGCCAGCAACCGCACCACGCCCAATCCGGCGTAGCCCACCGCGGCCGCCGCCGCTTTGAAAAAATTCGGCCGACCGTGCAGTTCCCCGAGCGCCGCGTGCAGCAGGATGGGTGAATCCCACCGCTCGCGTTGTGGCCATCCCGGGGCCAACCCAGAGGGGCCTCGCCGAGTTTTGTTAGTTTTTGATCCAGCTGATCCAAACCTGAACACGTGCCGCGTCATTCAGCCGACCGACGTTCCCACCCTCCAACGCGCTTTGTGCAATGGGGCCGCTGGTTCTTCGCCGACCACGCGACTTGGCCGATCGACCCTGGTCTGAGGATTACGGCCGCAAAGGCGGAGAAATTGCCGGCGGGATTGGGGCGATGATGGAACGACGATTATGTCGATAGTGACATATTTGGCGCCAAGGCTATTTAGGTATGGCGTGTCCAAAACGAACAAACCCCTCGCTTGGCTCCACAGTGAAATCAAAACCCCTCCGTTTACGCCGGAGGCCAGAATTGAAGCGGGCGTCTTGCTGCGGCGATTGCAACGCGGCGAGTCACTGGGGTTGCCTTATTCTAGACCGATGCCGGTGATCGGGCGTCAATGTCACGAACTTAGAGTTCCGGATGAAACGAAGAACTGACGCATCGTTTACCATCTGGCGCACGACGCGATGGTGATTCTCGAAGTCTTCGAAAAGAAGACTCCGCAGACGCCGCCCACTGTGATCACCACCTGCCAACAACGCCTCAAACGGTATCGCGCAATCACTCAACCCAAGAACAAGTCATGAAAACTACGAAACGAAGAGCACTGGAACGCGCCGGCTGGCGCACGGGATCGGCAGACGAATTTCTCGGCCTCAAAGCCGAGGAAACGACATTGGTCACCATGCGGCTCTCTCTGGCCGAAAAATTGCGCGGACGCAGGACCAAGCTCGGCCTTTCGCAGACCGACCTCGCAACGCGATTGGGCTCAAGTCAGTCGCGCGTGGCCAAGATGGAAGCCGGCGAGGCCGATGTGTCGCTCGACCTGTTGGTGCGGGCGATGCTGAATACGGGGGCGAGCGCGCGCGAGGTGGCCCACGCTATTGCAGCGGCGTGAAGGCGAGCGACAAGAGCTCCGCTCCACTACTTCCGTCGTCATCGCGCCGCAGAGTTTTTTGGCCGCGCCCCTCCTCGAAGTCCCGTCGTCAATTCGCCGTCTCCGCCCCCCTCCGCCCGCTCGATCATCCGCGTCAGGTAATTCTGCTCCGGCGTCACCTACGCCAAGTGCAGCGCGTGCCGGAAATTCCCCGCTGTCGCCCGGTGCTGATTAAGCCGCCAGTGCAGCCCCCAAACACCGCGTGCAGGTGGGTGTGCGACCAGTAACGCTCGCGACCGTCGGTAAAGAAAGCTACCTCGCCTGACCGTGTCGCTCCGCTTTCCGCCCGATGCTTGGCACCCGCATCAGGCCGGGTTGAGGCGCTCGCCCGACGCAGTCAGGACTCTCAGCTCTAGACGCTCAGCACTCAGCTTCCGCTTTGCCCCGCTTAGAGCAGTTCCTTCGGCAGCAGCGGCATGAGCTTCTTGATGTCACCCACGCTGTCACGGTGGCAGACGAGGATCGCGTCTGCGGTCTCGACCACGACGAGGTCGCTCACGCCCACGAGCGCAACCACCCGGCCGTTGCTCACCGCAATGTTGTTATGCGCGTTAACCGCCACCACCGGACCGCGCACGGCATTATCGCCTGCGTCTTTCGGCAAGTGTTTCGGTAGCGCGGTCCACAGCCCCACATCGTCCCAATCGAACTCAGCAACCATCGTCTCGACCGACGCCGCCTTCTCCATGATCGCGTAATCCACGGAAACTTTCGGCTCGAGCGTGGGAAATTTCGCCGCGAGAAACGCCGTCGGATCGCCCGACGGAAACTCCAGGATGAATCCCGCCAGCATCGGCGTGTGTTTCTCCGCCTCGACCAGAAACGCCGCCGCGCTCCAGAAAAACATCCCGGCGTTCCACGCATAGTGGCCGCTCTCAACGTAACGCGTCGCCGTCGTCGCATCGGGCTTTTCCACGAAGCGTTTCACTTGCCGGAAACCGTCGCCTGTCGGCTCGCCCATTTCCAAATAACCGAAACCCGTCGCCGCATGATCGGGCTTGATCGCAAAAGTGAGCAACGCCGGCGTGGTCGCCGCGCGCCTGAGCGCGACTCCCACCTGTCGTGCGAGCGTCGCCGTATCCTTGATGAGCGCATCCGCCGGCAGGAGCGCGAGAACGCCCTGCGGATCACGGGCCCGCACCAACGCCGTCGCCAGCGCCGCCGCCGCCGCTGTGTCACGTTTGGCCGGCTCCGCGATGATGTTGGCCTCGGCAATCACACCCTTGAGCGCCGCCCGGGTCGTCTCCAGCTGCGCAGTGTTCGTCAGCACGAAAACGTTCGCCATTGGCACCACGCCATCGAGCCGGCGCACCGTCTCCTCGACCAGCGTGCGGTCGGAGAAAAGCTTCAGCAGGTGCTTCGGCGTGCGGGCCCGGCTCATCGGCCAGAACCGCTCGCCACTGCCGCCCGCCATGATGCACGCGTAGAAATGGGAAGAGTCGCTCATTGGTAAAATGACGTTCTCCCAGCCGCTCCGACCCTCGCCAAGCTCAGAAACACCCGCCCAACCCCGCCCCGACAAAAAACTTCCTCTCCGCGCTTGCCGCCCGAAATGCCGCTGCCGATAAACCGACCCTTTCGCCCGTCACTCATGCCCGCCTCACCCTCCTCTCCGACTCCCGTGCCCGCGGCTTTTGCCGCCGCCGGACCCGATGAGGACCACCACCAGCTGGCCCGGTGGCGCGACGAGCTCGAGGCTCGCCTCGAAGAGCGCCTCGCCCACCAAGCCCGCCACCGCGACCAACTCGACGACGCCATCGACCATCTCGAAGGCGTCCGCCAAAACCTCCGCGATCGCACCGCCGACCTCGCCGCCCCCGTAGGCAGCGAGCCCGCTCGCGCTCCCTCAGAATCCGCCGCCTCCCCCGACCACTCGGCTCTCAACTCTACTCTCTCAGTTCCTCCCCCCGCGCCGTTTTCCGCCTCGGACCTCGCGACTTATCAACGCCCTTCGTTGGGTCTCCTCCGCCCAGCCAGCGCCGCCGAACAGAACTTCTCCAACCCCGAGGAGCTCGCGACCAACAAGCGCATCTTGCAGGACTCCCTCGATAGTTTTGCGATCGACGCGTTCGTGCACGATTCCGTCGTCGGACCTCGCGTGACCCAGTTCCGCGTCAAGCCCGGCTTCGGCGTCCGCGTCGAATCCATCGTCGCCCTCGAGAAAAACCTCGCCCTTTCCCTTTCAGCCAACGCCGTTCGCATCCAAGCCCCCATCCCCGGCGAGAGCTACGTCGGCGTCGAAATCCCCAACCGTCACTCCGCGCCTCTCGCCCTCCGCGCCTCCTTCGAATCCGAAGCCTGGCAGACCAACACCGGCGAGCTCCCGTTGATCCTCGGCGTCGATATCGCCGGCCGACATGTCATCCTCGATCTCGCCCGCGCCCCCCATGCGCTCATCGCCGGCGCCACCGGCTCCGGCAAATCGGTCTGCATCAGCAACCTCATTCTCTCGCTGATCTACCGCTTCCGTCCCGACGAACTCGAACTCGTCCTCATCGACCCCAAGATCGTCGAATTCGCCATCTACGGCGACCTGCCGCATCTCATTCACCCGGTTGTCACCGACCCCAAGCAGGCCGTCCAGGCCCTCAAGTGGCTCGTCCGCGAAATGGAACGGCGCTACGCCGTCCTCGCCGAGAAATCCGTCCGCAACCTCGCCGGCTATAACGCCAAGGCCGTCGCCGAGGGTTTCCCCAAACTGCCCTACATCGTCCTCGTCATCGATGAACTCGCCGACCTCATGATGACCGCTGCGCAGGACGTCGAGACACCCATCGCCCGCCTCGCGCAGATGTCGCGCGCGGTCGGCATCCACACCGTCCTCGCGACCCAGCGCCCCTCGGTGAACGTCATCACCGGCATCATCAAAGCAAACTATCCGACCCGGATCGCCTTTCAGGTCGCCTCCCAAATCGACTCGCGCACCGTCCTCGACGGCAAAGGCGCCGAAGCCCTCCAGGGCCGCGGCGATATGCTCTTTAGTCCGCCCGGCCTCGGGCGCCTCCAGCGCCTGCAAGCCCCGTTCGTCGACGACGGCGAGATTGAGGCCATTGTTTCCTCGCTCAAATCACAACTCGCCCCGCGCTACCGCGTCGAACTCCGCCCCGAAGATAGCCCCGGCGCGAGCGCCGACCCCACCCTCCACATCGGCGCCGACCCGCTCATCAAAGAAGCCCTTGAAGCGATCTCTGCCAACGGCCGCGCCAGTACGAGCTACCTCCAGCGCCGTTTGAAAATCGGCTACAACCGCGCCGCGAGCCTCATGGAGGAGATGGAGCAGCGCCGTTACATCGGCCCCCAAGTCGGCAACAACCCCCGCGAAATCTACGTCCAACCCGGCGATCTTAAGCTCCCCTGAAATTTGAACCGCTAATCCTCGCCAATCTCCGCCAATCTCCACTGATAAAAAACACCCGCGCTTCGACGATCAACCGAAGCCCGCACCCGTCTCAGCCCCCTCCTCCTCCGAAATATTAGCGCACATTAGCGGTTAAAAAATCTTGTCCGACTCCGCCCTTACTTCCTTGGCCCTCCTCGAACGCATCCGTCGCGACGGTGTGCGCAAGACTGCCGTTGCCCTGCGCAAACCCCCGCTCTCATCTCGCCTGCTCCAGGAACTTGCCGCCTTGGCCGAGCCTTCCGTGGCTCAACAATTCGTCGCCGCCTATCCGCTTTCGCCGAGCCATCTGCTCGAGGCCCTCGCCCAAACCGCCCAAGACCCCGAGGTCTTCCCTTTTCTCGCGACCAACCCCCGCACCCCTCCGCATCTGCTCTCCACTTTTGCCGCCCACGAGAACCCCGAGGTCCGCACTCACGTCGCCACCCACCCGCAGCTCGCCGCCCGCGAACTGCTCAACCTTGCCCAAGACCCCGACGTTGCCGTCCGCCGCGCGGTCGCCACCAACCCGTCCCTCCGCCTGCCCCACCACGCCGCGCTCACGACCGACTCCAGCCCCGGCGTCCGCCTCCGCCTCGCCTCGCAACCCGCCCTTTCCGCCCAAGTTGCTCTCGTCCTCGCCGCCGACACCAGCCCCGTGGTCCGCGCCCACACCATCGCCACCACCACCGCCGATGATGAAATGCTCCTCGGCTGGGCCGCCTCCGATGAGGAAGAGGTTCAACTCGCCCTCACCTCGCGCGGAAATCTTCCCGTCGCCGCCCGCGCGCTCCTCCTGCTCTCGCCTCACGCCACGGTCCGGCGAATTACCCGCGACCTGATCGCGCCCGACCCCGTTGCGCTGCTCCATTTCATCACTCACGGCGAGCCCGATGAACCGGCTTGGGTCGCCGCCCAAACGAACCTCGCTTCGGCCCTCCAGCGCCAACTCGCCCCGTCCAAAAGCCCGGCCGTCCGGGTTGCTCTCGCCGCCAATCCCTCGCTGCTACCCGACATCGCCGACTACTTCGTCGCCCTCGCCGACGAAGCCACCTGCGTTGCCCTTGCGACCAACCCGGCACTTTCATCGGACCACGTGCAGGCTCTTGCCGCCACCCGCCTGCCCGCCGTCCTCACGGCTCTCGCCTACCGCGACGATCTCTACGAGGAACTCATTCCGTTTCTGATCGAACACAGCCCTGATTTCCGCCGCCACTGGGCCATCCAACAAAAGCCCGCGACCCTCGCCGACCCCGAACTCGCCCGCCGCCTACTCACCGATCCACTTCCGACGATTCGTGCCCTCGCCATCGCGGCGCACCCTTGGCGTCGCGCCGATCTCTACGACTTCGCCCGCGACCGCAGCTCCGCCGTGCGGCTCGCCGCCCTTCAGCACGCCCACGCTTCCGACGAACTCATCGCTGGTCTCCTCGCCGATCCCAGTCCGGAAATCGCCGCGGCCGCTGCGGCTCAGCAAGCCGCCCGCGCCGCCGCCCCCCGCACGCCAAAATCGTCTGCTCCCGCGACCCCGCTCGCTCCGATCTCCCAGCCCTCGCCCGCCATCGCCACCCGCGCCCGGCCGGCCGAGCCCACAACGCTCAACGCTCAACTCTCCACCAGACTCTCCCAACTCAAGCGCCTCTTCTGGCAATAATTCATCATGGCCAAAAAACCGACAACCCTCACGTTCCGCGACATCGTGCTTGGCGCCGAAGCCGACGTAATTCGCGCCGCGCTCGACGCCCGCATCAAAATTGACGCGCTGATCATCGAGCGCACCGCCGCTTACGAGAAGATCGCGGCCCTCGAGACGCAGATCAACACGGTCGTCGGCGAAGCCGGCGTCTACCCGTTCCCCGCGCCCCCACTCCCCGTCGCCGCCTTCGACCAAAAGCCCGCCAAGAAATCTCCCAGCGCTACCTCCGCCGACCCCGACGAAGACGACGAGTCCGACACCGACGAGACCTCCACCAAGTCCTGACCCACCTCTGCGCCTCGTTTCCCCTTCCGTGTATTTCGTGTGTTCCGTGGGCAACTCTCCTGAATTTTCCGCCCTCCGCTTTACGCGGGTTTTGCGGGCCACTCCTCCGAATCTTCGCTTCCGTCCACCGTCGCTTTGATGCGCTCCGATCAACAGATCCAAATCAACAGCCTCCTCCTCGACCGCGAGGAGCGGTTCGTGCGCATCCACGACATCGAGCAAGCCGCCGCGGCCCTCCTCGGCGCGCCCTACCCCTTTACGCGTCCCGCACTCCCATCCGACGCGAGGCCGAAGCGCAAACCTACCGCGCCCCGCCCCGCTTCGCCCGGAGACCCGCTCCGCCGGCTCGAAGGCCTCGAGACCGCCTACCGCGTCACCTACCGCCGGTTCGGCCAAATCGTCACCGAAGACCACGACGACCTCGACGCCCTCCGCACGCTGCTCTCCGCCCAAGGCGCCCATCTCACCGTCACCCGCATCGAAACCACCGACCTCGGTGGCCGCACGAAAGCCGTTCTGCTCGCTCCCGCTTCCTAAGTTTCTCCCAGGCCGGCTCACTCTGGCCGAGCCCGCGCCGTTTGAGTTTTTCTGTGTCCTCCGAGGTTCCGCGGGTCATCGCCGAAACTCCGGTTTCGAAAAACTTTCGTGTCTTTCGTGTGTTTCGTGGTTCCTTCCTTTGTTACTCTCATGTCCGCCGAACTCACGAGCCTCGTCACGTCCCTCGCCCAACGCGCCCGCGCCGCCTCCCTCGCGCTCGCGACCGTCCCCACCGCCGCCAAAAACGCCGCCCTTGCCCGCCTCGCCGACCTGATCGACGCCTCCCACGCCGCGCTCCTCGCCGCCAACGCCCGAGACCTAGCCTCGCCCGAGGCCGCCGCTCTCTCTGCGTCCTCCCGCGATCGGCTTACGCTCACAACCGCACGCCTTAACCATCTCGCCGTCTCCGTCCGCGAGGTCATCACCCTCCCCGATCCCGTCGGCGATCTACTGGAAGAAACGACCCGCCCCAACGGCCTGCACATCCGCAAAGTGCGCGTGCCCATCGGCGTCGTAGGCATCATCTACGAAGCCCGCCCCAACGTCACCGTCGACTGCGCCATCCTCTGTCTGAAGTCCGGCAACGCCTCCATTCTCCGCGGCGGCAAAGAGTGTTTTCACACCAATACCGCCCTCGCTGCGCTCATCACCGCCGCGCTCACCGCCGCCGGCCTCCCCGCCGACGCCGTCCAACTGATTCCCACCACCGACCGCGCCGCCCTCAACGCGCTGCTCAAGCTCGACAGCCTGATTCACTGCATCATCCCGCGTGGCGGCGAGAGTCTCATCCGCTTCGTCGCCGAGAACTCCACCATCCCCGTCATCAAACATTTTCAGGGCGTGTGCTTCGTCTACGTGGACGCCGCCGCCGACCTCGCGATGGCCGAAGCGATCACCGTCAACGCCAAGGCCTCGCGCCCCAGCGCCTGCAACGCAGCCGAGCAACTGCTCATTCACGTCAGCGTCGCCGAGAAATTCTTCCCCGCCGTCGCCGGCGCCTTGATCGCGAATAACGTCCAGCTCCGCTGCGACTCCGCCAGCCTCGCGATCCTCGCCGCCTCCGATCTCTCCGCGCTCAACTCTCAGGTCTCCGCTTCTTCCATCGCCCCCGCGACGCCCGCCGACTACACCACCGAGTTCCTCGACACCATCATCGCCGTCCGCGTGGTCGATTCGCTCGAGGCCGCGATCGCGACGATCAACCGCGACAGCTCGAACCACAGTGATGCCATCGTTACCGCGGATGAATCCGCCGCCCGCCGCTTCCTGGCAGCCGTGGACAGTGCGACCGTTTACTGGAACGCGAGCACGCGCTTCACGGACGGCTTTGAATTCGGTTACGGCGCCGAGATCGGCATCAGCACCGACCGCCTCCACGCCCGCGGCCCCATGGGCCTCCGCGAACTCTGCACCTACAAGTTCCTGATTGAGGGCACCGGGCAGACCCGCAGCTAGCTTCGTCGCCCTCGTGAAGTTCACCCAATACTTCCTGCACACCCGGGTCCGTCCCGACCGTGCGGCCATCAAGGACGAGTGGATTCAATCCGCTCTCGACCATCCGCTCAAAATCACCCTCCAATCCGACGGAGGTATTCGGAAATAGACTTGGGTTGCCGAGGAGAACAAATTCCTTCCCATCGTCCTGCTTGAAGACGGCGTGACCTTGCACAATGCGTTTTTCGACCGAGATTTCATCCCATGAAGATCAAATATTTTACCGACACCGACACCGCCTTGGTGGAGTTCTCGCCCACCCCGGTCGTCGAGACCCGGGAAGTCAGTGAGAAAATCTCCATCGACCTCGACGCCCAAGGCAACGTGGTGAACATGACCATCGAGCACGCCAAACAAGGCGCGAATTTGAGCGAATTCGCCTTTCAGGAAATGCAGTCGGTGTAATTCATCAGAGCGGGAAACAAGCATCAGCACCGACCGCCTCCACGCCCGCGGCCCCATGGACCTCCGCGAACTCTGCACCTACAAGTTCCTGATCGAGGGCACCGGGCAGACCCGCCCATGAACGATCCCGCCGCCGTCATCCAGCGCCAGCTCGACGCCA
Source organism: Opitutus sp. GAS368 (assembly GCA_945869845.1). Lineage (GTDB taxonomy): Bacteria > Verrucomicrobiota > Verrucomicrobiia > Opitutales > Opitutaceae > Tous-C4FEB. The sequence goes on along the minus strand of CAMBRG010000095.1, from coordinate 1,654 downwards.
ACAACGTCCGGTAAGTCGAGGCCCTCCCCGCCGGCACCCTCGCGCTCGTCGCGATCTACGAGATCCGCGCCGGTCTGATCGTCGAGGCCCGCTTCATCACCGGCACCAAGGCCCTGGCCGCACGGTCCTGACCGCGCCTTTTCGCCCCATTTTCCCGGCGAAGTGCCATTTCCGCGACGAATCGCCTTCGGCCTTGCCTTCACCTCAGGCGACCCGCACGTTCTTCCTTTTTCCATAGACCAGAACGCCTCCGCGCCATGAACCAGAACATCCGAAATATCGCTATCATCGCCCACGTCGACCACGGCAAAACTACGCTCGTCGACAAGCTCCTCAAAGAGGGCGGCGTTTACCGTGCCAACCAGCAAGTTACCGAGCGTGCCATGGACTCCATGGACCTCGAAAAAGAAAAGGGCATCACGATCAAGGCGAAGAACACGTCCGTTCACTGGCAGGGCAAGATCGTCAACATTCTCGACACCCCCGGCCACGCCGACTTCGGCGGCGAGGTCGAACGCGCCCTCCGCATGGTCGACGGCGTGCTGCTCGTCATCGACGCCTACGACGGCCCGCAAGCCCAGACGCGCTTCGTGCTCCGCAAGGCCCTCGCCCATGGCCTCAAGGTGGTCCTCGTCATCAACAAAATCGACCGCGACAACGCCGATCCCGCGAAAATGTATGACAAGGTGCTCGAGCTTCTCATGGAGCTCAACGCCACCGAGGCGCAGTTCGATGCGCCGGTCGTTTACGGCTCCGGCCGCGACGGTTACATGATGTATAAGCTCGGCGAAGAGAAGAAGGACATGACGCCGCTCTTCCAGACGATCATCGATCACGTCCCGCCGCCCTTCGCCAAGCCCAGCGATCCGTTCCACATGCTCGTTTCCAACATCGATTGGAGCGACTACGTCGGTCGTATCGCCGTCGGCAAGGTCCTCGGCGGCACCGTCAAGGTCGGCGACAACGTTTTTGTCATCCGCACTTCGGACGCCAAACGCATCCGCGCCAAGATCACCAAGGTCTTTGAGTTCACCGGCCTCGGCCAACGCGAAGTCGAGAGCGCTTTCGCCGGCAACATCATCGGTCTCTCGGGCTTCGAAGACGTCGACATCGGCGACACCCTCGCGGTGAACGAAGACGCGCACGCCCTGCCCTTCACCCAGATCGACCCGCCCACGCTGGAGATGCAGTTTTCCGTCAACGACGGCCCGCTCGTCGGCCAAGAGGGCAAGCTCGTCACGTCCCGCCAGCTCCGCGAACGCCTCATGCGCGAGTTGAAGACCAATGTCTCCATCTACATCGAAGACTCCGACAAAGCCGGCATCTTCAACGTCAAAGCCCGCGGCGCCATGCAGGTCGCCGTCCTCGTCGAGACCATGCGTCGCGAAGGCTTCGAGCTCCTCGTTTCCCGTCCCACGGTGATCGAGAAGATCGTCGATGGCGTCCGCCAGGAACCCTACGAGACCGTCTGGGTGGAAGTGCCCGACGAGTGCATCGGCGCCGTCATGCAGAATCTCGCCAACCGCAAAGGTGTGCTCACGAACATGGAGAAGCTCTCGCACTCCACGATGATCGAGGCGACCATCACGACCCGCGGCCTCATCGGCATGGAAATCGACGTGATCAACGCCACCAGCGGCCGCGGCATCACGAG
>CAMBRG010000094.1 GCA_945869845.1 Opitutus sp. GAS368 | reverse complement strand
TGAACTTAGCCACTTCGCGTTCCAAGTTCGCCACTCGGCCCGTCTTCTTGACGAGGCTAAACGCCCCGCCTTGGAGGATCGCGACACCCGTGGAGTCATAGCCCCGGTATTCAAGGCGCTTAAGGCCTTCTAAAATAAACGGGGATGCTTTTTGTTTTCCAACGTAGCCGACGATTCCACACATAGATTTGATTATTGAATTGCGACTCTGTTTAGGCGCCGAATTCTCGCAAGCGTTTCCCAAAAATCACTTTGAACTATGACCGAACGACGTAAACAAACCTTGGCTGTGGTCATGGGTGGAGGCCGGGGCACCCGGTTGTCGCCGCTTACGCTGGAGCGTTGCAAACCCGCGGTTCCGTTGGCCGGCAAGTACCGGCTCGTCGATATCCCGATCTCCAACTGCATCAATTCCGAGATCAACCGGATCTTTTTGCTCACCCAGTTTCAAACGGCGTCGCTGCATCGCCACGTGCAGGGCACTTACCATTTTGATCCGTTCGGCGGTGGCTTCGTTGACATCATGTCGGCCGAGCAGACGGAAAAAAGCGTGGATTGGTATCAAGGCACCGCCGATGCCGTGCGGCGAAATCTCGTCCATTTCCGCTCCTTTGAGCACGATCTCGTGTTGATTCTGTCGGGGGACCAACTTTACCGGATGGATTTCCGCGAGATCATCGATCAGCACGTCAAAACGAAGGCGGACGTGACCATTGCCGTGATTCCGTTTCCGGTCAGCAAGGTCGAAGGTTTGGGGCTCACCCAAGTTAACGACGACCTTACGATCCAACGTTTTGTCGAGAAGCCCAAGGACCCGGCGGTGATCGCCAGTCTGACCCTCAGCCCGGCTCTGGAGAAATCACTGAAAACTCCCTCGGCCGAGCCGCGCTGCCTAGCTTCGATGGGTATCTACGTGTTCAACCGTGAAGCGTTGGCCGAGGCGCTCGACAATCCGATGACCGATTTTGGCAAGGAAGTGATTCCCAGCTTGCTTGGGCGGAAGAAACTTTGCGCCCATATTTTTGAGGGTTATTGGGAAGACATTGGCACGGTCAGGGCCTTTTTTGAGGCCAACCTGGCGCTCGCACAGCCCTTGCCGCCGTTTAATTTCTTCGATCCTTCGGCCCCGATTTACACTCAGGATCGCTACTTGCCGGCGTCGAAGTTGAACAACTGCCGCATCGAGCACGCCGTCATTGGCGACGGTTCGATTCTCGCGGACTCCGTGATCAAGCGTTGCGTGTTTGGCATCCGGTCGTTCGTCGGCGAAGGCTGCGTCCTCGAAGACTCGATCGTGATGGGATCGGATATTTACGAGACCGCGGCGCAATTGGCCGTCAACACCGCCAAGGGCCGGCCGCATCTTGGTCTCGGTAAGAACTGCCGCATCAAGGGTGCGATTATCGATAAGAATGCCCGCATCGGTGATGGCTGCGTGCTGGATGCCACCGGCAAGCGGGATGGCAACTATGTCGGCGGATCGGTCGTGATTCGCGACGGCGTGCTGGTCGTGCCGAAGGGCATCGCTTTGCCCCCGGGCACGGTGGTTTAGCTTCAGGGCTGCCTCAACGAACGCAGCGGTAATCCGCGATTTGAAGGCGGCTGGTTCGCTTTACCTCCCCGGCCGTTCAGGGGCAACGCCGGTGGTCCACCGTGCGAACGGGTCCTCGGCGCTTGACGACTCTGCTAGGGTTCTCGTTCGACACCGCTGCACGACCCGTGCTGGCTGTCCTTTCCGCTCATGCAATCTCCCGTTCTTACGACCATCGCGATCACCGGTTTTTCGGTGGCATTTTTCCACGCGGCGATTCCCACGCACTGGTTACCGTTTGTGCTCGTGTCGCGGGCGCGAGGCTGGAGCCGCGCGAAGACGCTGGCGGTGACGGTCTTTGCCGGAATGGGCCATGTGGCGCTGACGAGTTTGCTGGGCTTGGCGATCGCGTGGTTCGGCTTCCAGCTCGATGAACATGCTGGGGAGATGTTCACTTGGATTGTAGGAGGACTGTTGATCGCGATCGGAGCCTACTATTTCTGGCAACAAGTGCGGGGGGGCGGCGTGCGGCACCACCACTTTATCGGCGGCCAACATCGGCCGAGCGCGACGTGCGGTCATGATCAGGCGGAGGCCAACAGTCATTGGGACACCGAGCTGAAGGAGAGCCCGTTGGCCTCACGCAAGTCGGGCGATTGGGCTGCGATCAGCGGCTTGTTTGTGATGCTGACGCTGTCGCCCTGCGAAGGATTCCTGCCGGTTTATCTATCGGGGGTGCAGTTTGGTTGGACCGGATTTTTTGTGCTCAGCGGGATTCTGGCGGTCGCGACCTTGTGCGGAATGCTGCTCTTCACCTGGCTAACCTTGTTGGGCTTCGAGCGGTTCTCCGTGAAACAATTCGAACGCTACGAGGCCGCTTTGCTCGGGATTATATTCACCGTGCTCGGCGGGCTGATGCTTGTTTTGAAACACGAGCATTGAGCCGGGCGGTTATTTTTTCTTGGCGGCCGGCAGGCTGAATTTGATCAGCGGTTCGGCGGTGGTAGCGGAGTTTTTTTCTGCGGCCGTGAGGGGCGCGGGGCTTAAATTCGAAGCGGGCGAGGTGTTGGCGGTCGTCGCGACCGACCGGGAAAAGGGCGGGGAACCGGCCGGCAAAGCGGCAAAGCCTTTTTCGATGAGGTCGGCGGTCCTGAGGTCGCGGGTCCGGCCCTTGTCGATTTCGCCGTTTTTTCCGAAGGAACCCATAATGACGACAATCACCCGCCGGCCGTTGCGCTGCGCGGTCGCACTCAGGCAGTAGCCGGCGCCGGCGGTGTAGCCGGTTTTTAGCCCGTCGACGCCTTCCACTTTCCCGAGGAGTTTATTGTGATTCTCCATGCGCTGGCCGCCGTTAGGCCGGCTGGTCCCAAATTCGCGGACGCGGGCGGAGGTGTACGTGAGGACATCGGTTTGTTGGAGGAGATGGCGGCTGAGGACGGCAAAGTCCCGAGGTGAGGCGAGATCGCCTTCGGCGAGGCGGCGACTGGTGGGCGGCAATCCGTGCGGCGAACGGAAAGTGGTGTTATTCATGCCGAGCGCGCGGGCTTTGGCGTTCATCAGTTCGACGAAGGCTTGGGTGGAGCCGGCGGCGGCGATGGCCAGCGCGTGAGCGGCGTCGTTGGCCGATTGAACCATGAGAGCATAAACCAGCTCCTCGACCGTAAAGATCTCCTTTTCCTTGAGGTAAACTTGAGTGCCGCCGATGCGGGAATCGGCCGCCGATACCGTTACCCGAGTGCCGAGGGTGAGAGCGCTGGCAGCGAGTGTGTCGTGGAGCACGGCGTAGGTCATCAGCTTGGTCATGCTCGCGGGCGGCGTGACGACGTCGGGGTTACTTTCGAAAAGCACTGCGCCGGTGGCGGCGTCGGTGACGATCGCTCCTTTGTAGGTGCCGAGGTCGCTGGTGTCGGGGCGCGTAGGCTTGCTGCGCGTGGAGGCGGTGAGCGGGACGAACAGGGCGAGAAATAAAAACGCGAAACGCGGGAGAATCATCCTGCGAAGCGAGAAAGATTCGCCGGTCGGCGCGAGCGAAAAAGAGTCCCTGGGGCGGAAGAGTTAGGGTGCGAACGGGGCGCCGCCATGGACTTTGTCGCCGTCGCGTTGCCAGCGGTAGATCAGGGGACCGCGGGCGCGGTCGAGCTGTTTGTAAAGCGCGGGGTCGGAGCGCTTCATGAGCTCCAACGCGGTGAGACCTTGGGCGTCACAGTTGAGGAACCGGGCGTAGGGTTTAAAGTGTTCAGGTCGGCCGATGATCCGGGAGAGGTCGGCCGGAGCGGAAGCCGCGGGCGCACGATCGAGCGCGAAGAAGGCGTAGGGCAAGCTGCGCAAATCGATGCCGGCGCGTTGACCGAATTTTACCCAATCGGGCATGGCGTAAATCTCGGAGGGCGGGGCGGCGAAGAAGTGGCACCAATCGCGCGTGTGCTCGGGCAGAAACATGCCGCAAGGGCCGGTGTGAGTGCAGGGTGCAATCGTGGTAAAGGAGGCGCGAAGGGTCTCGCGGAGGGTGCCAAGTTGGCGGCTGACTTCGTGGGTGCCGGGCTCGACCCAGATGACGGCGGCGGCACGGGCGACGAGAGCGTCCAGCTCGGCCCGAGCGGTGGGATCGAGTTCGTTGAGCACGTGGCTGATGATGAGCAGCCCGATGGCGCCATCGGGTGGAGTCGTGCGAGAGACGTTGAGCGCAGGGAACTCGCGACGGGCGGCTTCGGCGGCGAAGTCGATGGCGAGAGGCGAGTGATCCCAAACGTGGAGGGAGTCGAAGTTTTCCGCACCGAAGTGGGCGAGAACGCGACGACCGGCGACGCCGCTGCCGCAGCCCCAGTCGAGCACTGTGCGCGTTGCGGGGCGCCAGCCGCGGAGGCGGAGTTCGGCCAGGACGGCGTCCCATTTCCAACCGATGCGGGCGCCATAGGTAAAGTCGTAGCTGGCAAGAGCGGAGCGCGTTTGCCAGTAAGGGCCGGCGGCGGCGGTGCCGGAAAGGAAGCCGGTGCGGAGGCGGTCGAGGGCAGGCCAGTCGAGTTCGTTCCAGGTCATGATTTGCAACGGAGAGTTATCACCAACGAAATCCGCCGGTCGATTTGGCGCTTTCGATGGTCACGCGGCGCGGGGCGGAATCCCCGGGCGAAAAAATCTCCAGGGTGAGGCGCGTGCCGGGAGGCCGGTCGATGAGCACCGAACCCAGCTCGCTGCGCCGGCCGACCCCTTGGGCGAACGATCGGACCGCCCGATCATCGAGCGAGAGGATTTCGTCACCGACCTTCACGCCGGCTCTTTCGGTCAAAGAATCGGCCGGGATTTCGGTCACCAGAATCCGGGCGATCCGGTCAGTGTTTGAGTCGGCGATGACTTTCAGGCTGAGCGGAAAACTGGTGATCGGTTCGGCTTTGACGCGGAACGGCGCGACGGCGACGGCCCCGGCGGCGACCGGTTTAGCGGCGACCAGTGATGCAAACGCGGAAGGCAGGGCGGTGAGTTCCTCGCGAATGATCTGCAAGATGCCCCATCGCTCCGCCCCGGTGGCGAACGCGAAGATTTCGCACCGGTAGACCCCGTCGGTGGCCCCGACTTCGAAGCGGGTGAGTTGTCCTGGGTAGCCAAGACGCTCGGCGGCGGTTGTCTCCAGAGCGGTGATGGGCGCCGAAAGAACGATGGCGATGACTTGGTCGACGAACGCCGGCAATGGCCCGAGATCGGAATCGGAGGCGGATCGATTGAAAATGAGCGCACGGGCCGGGGCGGCCGCGCGAGGCGTGAGTACGGCGACGAGTTTAAGCCCGTCGTCGAACGCCCGCTCGCGATGGAGCAGGCGCCACGGGCCGTCGGGATTTTCGAGCGCGAGGGGAAGTGGCGGGTGGTCCCCTCGGCCAACTGCGCTGAGCAAAACGAACAGGATGAGTCTAAGTAGATGCGTCTGTAGCGACACGTGGAAAAGGCAAAACGAGGGCGTGGGGTGACTCAACCTCGTTTGCGCGTCGGACTTTTTCGTTCGTTCAAAGCTCAAAACCGAGATGAGTGGCCAGCCGTTGTTGCCGAATACCGTAGAAGCGGGCGAAGTCGCGAAGCCGCACGGCGATGGGGTCGTCGGCCGCGGCGGCAGGACGGGAGTGTTGGGCGACGATGATGAGATTTTTGGCGGTGTGCTCGGTGGAGATGAATTCGAAAACTTTGGTTTTGTAGCCGGCCCACTCGAGGAGCAGGGCGCGGAGAGCATCGGTCACGAACTCGGCTTGACGTTCTTGAAAGATTCCATGGCGAAGAGCGTCGGCGAGCACGGGGGGAGCAACCAGTTGGGGACGAATTTCCTTCTGGCAGCAGGGGGAAACGATCAGCAAGCGGGCCCCGGCGTTGAGGCCGAAAGCGAGCGCGTCATCGGTGGCGGTATCACAGGCGTGGAGGGCAATGAGCACGTGGGGGGATTCCTCGGTCTCCGGTTTTTGATTTTCGATCGAAGGCGCGGGAATCGGACCGGCCGTGAAAATGAGGTTGGTGACGCCAGTTTCCTGGGCGACGCGGTTGCAGAGATCGACGAGTTCGGTCCGGACTTCGCGGCCGGCGACGGTCGCACGTGAACCGAGCAGCGTGGCCACGGCGAAGGTAAGATACCCTTTGCCGGAACCCATGTCGGCGATGCGGAGCGGCGTTTCAGACGGGCCAAAGGTCTCGGCGATCAAGGGCTTGATCAGCTCGGCGAATTTCTGGATCTGGCGAAACTTGGCGGCCTGCTCAGCCCGGGGTTGGCCTTGGTCGTTGGTGACGCCGAGTGCGCGTAGCCAAGGAGTGTTGGCCGCGATCGGGTAGTGCTTGGTGTGATCATGGGAGCCAGGAACGGGCGCAGGGGCGGGCGCCGTGGTTTTCGAGCGGACGCGCGCGGAGCCGTCGGGTTTTGTTTCGAGCTGGATCGCGTGGGTGGCGGTGAAAAGGTGGGCGTCGAGAAATTCGTGGCCGAGAAGATAGGTGATAAGGTTGAGCCCCTCGGCCGGGACCAAGTTTTTGGTGATGTCGCGTTGGGCGTGTCGCCAGACGAAGGTAAGGTGCGGACCGGTTTTGAGGGCGACCGGACGAATGAAAATATTTTGGAGGGTGGGGTCAGCGGGCGGCGAGGCGGGTTTTCCGAGAGTGAGTTTGATGAGCGTCCCCTCGGTCAGGGCGGCGGACAGCAGCTCAAAAAAGCGGGCGCGAGCAGGAATGATGGGCATCGCGCAACGCTGCGGACTGCGGGGCGGCTTGGCTATCTAAAGCAAAGGCGATCGAACGTTATCCCGCGAGTTGGCCGGCGGATTCACGCTCAGGTGCTTTTCCGGAGCCGGCGGCACCGTACGAAGGCTCGGTGAGAGGTTGAGAAACGCGCCCGGCGTTTGCGCTTACAGTCGGGCGAGAGCGTCGGCGGCGGTTTTCAAATTTGGGTCGAGCTTCAATGCGGCTTCGAGAGCGGTGCGGGCCGCAGCTTTGTCGCCCTTTTTTTCCAAGATGACGCCGATGCGAAAATGAGTGCCGGCGTGACCGGGTTGATTGGGTGGCGGGGTCAGTTCGAGGCAGCGACGCAGGGTCTCGAGGCCACGGTCGAGGTTGACCCCGGTCGTCGAGGCGATGCGGCCGATTTGATACAGGGCGAGGTAGTTGTCGGGTTTTTTCTTTAGAGCGGCTTCACATAGCTCGGTCGCTTCGGCGAATTTTTTTTCGCCGGACTTGAGTGAAATCAGCGCGGTCAGGCCGCGCGCCGGGTCGCGCTTTCGGATCTCCTCGGCCTGTGCGTAGGCCTTGCTGCTGCTGCCGCCGGCGATCCAGGGGGCTTGGGCGTAATACTGCATGAGGCCCTCGCGAGCTTCGAGGTAGTCGGGGTTGAGTTCGACGGCGCGGATCATGGCTTCGCGGCCCAGGGTGGCGGCGGAGAGCGAGCGGGTTTTGCTGGCGAGTTGGAGGGAGCTACCACCGAAATCGCCCAGATAGGTGGGGTTGGTGGGCTCGAGTTCAGCTGCTTTGGCGAGCCAAGGCACAGCGTCGTCGAGGGCGGTGGGGTCACCGCGTCGGCGGATGGTCATGCCGTAGTAGTAGGCTGCGGCCGCGTTCTTCGGCTCGGCAGCGGTGATTTTTTCAAGGGCGAGCCGGGCCTCGGGGTATTTCTTCGCGGCGTAAAGCGCGATGGCTTCGCTGAGCGAAGCCGCTTGAGCGGCTGAAATGACGAGGCCGAAAATCAGCGCAAATGTGAGCAAGGCAGAGCGAAAGGGACGCGAGTACATCGGCTCTTTACGACGGCGGGGGCGCGGAAAAATTTCAAGCCCGTGGTGAAGTGCGCGGGGCGACGGAAGCGCCGGCTAGGGCTGAGGCTACTCGTAGCGGAGGGCGTCGATCGGGTCGAGTTGAGCGGCTTTGTAGGCGGGGTAGAAGCCGGAGATAATCCCCACAAATGCGCTGCCTACGACCGAGATCACAATCCACATCGTGGGCACCACCACCGGCCAGCCGTTGTAGGCGGAGAGGAGTTGAGAGCCTCCGATTCCTATGCCGACGCCAATAAGGCCGCCGAGCGAGCTCAGGAGAATCGCTTCGATCAGAAACTGCGTGAGGACGTCTCGGCCGTGGGCACCGATGGCGAGGCGGATGCCGATTTCGCGGGTGCGCTCGGTGACGGAGACAAGCATGATGTTCATGATGCCGATACCTCCGACGATGAGGGAGACTCCGGCGATGCCCGCGAGCAATCCGGTCATGGTTTTCGCCGTAGCGGTGGCGGCGGTGGCGAGTTCCTCTTGGGTGCGGACGGCGAAGTCGGGTTCGCGACCGCGGCGGCGTTGAGTGAGGAGGTCTTCGACGGCGAGTTTAACGCTCGCGATGTTTTCAGGGAGATCGGCTTGGATGCGGATCATGCTGATGTTGGTGCGGCGCGAGACGCGCTTCATGTGCGAGGTGTAAGGGATGAGGACGACATCGTCTTCATCGGAGCCAAAGATACTGAATCCCTTGGGCGTCATGACGCCGAGGATGCGGAAGGGGAGGTTGCGGATGCGCAGCGTCTGGCCGACGGGGTCTTCGTTGGGGAAAACTTGGTCGGCGACAGTTTTGCCGATGACGCAGACCTTGGCGAGGGACTTGACGTCTTGGTCGGTAAACATGGCCCCGGAGGCCATCGGCCAGTTGCGGACGTAGCCGTAATCGGGACCGACGCCGTTGACATTGGTGTTCCAGTTGAGGCCGTTGGCGAGAATCTGGTTCCGGTCGCGGATTTCAGGGCTCAGGCCGTCGATATCTTTTACGTCGGCGAGAATGGCATCGGCGTCCTCCGGGGTAAGCGAAGTAGAGCTGCCCCAGCCGCCGCGGCTGCCCCCGCTTGAAGAGCTGCCGGGCATGACGGTGATCAGATTTTGGCCGAGGGAGGCGACTTGGGCCTCAACCTGGGCTTTGGCGCCGTTGCCGATGCTGACCATGGTAATCACGGCAGCGACGCCGATAATCATGCCCAAGGCGGTGAGCATGGACCGCATGGTATTGCGCCGGAGGGCGCGGAGGGCGACGAGGAGGGTGTTGGTAAAGCGCATGGCGTAGTCGCCTCAGGCGGCGGGGTGAGCAGTGAGTTTGGCGGCGGTCTCGGCGGCTTGGATGCGTTGCATCTCGGCGGCGGCGATGGAGCGGTCCTCGACGGGAGCGTCGCGAACGACGACGCCGTCGCGGAGGATGAGGTTGCGCTTGCAGTAGCGGGCAACGTCGAGCTCGTGGGTGACCATCACAATCGTGATCCCCTGGTCGTTGAGTTTCTGAAAAACACCCATGACCTCGATCGACGTTTTTGAGTCGAGGTTGCCGGTGGGTTCGTCGGCGAGGAGGACTTGGGGCTGATTGACGAGACCGCGGGCGATGGCGACGCGTTGCTGTTGGCCACCGGAGAGCTGGTTGGGCATGTGGTCGGCGCGGTTAGCGAGACCGACGATCTCAAGGCAGTGCATAGCGCGCTCGCGAATCTCGTCGGCTGAGGCTTTGCGGTGGCGACCGTAGAGCATGGGCAGCTCGACGTTCTCGAGCGCGGTGGTGCGGGCGAGGAGATTGAACCCTTGGAAGACGAACCCGAGCTTTTGGTTGCGCAGATCGGCGAGCTCGTTGCGGTCGAGTTTGTCGATATCGATCCCGTCGAGGAGGTAAGTGCCCTTGGTCTGCCGATCGAGGCAGCCGAGCATATTCATCAGGGTGGATTTGCCGGAGCCGCTGGCACCCATCAAGGCGATGAACTCGCCGCGCTGGATATCGAGGCTGACGCCGCGGACGGCGTGGACGGGGACCTCCCCGGACTCGTAGATTTTGTGGATGTCCTTGATTTGGACGACAGGGGGCATGAGCGAGAGTCGGAGGTCGAATTTCGGAGCGTTGAGCGCGTGGGCGGTGGATTAACGGCCACCGCGCGAGGGACTGGGGCTGCTGCCGCCGAAACTGCTGCGGCCGCTGAAGGGATTAGAGGCGCCTCCTTGGGCGCCGGGAGCCACTGGGGCGGCAGTTGCCCCGGGCATAATGACGGCGGTGATCACGTCGTCGCCCTCGGTGAGGCCTTCGAGGACTTCGGTGGTGAAACCGTCGGAGACGCCGAGCTTCACCGAGATCGCTTGGAGTTTTTTATCTTTGTCCGCAGCACTCGGGTCCACGAATTTATAAAGCGTACGCTGCACCACGGTGTTATTGAAGCCTTGGTCACCGCTAGAGCTGGGGCCTCCGCCGCTACGGCGGCCGCCGCCGGAATCGCCGCCGCTCTTGGAGCCTTTGGGCCGACCGCCAGGGGTGGCGAAGCGAGCGGCAATAAGTTCGGGATCTAGGCCCTTGGCCTTGGCGAGGACCTTGGCCTTGGCGATTTGGTCGGGGGAGGCAGGGGTGCCGCGCTCGAAGCCGATCTCGCGCATGATGGCCATAGTGGCTGCCATGCGTTCGTCGTCAGTCATGTTGGTCGCGGCGCCGGCAGGGGTGGCCGTTTTCTCGGTAGATTTGGAGGCGGCTGGGCTTGCGGGGGTGGCGGCGAGGACCTCGGCCGGGATGCGAACGCGGAGGGCACCGTTGGCGACCCGAAGGACGCCGCTGCGCTGTTGAACGATAATGGAAACGTTGGCGGTCATCCCGGGTTTGAGCCGGCCGTCCTCGTTGGCGACGTCGATGATCGTGGCGTAAGAGACGACGCTTTGACTGACACTGGCGGCGTTGCGCACCATCCGGACTTTGCCGGTGAAAGTCCGGCTGGGGAAGGCGTCGACGGTGAACTTGACGTCTTGGCCTTCCGCGATGGTGCCGATATCGGCCTCGGCGACGGCGGCGTTGATCTGCATGCGCGTGAGGTCGTTCACGAGGGTGAAGAGCACCGGGGCGTTCATGCTGGCATTCACGGTGCGGCCCTTATCGGTTTTTCGGTCGAGGACCATGCCGTCGATGGGGGAGACCACGGTGCAACGGGAGAGATCGAGCTTGGCGTTTTCCACGGTGGCCGTGCGGGTGAGCATGTTGGCGTTGGACTGCGCGAGTTGGGCCTCGGAATTGTCGAGCTCCGATTGGGAGACGAGGTTCTTCTCTCTGAGGCCCCGGACACGCTCGGTGTTGAGCCCGAGCAGGCGGTTATTCGCCTTGGCGGATTCGTAGTCGGCTTCGGCCTGTTTCAGGCGCTGGGTCGGGGTGGCCTCGTCGATGCGGGCGAGCAGATCGCCGGCCTTCACCTTGGAGTTAAAGTCGACAAACACCTCTTTGATTTGACCGGAAACTTGTGCACCTACGTCGACGGTGACCACGGGCTGGAGATCGCCGGTTGCGGTGACGGATTGGGTGATGTCTCCGCGGGCTGCTTTGGTCATCTGGAACTCGGGGGCCTTATCGGCTTTTACCCCATAAAAGCGCCAAGTTAATCCGCCGCCGACCGCGAGGATGAGGATCAAAATGATGAGACTGCCGTAGCTTTTGGATTTGGCCATGAGAGAAGAGGGAAAGGAGGAATCGGTGACGTTGGAAAATGTAAGCTGGCAGAGTTATGCCGTTTGCCGGGAGTTAAACCAACCTGCCGGCCGGATCGGTAGCGCAAAGACGCGACGACGGCCAATAGGTAACAAAGAATTTAGGTAAAAGTGGACGGACCGTTTAGCTAGTCTTGGCGGGCAAACGGGAGAAGGCACGGGCGAGTTCCGCGGCGACGTTGGGCGGGACGAAATGACTGATATCGCCGCCAAATTTCGCGACCTGTTTTACGAGGGTCGAGCTGGTGTAGCTGAACTGCTCGTTGGGCATGACGAAGATCGTTTCGATTTTGGGCTGAAGGTGGCGGTTCATCAGCGCCATGTTGAATTCGAACTCAAAGTCGGAAAGCGCGCGGAGACCGCGGATGATTGCGTCGGCCTTTTGCGCGAGGGCGAAGTCCACGAGCAGACCGCCGAAGGTGGTGACCGTGACGTTGGGGAACGGGGCGAGATTGGGCACGAGCATCGCCAATCGCTCTTCCGCGGTGAAGAGCGGGCCTTTACCGGCGTTGTGGGCGACGGCGACCGTGACGCGGTCGAAAAGTTTTGCGGCCCGGGCCAGGACGTCGAGATGTCCGTAGGTGATGGGGTCGAACGTTCCGGGATAGATGCAATGGCGCATGGCTGGAGATTTCGTGAAACCAAAGTCAGGTCCGGGAGATTGGCGATGATGTTTTCGCCCGTGGCTGGGTCGAATGAGCGCGAAGCCCGAACAAAAAACGTGCGAATGGGTCCGGGATTGATTTTGGGCGAGGCGCGTGCGTTGGTGGCAGTCCTGTCATTCTCATGCTGACCCTGCCCAATCTTCTCACGTTCTCCCGATTGCCGGCGATGTTTGCGATCGTCGGTTTGATGAACGCGGAGTTTAAATGGGCGGCGACGATCGCATTCTGGTTGTTCATCGCGGCGGCGCTCACGGATTGGTTGGACGGAAAACTCGCGCGCGAGAGCAACACCGTTTCGACGTTTGGCCGTTTTATGGATGCGATCATCGACAAGGTCATGGTGCTGGGCATCATGATCGCCTTCGTCGCGGGGAACGGATATTTCATGGGCTACAAGGTCGGTGGGATGCTGCTGCTACTGTGCATCCTCGGTCGCGAGTTTATGGTGTCGGGATTGCGGATGGTTGCGGCGACGCAAGGCACCGTGGTTGAGGCCGACGCGGGCGGTAAAGTGAAGATGTTCATCCAACTGAATGCTATCGGCTGGCTGTTGGGCGCACGGATGTTCGAGCAAGATTTTGCGCATTTGTTTGCCGGCGACGCGCGCTGGCAAATCACCGGGGTTCATCTGCTCGGGTTGGGTTTCTTTGTGTTGTCGGCGGTGCTGACGGTGACCTCGGGGGCGACGTATTTTAGACGTCACGGACACTTGGTGTTTAAGTGAGCCGGGCCATGGGACTCGCGCATCCGAATTGGCCGCGGGCTCTCCCGACTTGGCTTGTGGTCGGTGCGGCGACCTTGGGGCCGATTGGTCGGCTGCTGCCGGCGCCCGGAACTTGGGGCTCGCTGGCCGGAGTGGGCGCGGTGGCGGGAATTTTGCTCGGGTTTAATGAGGGGATGGGGCCGGCGGTCTTGTTTGCGGCCGGTGCGGTGGGCGGCTGGTGGGCCGTCGGAATTTGCGGCGAAGCCGAGGTGCGGCTCGGGCGGCAAGATCCGGGCGAGGTAATTTTGGATGAATTCGTGGCGATGCCGTGGTGTTTTCTTGGCTGGCCGGGGTTGGTCGGCGTCTGGCCGGCCTGGGTGGTGCTCGCGCTGGGCTTTGGATTTTTTCGCTTTTTCGATATTCTGAAGCCGCTGGGGATTGCCCGGCTGCAAGGCTTGCCGGCAGGGTGGGGCGTCGTGGTGGACGATGTCGCGGCGGCGCTGGCGACGTGCGCGGCATTGCATGCGGCGCAACTTATTTGGCAGCTCGTTTGAGCCGGACCGGCGCGCTAAGGCAAAGCGAGAAGTG
>CAMBRG010000093.1 GCA_945869845.1 Opitutus sp. GAS368 | reverse complement strand
GTCGGCATCAATTTGCTGCGTGAAGGGCTGGATCTACCCGAGGTCGCCTTGGTGGCGATCCTCGACGCGGATAAAGAGGGGTTCTTGCGCAGCGAGACGAGCTTGGTGCAAACCTCGGGGCGAGCGGCGCGGCACGAGAAAGGGCGCGTGATTTTCTACGCCGACAAGGAGACCGACTCGATAAAACGGACCATCGCGATCACGACCTATCGGCGGGAAAAGCAGATCGCCCACAACTTGGAGCATGGGATCACGCCGAGGGGCGTGAAGCGGGCGGCGCAATCGAGTCTGCACCTCTACGACGGCTCCGGGCGCAAGGACGATGCGCCGGTGTTGGCGGAGAGTGCGGACGACGTTGCGGCGGTGATCGCCGAGTTGGAAGCAGACATGCAGTCGGCGTCAGATCGTTTGGAGTTCGAGCGGGCGGCCTTAATTCGGGACCAGATCACCGCATTGCGCACGGGTGATTTTCGGAAAATGGCCAAGATAGAGGCGAAGGACTACTCGACCCGGGGGCGCGCCGCGGGCAGGACGCCGGCGCGGAAGCGGTGACGCGCCGACGAAGTGGACGGGCGTCGACGAACAACGCCGCTACGCCGGCGATTTGATGCGGGCCGGATCAAGCACGCCGATACAAGGGAGGTTACGGTAGCGTTCGGCGAAATCGAGGCCGTAGCCGATGACGAACTTATCGGGAATTTTGAAGCCGACGAAATCGGCCTCGAACGCGACCTCGCGGCGTCCGACTTTATCGAGTAGGACGCAGGTGCGCAGACTCGCGGGATGCAGTTTTTGTACAAGGCCGGTAACGAGCTGCATGGTTTTTCCGGTGTCGAGAATATCGTCGACGATGAGCACGTGACGGTTGCGAATATCAAGGGTGAGACTGGCCACGACCTGCGGCGTGCCGACGGATTTGGTCTTCTCGCCGTAGCTTGAAATGCGGATGCAATCCAAGCGCACGGGATTATCGATTTTCCGCATGAGATCGGCGGTGAACATGATCGCCCCGTTGATCAGTGAAACGATGGTGAACTCGCCGTCGCCGTAGGTGACCTTGAGTTCCTGGGCGATGGAGCGAACGCGGCGTTTGATTTGAGCCTCGGTGAAGAGGACGCTCTCCAGGTCGGGGTGAACGGCAGCGCGTTTCGGCGTCGGTCGGGTGGGCATAGTCGTAGGCGGAGGGAGACAAGCGGAGTCCCCGGAAGCAATCCGTTCTCCGCTGGGAAAAGAGGTTAATTCCTTTGACTTGGCTGGAGGCCAAATCTTGCCTCCGCGACGATCCACGCCGGCATGATTTCCATCAAAATCCAGCAACTGACGAAGCGATTTGGAACCGTCACGGCGCTGCATAAACTGGACCTGACGATCGAGCCGGGTGAGTTGTTTTTTCTGCTTGGACCCAGTGGCTGCGGCAAAACGACGCTGCTGCGCAGCATGGCTGGATTCTATATTCCAGAGGAAGGAAAGATCTTCTTTGGCGATGAGGACGTGACGCGGTTGGCGCCGCATAAACGAAATACCGGGATGATGTTTCAGAGCTACGCGCTGTGGCCGCATATGACGGTGGCCGGCAATGTGGCTTTTGGGCTGGAGGAGCGGCGGGTGCCCAAGGACGAAATCAAGCGGCGGGTGGGCGAGGCGTTGGAATCGGTGCGGATGAACCAGTATGCCGATCGGAAACCAAACCAACTGTCCGGCGGGCAACAGCAACGGGTCGCACTGGCCCGGGCGCTGGTGATCCGACCGCGTTGTCTGCTGCTGGACGAGCCTCTTTCGAATCTCGATGCCAAACTGCGGCTGGAAATGCGCACGGAGATTCGGCGCGTCTGCAAGGAGTTCAAATTGACGACGGTTTACGTGACCCACGACCAAAAGGAGGCACTGTCTGTGTCGGACCGCATGGCGATCCTGGAGCACGGGCACATTCTCCAAGTGGGCACGCCGCGGGAAGTCTATCGGCGACCGACACGGAAGACGGTGGCGAATTTTATCGGCGAAACGGACTTCATCACCGGCAAGGTGGCCGGGCTGCACGGTGATTCCGTGACGGTTGAGACCGCCATCGGCCGCTTCGACGGGGTGCTTGGCGATCCGGGGCAACGGCCAAAAGTCGGCGACGACGTCACGCTCTCGGTCCGCCCGGAGTGTTGGGAACTCAGCCGGGAACGGCTCTCGGAACGCAACTCGGTGCAGGGCACGATCGGAGGTTTTGTCTATCTCGGAGAAGTCGCGCAGTATGACTTTGTGGTGCGCGACCGGACGCTCAAAGTGTTTGAACGCAACCCGCGATTTGTGGACGGCGCGTCGCGGGGCGAACTGTTTGCGACCGCAGCGCCCGAGGACGTGGTCGTGCTGGTGAGTTGATGGGCGTATGTTGCGGCAGACGCTGATAATCCTGACGTTGATGGTGACGTTGGTGCTGCCGTTCGCGCTGCGGCCGGCGAAAGAATTGGCGGCGAAAGCCGACGACACGCTGGTGCTCGTGACCCCGCACAATGAAGCCATCCGACATGAATACACGCGTGGTTTCGCGGAATGGTATCGTGCGCGCACCGGGCGAACGGTAGCGATGGACTGGCGGGTGTTGGGCGGGACCAGTGAGATTGCTCGGTTTTTAGAAGGCGAGTATGTCGCTTCGTTTAAAAACATTTGGACCAAGAAACTGGGCCGGGAGTGGAGCGGTGAATTGCAGGCGGGATTTCAGAATCCACGGCTTGCGGCGGATGCGCCGGCCATCGTGAAGGAAGCGCGAGCCGCGTTTCTGACCTCGGAGGCGTCGTGCGGGATCGATCTTTTTTTCGGCGGGGGCACGTTTGATTTTGAAAAACAGGCGCGGGCCGGCCGGCTGGTGGACAGCGGAATTTTGAAGAAACACCCGGAGTGGTTCACTGCGGCGGTGATCCCAAGGTCTTATGCGGGTGAAGAGTATTGGGACAAAGAAGGTCGCTGGATCGGATCCGTGCTGAGTTCCTACGGCATTATCTTTAACCGGGATTCGCTGAAGCGGCTGGGGATCACGAACGAGCCAAGCCAATGGACCGACCTGCGGGACCCGCGCCTGCTGGGCGAAGTGGCGCTATGCGATCCGACCAAGAGTGGTTCGATCGCCAAGGCGTTTGAGAACATCATTCAGCAGCAGATGCAGCGGCGCTTGGTTGCGGTGACGAAGGAGAATCCGCAAGGCGAGCCTAAGGCGCGCGAGGCGAGGGCGGTGCGCGAAGGTTGGATGGCCGGCCTGCAATTGCTGCAAATCGTGGGGGCAAACGCGCGCTACTTCACCGACACGTCGCAAAAGCCGCCGATTGATGTGGCGGCGGGAAACTGCGCCGTGGGGCTTTGCATCGATTTCTACGGCCGGCAGCAGGAGGAGGCGGTGCGCCGTCGCGGGATATCGGACCGGATCGGCTACGCTTCACCGGCGGGTGGATCGGTGAGTTCGGTCGATCCCGTCGCGCTGTTGCGCGGAGCGAAAAACCCGGGTGTGGCCAAATTGTTCATCGAATATCTGCTCTCCATGGAGGGGCAGAAGCTTTGGAATTTTAAGCCCGGGACTGAAGGGGGGCCGGAGCGGTTCGCGTTGCGCCGTTTGCCGCTGCGGCGAGATTTCTACGCGAAGGCCGAGTTTGCGGTGCTCCGGAGCGATCCGGAGGCGCAGCCTTTTGTGCAACAGGACCCGTTGATCTATCGGAGCGAGTGGACGGGCGGAATTTTTCGTGAGATGGCGTTTATCATCCGGGTCGTCTGTCTCGATACCCACGCCGAATTGAAGGCTGCTTGGCGGGCAATCAACGCGGCACCGCCCGAAGCGCGAGCGCAGGCGCTGGCAGTGTTGAGCGATCTTTCGGTGGTGGATTTTGATCGGGCGAACAAAGAGGTGAAGCAGGCCTTGGGTTCGAAGCACAAGGTCGACGAAATCAAACTGGCAAATCAGCTCGGTGCGGTGTTTCGCCAAAACTACCTCAGGGCGGAGCAAATCGCCAAAGCCGGCACGAAATGAAGGGTGAGGACGGGGATTTCGCTGCGGCTGCGGACCGGGCGTTGGCCGGAAATTCTAGAGCTGAGCGAATGCGGCAGCGAAGGCCGGTTGGTCTGCGGCCTTAAAAAAGGACGTTCCGGCGACGAAGGTGTCGGCGCCGGCGGCGCGGCACTCGTGGGCCGTCGAGAGGTCCACCCCGCCGTCTACCTCGAGGCGGAAGGTGAGATTCCTCTCCTTTCGCCAAGCGGCGAGTTGGGCGAGCTTGGGCAACATGTCCGAGCGGAACGGCTGGCCTCCGAAACCGGGTTGCACCGTCATGACGAGCACGAGGTCGACCGACGCCAGGAGAGATTCGACGGCGCTGGCCGGGGTATCGGGGTTAAGAACGATCCCGGCTTGCGAGCCCAGCGAGCGAATCCGGGCAAGCGTGCCGACCTGGTCGTAGGTGGGTTCAATGTGGACGCTGATGAGATCCGCGCCCGCGCGGGCGAAGGCTTCGACATAACGATGAGGCTCGGAAAGCATCAGGTGGGTATCGAAAAAGAGCTTGGATCCGCGGCGGCGCAGGGCCGCGAGAGTTTCGGGGCCAAAGGTCAGGTTGGGGACGAAGTGCCCGTCCATAATGTCGATGTGGAGCCAGCTGAGTCCAAGGTCGGCGACGGTCGCTACGCTGGAGGACAGGTTGGCGTGGTCACCGGCCAGCAACGAAGGGGCGAGGATAGGAGCGTGGGTCACGGTCGGGATAGAGAACGGAGACAGGTCAAAGGCGCAAGGCGGCAGCACCGTTGGCGTCCACCGCTGCCAGCTTACCAAACGTCGAGGACGGCGTGCGCGACCTTTTCGGCCAAGGCATCGGCGAGCAAGGGGAAGGTTTGAAACTCCGCCTGGAATTGGCCGCTGACTTCAGTGCCGGAGGGAAGACTGAGTTGGCTGTCGGTGTAGGCATCGCGTTGCACCGAGACCTCGCGATGGGTGAAATAAGTTTTACCGGAGCGGTTATCCTTGAGGGTGCAACGCGTGATCAGATTCAGCGTAAACTTTCGAGCCAAGCCGGTGTCGTCGCGCCGTTGGGTGGCCACATCCCGCCGATAATCGCTGATCTCGACTTCGAGAATGGCGTCGGCGGCTTCCGGCGAATTGACGAGCGTGATCCGTGAATCGCGGAGGAACGCTGCGCGGAGCTGGGCCGTGGTGATCGCCTGCGCCTGTGGCAGCAAAATCTTCAGGGTTGCCGGCGCGACGTAGAGGGTTGCGAAGGGTAGGGGCGAGCTGGTGCCCAATCGGTAATGAGAACACCCCGACACCAAGCTGAGCAGCAGAGCGCAGGCGGCGATAGCGGGAAACAGACGCGACATGAAGTCAGCCCCGCGAGATCGGTCGCCTAGAAGAGCCAAAACCGTTTCTTCTTTCCGTCCTCGGGCCCCACGGGTTTCCCGGCGAGGCCGGCTTCGACGTCGACCAAGCGAAGCTTGGCGCGTTTGGCCACTTCGGAGTCAGGATACGCGGTTATCGCCTCGTTGTAGAACACTTTGGCCGCTTTAAAATTGCTGCGCTTGTACAGGTAGAAGTCGCCGATCTTCATTTTGCTCTCGGCGAGCATGACCTTCATGCCGTCCAAACCCTTGGCCGCGGCGGCAATGTTTGGATCGCTGGGAAAAAGGATCATGAAGTCCTCGAAGTAGGTCACCGCTTCCTTGGTGGAGGCTTGGTCGTAGAACGGGCCTTCGACGAGGCTGGAGTGGGACTGGGCCAACTTGAGGTAAGCATCGGGTGCGAGCAGGCTCTGTGGATAGCTGTTGATCATGCGATCCAGGGCATCGATTGCCTCTTCGGGCTGACGGAGCTTCTGGTGTCCCCGCGCTACGTTCATCAGGGCCAAGGGCGCGTAATCGCTATACGGGGCGTTGAGCAAAATGTATTCGAAAAACTCGATACCCTTTTCGCGGTTGCGGAAGCCGGGCAGCCAACCCCAAGTCCGGTTGCGGGCACCGTCGAGCATCGAGCTAGCGATGCGGTATTGTTCGCCGATAATCTCTGAGAAGCGTTTGCTGTTTGGATAACGGCCGACCACGCCTTGGTAATCTTCGAATGCTTTAAAATACTCCATGCGGCCGAGGCGAAGTTTCGCGGCACGGTAGAGGGCTTCCGGAGCGTAGATTGAATTTGGGTAGCGTTTTGCAACTTTACCGTAGGCGCTTAACGCCGAGCCGACGGAGCCCTTTTCCTCCGCAGCCCGACCTTGGTTCATCAGGTCCAAAGCGTTGCGGCCTTCGGTGCCGAGCAGGCCTGAAAAAGCGCCGCCGACGACGGTCCAGCCGGTGCCGGGGGTCCAGACTAATTCGGCGGCAAGCCGGGCAGGAATAGACAGAAAAAGTGCCGCGAGCGTAAGCGCGAGGACAGGCAGGCGGCGGAAGGAGAAGTTCAACATGACGACAGAAATTACCAGCGAATCAGCGCGCTTCCGTAGGTCAAGCCCGCCCCGAACGCGACGAGCAAAGTGAGGTCACCGGGGTTGATTCGGCCCGCCCGGCGAGCCTCATCGAGGGCGATCGGAATCGAGGCCGCCGACGTGTTGCCGTATCGGTCCAAGTTCACGAAAAAGCGCTCCATGGGGAGTTCGAGGTATTGGGCGATGGACTCAATGATGCGGAGGTTGGCCTGATGGGGGATCACTAAATTGATTTGATTCGCGGCGATACCGTGTTGTTCCAAGATATCCCGCGCGGCTTCTTCCATCCCGCGGACGGCATATTTGAAGACTTCTTTGCCCTTCATCTTCAAAAAGTGATCACGACTCGCGAGGCTGCCCGTGGAGGCGGGGGTGTTGCTGCCGCCGGCCGGAATGCACAACAGATCGACGCAGTCGCCGTAAGAACCGAGTTTTGCACCGATGAGTCCAACGGCGGGCCGGGCGGAAGCTCCGATGACGGCGGCACCCGCTCCGTCTCCGAACAGCACGCAGGTCGTGCGATCCGTCCAATCGACAATCGACGAGAGTTTCTCGACGCCGATCACCAGAGCGTGCCGGTATCTGCCCGAGCCGATCATGGCGCAGGCGGTGTCGAGGGCGTAAATAAATCCCGAGCAGGCCGCGTTCAGGTCAAAGCAGGCGGTGGAAGTCGAGAGGCCGAGTTTATGTTGAACACTGCACGCGGTTGCGGGCATGGGCATATCCGGGGTGATCGTGGCGATCACGAGCAGGTCGATATCAGCCGGTTGAAGTTTGGCATCGGCGAGCGCGAGTCGCGCCGCGTGAACCGCCATGTCTGAAGTCATCTCCCCGGGAGCGGCAATATGGCGCTCCCGGATACCGCTGCGGGAGACGATCCACTCGTCCGACGTGTCGATCGTCAAAGCAAGCTCGGTATTGGTCAGCACCCGAGCCGGGGCGTAGGCGCCAGTGCCGAGGATAACGGTAGAAACAGGAAGAGGCATGGTGCGGGAAGGAGATGGCTTAACTCGCAACCTCGGGAATGGGCGCGGAGAGGATCTCGTTTGCGCGGGCGATGTCGGCTTCGATGCGGTGATTCATGTCGGCCTTGAGAATCTCTCCGGCCGCCCGAATGGCGCTGCTGATGGCACGACGGTTGGAGGAACCATGGGCTTTTAAGATGTTGCCTTTGAGCCCGAGGAGCGGGGCACCGCCATAGCGCTCGGGATTGATCCGCTCCTTCAGAGCGTTGAAGGCTCCGCGGGACAGAAACGCGCCGGCGGCGCGGAGGGGGTTGGCCTGAAGTTCAACGCGCAACGTCCCGGAAAAGAATTTGGCGAGGGATTCCCAACTCTTGAGCATGATGTTTCCGACAAAGCCGTCGCAGACCACCACATCGACGTGGTCTTCGAAAACATGGAAACCTTCGATCGGACCGGCGTAGTTGATGAGGCCGCCCAAGCGCCGCAACTGTTCGTTGGTTTCGGTGATCAGGGCGTTGCCCTTACCCTCCTCGGTGCCGATCGTCATCAGGCCAATCCGAGGGGAGGCGATGCCCAACATCACCCGGCAATAGTGGGAACCGAGAATGGCATTGTGCACCAGGTGTTCGGGCTTGGCCTCGGGATTGGCTCCCGCGTCGATCAAAATAAAGTGGCCACCTTTGCGCGGGACCACCGCGGCCAGCGCTGGCCGGTTCACGCCTTCCATCATGCGGAGGCGCAAGGTGCCGCCAGCCATGAGCGCCCCGGTATTGCCGCAACTCACGAGCACCCCGGCGTCACCGCTCTTCACGAGTTCGATCGCCCGAACCATCGAAGAATCTTTCTTCTTCTTGAGGGCCATGAGCGGCTTGTCGTCCATGGTGACGACCTCGGAGGCATGAAGAATACTCAGACTCGGTCCGAGCGGCAGGCCGATCTGACGAAGCAGAGGCTCCAGCACAGCTTGATCGCCCACCAATATGATGGGCCCGAGGTTCGCGTCCTGCTGCTGCGCGAGGCGGATGGCGGCTACGACTTCAGCCGGGCCGAGGTCTCCGCCCATGGCATCTACCGCGATGCGACCGGGTGCTCCGGAAGACATATCCACCGCGTGGGCGGGGCTGGGGTAAAACGTGAGGCTTAGGCCTCGACGTTGAGCACTTGGCGACCGCGATACATGCCGGTCTTTGGATTCACAACGTGGCGGCGGTAAAGCGAGCCGTCGACCGGATCCTTCGCGAATTCAGGAGCGATAAAAGCATTGGCGGCGCGGCGGTTGGCGCTGCGGCGTTTGGACTGTTTGCGTTTCGGATTGGCCATGGAAGGTGGTTGTTTGAGTGAGGGTGTCCCTCGACAACGAGGGCGCGGGAGTGATTAAAGGTTGAGAGGTAAAGGGTGCGACTTTTGCGCGTCAAGCGCACTTATCAAAGGCGATCAAGAGCGAGTAACGCGGCGAGGGCGACGGCCAGCGCCAACCGATACCACGCGAACGCGGCGAGACCGTGGCGGGTGAGCCAGCCGATTAAAAAGCGCACCGAAAGCGCAGCCGTGACGGCCGCCACGGCCGCGCCGAGCAGCACGTTGGACCAGCCAAACACCTGAATCATCGCTGCGCCCCCCTTGTAGCTTTTGTAGACGGTGGCGGCGGTCAGGGTGACGAAGCCCAAGAGAAAACTGAATTCGGCGGCGCGGCGCGGATCAAGGCCGGCGAAATAACCGCCCACGATTGTGGTCATTGAGCGGCTTGTACCGGGCCACAGGGCGAGGCATTGGAGCGCGCCGATGCCCGCGGCTTGTTTCGGCGTCAGCTCGGCGGGTGGCGTGGTGCGATTGGCATGTTTTCGGCGCCACGATTCGGCGAAAAACATCAAGCCGGCGCCCGTAACCAACGCGATGATCACGGCAGGAATCGAGAAGAGATGGGCATCAATCCAGCCGTGGAGCAAAAAGCCGAGTCCGGCGGCGGGAAGAAAGGCAATCAGCAGGTTAATCAGCAGGCGGCGTCCGGCCGGATCGCGGCCGAGCAGTCCCCGGAGCAGGGCGATGAGTTGCGTCCAATATAAAATACCGACGGCGGCGATGGCGCCGAATTGGATCACGACGACATAGGTATCGGCGGCTTGTTTGATCGTGAGCGGGACCCCTTGGGGATACTGCGCGGACGGGGCGCGGTAATAAAGCGGCCGGCCGTCGGCGCTGAGCAGTGGGGCTTCGGCTTCCAAGCCCAAAAAATGATTGGCGATGATCAGGTGGCCGGTCGAGGAAACCGGGAGAAACTCGGTCACGCCCTCAACCACCCCGAGGACGAGGGCAGCGGCGACGCTGAGCTCGGCGGCGGGCGCGGAGGCTGAGGGCGCAGGCTTGTGGTTCTCGGCCGCACCGACGGGGAGTGAGAGCAGGGCGAGGGTGACGAGCAGCGTGCGCACCGGTCTTTGGTTTCAAGGTTGGCGGCATGGCGCAATTTTATTTGCGACCGGCGATGGCCTTCGCTTTTTCGAGGTCGCATGACCGATCTTGCCACGCTTACCGCCTTGCTGATTGCCCGGCAGGATTTGTCGACCGAGGACGCCGGGGCCGCGGCGACGGCTTTGGCCTCGCCTGAAGTGGCCGACGAAGTGAAGGCGGCGTTTCTCACGGCACTGTCGGCTAAAGGGGAATCGGTCGCTGAGTTGGCGGCATTTGCGCGGGCGTTTCGGGCGCGAGCGGTTGATCCCGCAGTGGGCGCATGGTCGGCCCAGGCGATCGATATCGTGGGCACCGGCGGGGACCATGCCGGCGGATTCAATATTTCCAGTCTCGTGGTCCTCGTGCTGGCGTCAGCGGGTGTGCCTGTGATGAAGCACGGGAACCGCGGGATAACGTCCAAGTGCGGCAGTGCCGATTTACTGGCGGGCCTGGGCGTGGATCTCGCGGCGCCTCCGGAAAAACTGCGACGCGCGCTGGCCGAGCTCGGTTTTGTTTTCTTTTTCGCGCCGAACTATCATCCGGCGTTCAAAAACATCGGACCGGTGCGCAAGGCACTCGCGGCGCGCGGGCAACGCTCGGTCTTCAATATCCTTGGACCGCTGATCAACCCCGGGCGGCCGGCGCATGTGTTGCTGGGCGTGTTCGCGGAGACGTGGGTGCCCAAGCTGGCCGGGGCGCTTGACGCGCTTGATTGCACGGCCGGACTGGTGGCGCACGGGGTGATCGGGCCGACGAGCGGCATCGATGAACTCACGACGGCGACGACGAACCGGGTGCGCGGCGCGGGTCGGCTGCGGACCATCGATACGAATTGGACCGCTAGTGATTTCGGGTTGGCGCAGGCGCCGTTTGCCGAACTTCAGGGTGGCGATCTGGTGACGAATCTCGCGTTGACCGAAGCCGTGCTGGCCGGGCGCGGCCCGGTGGGTCTAGTCGATACGATCGCGTTGAACGCGGCGGTCGGGCTGTGGCTCACGGGTAAAGTGGCGGAAGTAAAAGACGGCATCGGTGCCGCCCGAGACTTGCTGCTCGGCGGCGCGGTCAAGGCCAAGATTGCGGCGACGCGGGAGTTTTACCGCGCATGAAACGCAACTATTTTGGCACCGACGGCATTCGGGGCGAGTTTGGCGGGCCGGTAATCAACCCGGAGTTCGCGGCGCGCTTGGGCGCGGCGGTGGGGCGCTGGCTACGCGCGCAGGTCCCAGTGAGCGCGGGTGCGGTTTTGATCGGACGCGATACGCGCGCTTCGGGGGAGGTATTGATGAAGGCGTTGGCGGCGGGTTTGGCCACGACCGGCTGGACTGCGGTCGATCTCGGGGTGTTGCCAACTCCGGCGGTGTCGCGGGCGGTCAAAGCGGACGGGGCCGCGCTCGGCGTCATGATTACGGCCTCGCACAATCCCGCCGAGGACAACGGCATCAAATTTTTCAACGGGACCGGCGTGAAATTGACCGACACGCAGGAGGCCGAGATCGAGCAGCAACTTTCGACGGAGCCGGTCGCCGTCGGTGCGGGGCCGTTGCCCTTGGGTGAGGCCTTGAAGAATTATTCGATGGCTGCGAGGGCCTTGCTCCCGGCGGGCGCGCTCCGGGGCTGGGAGATCGTGTTGGACACGGCCAACGGCGCTACGTGCGGATCGAGCCCGTGGGTGTTGCAGGAACTCGGAGCAGAGGTCATCGGAATCGGCGACCGGCCGGATGGGACGAACATTAACGCGGGCGTCGGCACCGAGCATCCGGAGGCGTTGGCGGCACGCGTGGTGGCAGAAGGTGCACGGCTCGGGATTGCCCATGATGGGGATGGCGACCGTTGCGCGTTGTGCGACGAAAACGGCGGTGTGCTCGACGGTGATGAGATTCTCACGATCCTCGCGACCCACGGGCTCGCTCACGGGCGGTTGGTGAAAAAAATTCTGGTGGCGACCGTGCAGAGTAATCTGGGCGTGGATGCGGCGATCGCGGCAGCGGGCGGCACGGTGCGGCGGTCGGCGGTGGGCGACCGTTATGTGATCGAAGAGATGCTGGCGTGTGGCGCGACGCTCGGGGGCGAGTCCTCGGGGCACGTCATTTGTCTGGAGAACGCGGCGACGGGCGACGGCTTGGTGGCGGCGCTAAAGGTGATCGAAGTGATGCGGGCGACCGGCCAGCCGCTGTCGAAGTTGCGCGGCACGTTGCGGAAATTTCCGCAAATGACGGCGGCATTAAAAGTGAAGACTAAGCTACCGCTGGAGAATCTGCCCGGCTTGCAGGCGGTCATAGCGGCGCTGGCGAGCGAGTTGGGGGCCGAGGGCCGTTTGCTGGTGCGGTATTCCGGCACGGAGGCCAAGCTGCGGCTCTTGGTCGAAGGCCCGACAAACGATATCGTCCGGTCGGCGCTGGCGCGGCTGGACGCGGCGGTGCGGGCCGAGTTGACGGTGATTTAGCTCTAGCGTTGACGCGGTTCGGAGTGGGAGCTGAGTTCAGACGATGCCCGAAATCGCCGTTACCTCGCTCGATCCTCGCCAACAGAAACTCATCGATAACGCCCGCATTGCGTTGGAGCGCGGGCAGCTCGACTACACGCTCGATGCCTGCGCGCAGGTTTTGAAGACGGCCCCGGGCTGCTTGCCGGTCCGACGGCTGCAACGGGCGGCTCAGCTGCGCGATTTTAAGGCGAAAAACAAATTTATGGCCAAGGCGATGGGTGGTTTTTCGACCGCGCCGTTTATGTTTGGCGGCGGCAAGAAAGAGCCGGCCAAGGTGCTGGAAACGGCGGAGGGAATGTTGGCCAAGGATCCGACCAGCGTGCCGGCCTTGAAGTTATTGGCCGAGGCGGCGGGCGGTCTTGGTTTGTTGGAGACGGTGGCGTTTGCGCTTGATGCGGTGCGCGAGATCGAGCCCGACAACCGCGCGAACTTGCTCGCGCTCGGTGAGGCTTGGATCGCGGCCGGCAAGCCGGCGGAAGCGTTGAAAGCCGCGGATGCGATTTTGAAGACAAAGCCGGCCGATGCGGACGCGCAGAACTTGATGCGCAAGGCGTCGATCGCGCAGACCGTGACCAAGGGCAATTGGGACGGGCAGGGGAGTTTCCGCGACAAACTGCGCGACGAGGCGCAGGCGGTGTCGCTCGAACAGGCGGCCAAAGTCGTAACAGCGGGAGACATGGCGCAGCGCCTCGTGGACGAAGCCAAGGCACGCGTGCAGGCGGAGCCGACGAATCTGAATCATTATCGCGCCGTCGCTCAGGCGTATCGGCAACTGGGCCGGAGTGACGAGGCGCTCGTCTGGGTGCGCAAAGCGCGGGCATTGCCGACCGGCGCGGTGGATCCGACGTTAGAGAAGGAAGAGTCGGAGTTGCAGACCGCGCTGCTTGAGGCGCGGGTGAAGGCGGAGTCGGGCGACGGTCTTGCGGCCGCGCAGGCGGAATTGGCGGCGTGGCGGCTCACGGAAGCCAAGCGCACGGTCGAGCGTTACCCGAATGACTTCCCGGCGCGATTGGCGCTGGGCGAATTGCTTTTGGCGAGCGGACAACTGGACGCGGCGCTCGCGCAATTTCAGCAGGCGCAGAAAGGGCCGCAGGTACGGGTCGCGGCGCTGGTGGGGCTCGGGCGGGGATTCCGCGCGAAGAAGATCTACGATCTCGCGGTCATGCAGTTCAAGTCGGCGAAGACTGATCTCACCGCGATGGACGACACGAAAAAGGAAGTCATTTACGAGCTCGGCAGTTGTTATGAAGCGATGGGCAAGCCCGAGGAGGCCATCGCCGAGTTTAAGGCGATCTACGGCGAAGACATCGGCTACCGCGATGTCG
>CAMBRG010000092.1 GCA_945869845.1 Opitutus sp. GAS368 | reverse complement strand
CAAGTCCGCCTGACCGGCCAGCGGCGCGAAGAGCCGGTTAACGACGATCGCCCAATGGTGACTCAGCCACTCGTCCGACTGCGTCGTCGTGCCGGTGACTGTGCAGAGGTCCGTCGTGTCAGTCACGATGCGAAGAAACACGTCCCCGGCCGCTCGCTGTCAAGCAGCGAGGCTTCGAAGTGATTCCGGCCGATAGGGGACTGGATTTTCAGGGGGATCGGGTCCGGTAGGGGGTTCCAGGTCGGAGAGGCGGCGCGTGCACGCGAGGCGGAGGCGGCAATCAGAAACGGCCGCGCACGCCGACGGTCCACGCGGCGCCGTAGCGGTTCACGGCGCGCATGAGGCCGGGGGTGTTGGAGTAGGTCTCGATGGGCGAGTTTAGGATGTTGCGGCCGCTGACCGTGAGTTCGTAGGTGCGGTTGAAGCGGTAGCCGCCGCTGAAATCGAACATGATGCGTTCATACTGCCAAATCTCTTCGGCCTGCGCGTTCGTGGTGTTGTAGCGCGGGGCCGACCACGTGGCGCGAAGCTGGGCGTTGAGCTTTTCGTTGCCGTAGCGAAGGCCGCCATTGGCCGACTTCGGCACGTGGCTCTCGATGCGTTGGCTGGCGGCGGTGCGTGTGACCGAACCGAAGAGGCTGAAACCGCGGAAGGCTTTCGGGAGAAACACGAGTTGCTGGCTGTATTCCAATTCGACGCCGTCGAGTTCGATGGTGCCGGGGGCGTTGACGGGGCGGAGAAAGGTGAAGGCGGAATACTCGGGGTCATCGGCGTAGCCGGCTTCGGCGGCACTGACGGCGGCCGTGCCTGCGCCCATATTTTCGACGGAGAGGCGGAAGGCGGAGAGGCTGAGCGTGCCGGCGGGCTCGAGATAATACTGCAGGCTGGCGAAGACCTTGTCGGAGGTTTCCGGTTTCAGATCGGGATTGGGCACGCGGATGGTCTGGTTGGTCTCGTCGATGGCGATGACGCCGGCGACGTTATCGTAGCCGGGTCGGCTGATGGATTGGCTGGCCGCGACCTGGAGATGGAGACTGCGGGTGAAGGCGTATTTCGCGCCGCCGCTGAAGAACGTATTCGAGTAGCCGCCCTCGCGCTCCTCGCGTTTGCCGTAGCGGTATTGGTAGTCGATGAACGGCGTGGTGTTCGCGGTGTAGCCGGCGGCGCGCACCTGGGCGGGCGGGAGCAGGTCGGCGGTCTTGCCGATGGTGGTGGTGCGCTCGTGGCGCACGCCGAGGTTGAGGCGCACGGCACGCCAGCGGGTGTTGCCCTCGACGTAGGTGGCGTCGATCTGCTCCTTCACCGAGCGGGAGCTGTAGTTCTCGTTGATGTGATTCTGAATCAGGTTGGGCGTGAAGTGCGAGGGGTTGGCCTTGAAGAGGTCGAAGGTCGCGTAGGGATCGGTCATGGGAATCCCGAGCCGCACGATGTTGCCGCCGGTCTTGGCATCGTAGGGCAGTAGATTCGTCGTGGGAAGGATCGTGGTGGGTGCGACCATCGAGCCGGCGGCACCGACGTAGGTGTATTGCAGCGCGCCGTTTTTCTCGAGGTCGTAGACGGAGAGTTTGCTTTTCACGCCGGCGAGAAACTGCACAGGGAGGCCGGCGATCGTGATGGATTTCTTGGCGTCCAGGTAGCCAACCCATACCTGGTGGCGGGCGGATTGCGGCGTGGCGGAGACATTATTGGTGAAGGCATCGGTGCGGTTGTAGTTCGCGACGTCGTTCCACCGCGGGCCGGAAGTCTGGGCGAGGTTCCAGTCGCTGTCGGTTGCGCTGCTGCGCTGCGCGGTGAAGCCGATGCGTGAGAGGCGGTGGGTGACCGCCTGGAAGTAGCCCTCGGTCAGCTGCTCGTAGGCGGTGCGGCTGCGCGAATAGCCGCCGCCGAGGGTGAGGTTCAGGTCGCCGCGCTTGTATTCGAGTTTAGGGATGTAGGTGACCGTCGTATTCACTTTGTTGCGTCGGCTGGTGGTGTATTGGACGCGGGTGTTGGCGTTGGCGGTGGGCAACGCGGTGAGGGAGGTGACGTTGGAATTAGGTGTGACCTCCGCGGCGTTCATGAAGAACGCGGTCTGGCGGAGGTTGGTGCCGTCGTCGAAGTTCGAGGCCGAGGTGCGCAGGGAAATCGAGAGGTTGGGGGAGAATTTGTAGTCGGTGGTGAGCGCGAGAGAGCTGCGATTGGAAAGTTTGGGCGCATCGCGGAACGTGATCTGCGTGAGGACGGGGCCGCGGCCGGCGAGATTGTGCGTGTAGGCGTGAGCGACGCCGGCCTGCTCGGTGCCGACGGTGTTGCCGGCGAGGCTGAGCTGGACGCCGAAGCGGCCATTGAAGGCGTCGGCGTAGGAGAATACGAAGCCGGGGCGGACCTTGTAATAGCTGGCGTTGTAAGGCCCGGGGGTTTTCTTGACGTCCCACGAATACTGGTTGCCGGTCATGGTGACCTGCGCGGTGATTTCGCGGTTTTTGCGGTCGAAGGCGCTGCGGCTGCGGAGATTGATGCGGCCGGCGGGGGCGTCGGCATCCATGCTGGCGGTAGTGGTCTTGTTGATCTCGATGGATTCGACGCCGTTGATGGAGGCCTGCTCGAACTCGAACTGGCGCGAGCTCCCGCCGAAGCTCGCAGAAGGCGCGCTGGCCATCGACATGCCGTCGACGCTCACCCCGGTGTAGGTGGGGCTGAGCCCGCCGATGCGCGCGGTGCGGGCGTCGGAATCGACGTAGTCCATGACGACGCCGGGAAGATATTTGATAAACTCGCCGATGTTGCCGCCGGTCACGTCGCCAAAATTATCGGAGGCGACGACGCTCTTCATGTTGAGCGCAGCGCGCTGCTCCATGATCGCCTTGGCGTTGCCCTCGCGTTCGGCGGAGACGCTGAACTCGGCGAGTTTCAAGACGCCCGAGGCGGCTGAGCCGGCGGCGGGTTTGGCGCCGGACTCGAAGACGGCGCCCTTCAAATCGAAATCGCGGACGGCGGTTTGGCCGGCGCCGAGCGTGACGCGGGTGGTCTCGCGCTGATAGCCGGTGTAAGTGACCGTGAGCGTGACCTCGCCAGCGGGGATGTTGGAAAATGAATATGATCCGTCGTCGGCGGAATAGGTGACGAGGTTGGTATCGGCGACGGCGACCTCGGCGTTGCGGACATATTCCTGCGTGGCGGGGTTAAACACGCGGCCTTGGATCGCACCGGTGGCGGTGGAGGTAGCGACGGTTTGGGCGAGGGCGGCAGGCGACGAGAGTGCCGCGAGGAGCAGGGCGAAGCAGGCGAGGAGCGGGCGGAGGGTGAGGCCAGCGAGCGGACAGTGGACGGAGCGGTGCTTGCGGAGGGGCATGAGAGGTGGGGTTGGGAGTGGAGATTTTTTTCCAGAAAGACGGGGACAAAAAATCACTGGGGGTGGACGAAAGAACAAAAAAGAACAGGGTGATTTAAAGAGGGATTGTCACGTAATTGTTTAATCCGCCGGAGCCCAACCCGCGCCACCTCGGAACCCGTCTAAAAATCCACCGTCATTGGTATCAGATGGCGAAACCTCGTGTTGCCATTCGTAGCCGCGCCGCCCCCTCCGGGCGGCGACCGGCCCCACGACCTCTCTCTTATTTCACCTGCTCGGGCTTCGCCGTCGCACCGGTCATCTTTTCCGGCAGGCGGAAGACGCGGCCGTCCTGGGTCGCGAAATACAGCGCCGAGGGCGTGGCCTCCAGCGGGGAGCCATCGGCCCACAGCGCGTAGAGTCCCGGATCCGCATTCACCGGCTGGCGGGCGTAACTGTGGTTGTAGCGGGAATTTTGCGTGAGCCGCTGCCCCCGCGTCCACGTCGCGCCCTGATCACCGCTGGTCCACATCTCCATTTCGCCGCCCGTGCCCCAAGGCTGCGGACCGGGCGCCAGCGGCGCGATCACGCGCCAGGTGCCGTCGGCTTCGATGTAGAGCGTGCCGTGGTCGTAATTGTGGTCGGAGGTCGTGAACGGCCGGATCTCCCAGTCGCGGCCGGTCCAACGCGCCGTGTACCACTGGAACGGACCCGACTCCGGGCCCGGGTTGAAGCCCCTGGAGGTCAGGTAAAGGATCACGGGGTGCCCGTCGGCGGTAAAAGCGATCTCCTTCAGGTACACGCTAAGATTTTCGGCGCGGTAATCGCGAACGAGCGCGGGATTCTGCGCGGTGCGGAGCGGCGGCGCGAGACGATCGCCGGCGGCGTTGGTCCAGGTCGCTCCGGCGTCGAGGGTCTCGGCGTAGTAGAGGTTGGTGCGGTAGTTGAGACCCTTGCCCTCGCGGCCCTGGTTGGGGTGCAAATCAAACGCCACGCCCACGCGGTCCGTGTTTCGGTCGCGGGCGGTCAACTGGTAGTCGCCCATCTCGATGTGCGCGAGGAGCTGCGGCGGCGTCCAGGTGCGGCCGTCGGCCGAAGTCTTCCAGTTCAGCGTGCGCTCACCCTTCACATAAAGCGTGTGCATGAAGAGGAACCGGCGCGACTGCGGCAGGTACCACGGTTGGGTGTAGGAATAGTTCGTTTTTTCAATCAGCTCCCACTCGGTGATGTCGTAGGGGCGCTTGGAGCGATGGAGGTACGACGGCCGCCCGGTGCCGTGGGCGGACGAAAAGACGAACAGGTGACCGGCGGCGTCGATCGAGAGCGTCGGGTTGTCGTGGGCGTCCTCGGTGCGCTTCTGCAGGATCCGCACCGGGCGCGGCACGGTGCCAGTGGCATGGTCGTAGTAGGAGACGAGGTGCTGCAGCTCGTCCCCGCGCTCGGAGACATTACCGGCCGAGCCGCCATAGACGAAAAATGTCTTCCGCTGGGCGGCGACGTGGATCGCGATCGGCATGTGCCACTGCGGGTAGGTGGCAAAGCCGCCGCTGTACTTGTACTTGTGCTCACTCTTCAGCGGCTGGTTCATGTACCAGATGCCGCGGTAGCCGTCAGCGACCTGCGTCGAGAGATCGTCCGGCGGCTTGGGGGCGGACTTGGCCGTCGGGGACTTCGCCGCCGGCGGGGTGGCGGCAAGGGCCGAAAGGGCCAGCGCGGTCGCCAGCAATCCGGCGGAGGCGCAGCGAAGAATGGCGGGGGGATGGGACTTCATGGATTTATTTGGGCTGACATCGGTGGGGGCAGGAGAGTCTGAGGGAACTCGCCTCTTATGAAGCGGGCCACGGCGGAGGCAGGCAACGGCATCCGACGGTCTTGGCCCCGACAGGAAGAGACAGAGTTGATCGCACCTTTGTAGCCACGAACGTGAGTGAGTGGACCGCGGGCACGTCGACCGGGAACCCGCTTCGCACGAGCCCAGACCCCAAAAGGAGTTTTGGCTCCGACGGTGAGAAACAGGGGTTTAGGAGTGGGTTTATCCCGCGCCCGGTCTTTCGGACCGTCGTAAGGTCGCGGCCTAAAGCCGACCCTACAGCCGGGCGTTCCGCGCGGTTGCTTAGGCGCGGGCAACGACGGAGGTGGGTCATGGCGGAAGCGGGCCGGCCGATGCGATGGTTTTGTCCCGGCCACGCTTTCGCTTCGCTCAAGCGTGGCTGCAGGTTGGGCTGTGACATCGAGCGGCGTTGGATCAGCCTTGGGTCTCACCACACCCCCCGCAGGCCGAAGGTCCAGACCGTCCCGGTGCGCTCGTAGGTCTGCGCCACCGCGGGGTTTTCGCCAATCTTCCGCATCGAGATGACGGGCTCGCTGCGGATGTTGCGGCCCGAATACGTGAGCGTGAAGCGGTTGCTCAGGCGCACGCTGCCGCCGAAGTCGATCGTCGAACGGTGACGGTCGTACGAAGTGCCGCCGAGGTTGAGCGGAGTGTCGTCGCGCCAGTTGATGCTGCTGTAAACGATGAACCGGCCCCAGGTGTAGTTCAGCCCGGCGTTGGCGCCGTGCGGGGACATCGAGGGCGTGACGACCGACGCGTAGGACCGCGTGTAGCTGGCGCGGACGTTGAGGCCCTTGAACGGCCGCGGCAGGAACGAGAGGCTCTGGTTGTATTCGAGCTCGAGGCCGCGGATCTGCACCTGCTCCTGGCTGGCGGTCGTGCTGATAAACTCGTACGCGGAGAGATCCTCCACGCCGCTGTATCCGTATTCGGCGGCCGTCATGCGCGTCGACCGGTGTAGCCCCTGCACGGTGTTTTGAAAGACGTTAAGGGCGAGCAGGCCCACCGGTTCGAAATAATACGCCAGCCGTGCGGCGTAGTTGTCGGAGGTTTCCGGCTGCAGGCGAGGATTGGGTGCGCTGACGGTGAAGTTGTCGTCGTTGACCGACCAGACGCCGGCGAGATCTCGGATGGTGGGGCGGCGGATGGTGGTGCTGTAGCCGAAGTGGGCATCGAGATTGCGCGTGAAGCGGTACTTGAGGGAGCCGCTGGGGAACCAATTGTCGTAGCCGCCTTCGCGGTGGATTTTCGGCCGCGAAAAGTACTGGTACTGCAGGCCTGGAATCGTGGTGGCGCGGCCGTTGGTCTCGGTGAACCCGGCGGCGCGCACCTCGGCGGCTGAGCGCGGATTCCACTCGAGAGCGTCGGTTTGGGTCTCCTCGTAGCGGAGACCGGCGCGCACGATCGCGCGCCCGATGGTCGTGGTGCCCATGAGGAAGCCGGCGGAGATGTCCTCCTCGTAATGCCGCACGTTGCCGATGAAGGCCGCGTAGTAGTTGCCCGCCGTCAGCGACTGCGTGAAATAATCCGGCCGCTGCAGGAAGAGTTTCCCCATGGCGAGGGCGTTCGGGTAGAAAACGGTCCCGCCCGAAAGCGAGGTGATGCGGGCGTGCAGGCTGTCGGGATCAAAGGCGTACGGCGACGGGATGTCGGCCCACGCACCCGTGCCCGCACCGGGGCCGGTGTAGGTGAAGCGCTTGGACTCCGTGTCGAGGAGGAAGTCGCGGATCTCGTGCTTGGACTTCACGCCGGCCTTCCAGACGACGGGGAGAAAGCGGCTCGTTTTGTACGTGGCTTGGAGGTCGCCGCTCAGGATCTGGGTGCGGCCGAAGCGGCCGTCGTTGGCGTTAAACACTCCGGCCGAGTAGCCCCGGCCGCTGCTCAGGTCCGGGCCGCCGAGCTGCGTGATCTTCCAGTCGGAACTGATCAGCGACGACCGCTCGGCGCGGAACTGGATCCCCCCGAGCGCCGGGCTGCCGGCGTTGTTCACCGATCCCTTTCGGCCGAGCGGGTTGTACCAGCTGGTCGACTCCGAGGCGACGAACTTGCCCTCGATAAGCAGGCTGCCGCGCTTGTATTCAAATTTCGGGACGATGGTGTAGGTCTCGCCCGGCTTTACAACGACGTTGGGGTTGACGGAGACGGTGCCGTTGGGCGCGGAGACGAAGCTGGTCAGCGGATCCGTGCCGATCACCGCGGTGCGCGCGCCCGCGTTGAAGGTGGTCGTGCGCTGCAGATTGTAGAGCGAGGCGTAGTTGTACATCAGCAGCAGCGACAGCGTGAGGTGGTCGGTCGCCTTGAAGTCGGTCTTCAGGCTGACGGTCGAGCGCCGGTTGAGGCGCGGCGCGTGGAGCAGGGCGATGGAGGTCGGCACCGCCGGCCGGGGATCGGCGGTCGTGGGCGTATAGTTGTATCCGACGACGCTGCGGGCGTTCTCGGAGTAGAGGTTAGACTCGGACAGGTTGAAGACGGTGCCGAGGCGCTGGTTGAAGAAAACATCGGAGTACTCGATGGAGCCGCCCGGATTGATCTTCCGGTGCGGCGCATCGTCGGGCCCGTAGGTCTTGCGGAAATGCCACTCGTCGGCGAAGGCCGTGAGGTTGGCTTGGGCGGAGACGCGGCGCCCGGAGCGGGAGAAGGCGTGGCGCGTCTTCAGGTTGATCGTGCCGGCGGGGGCATTGGCGTCGACGTCGGCGCTGATCGTCTTGGAGACCTCGATTGAATCCATGCTGCCGAGCGAGATCTGCTCAAAGCTGAAGCCGCGCGCATCGCCCGCCGCGCCGCGGTTGGCGTCGGAGCTGGCGAGCGAAACGCCGTCGATCGTGACCGCGTTGTACTCGGAGCCGAGCCCGCGGAGGCGGACATTGCGCACCTCGCCCTGGGTGAGTTCGAGGTCGATGCCGGGCAGGTTGCGCAGAAAGTCGCCGATGTTGCCCTCGCCCATGTCGCCGAAGGTGTCGGAGGCGACCGTGTTGGTGATGTTCATCGACTGGCGCTGCTCCATGATCGCCTTGGCGTTACCCTCGCGTTCGCCGGAGACGGTGAAGGCTTCGAGTCGCAGGCGGCCGGCGCGGCCCGCGCCCGCCGCGGCGGGGCCGGCGAGGGCGCTGACGAGCTCGAGGTCGCGCCGGGTCTCCTCGCCCGCGCGCACGGTGACCGTGGCGGCAGCGGGGGCGGAGCCCGTATAAGCGACGACGATCGTCGCCTCGCCCACGGGCACGCCGGTGAACCGGAAGGTGCCGTCGTCCTCCGACACGCTGGTGAACGGCGTGCCGCGCAGAGAGACCTCGGCGTTGCGCACGTATTCGCCCGTCATCGGATTCAGAATCCGACCAGAGATCGTGCCGGTGGCGGCAACGGCGGGCTGGGCCGCGCGGGAGAGGGACGGACACGCCGGGACCGCTAGGGCGGCGAGAAGCGACCAGCACAGGCCGCGAAGAAACGAGGGGGGCATGGATAGTGGGGTACTGATAGGAAACTGGATTTTCAGGGGGGCGGGATCAGTGAGGGGGTACTCACGCAAACGTACTCGGAAGGTCGGAGAAGACTCCGACCGGCCGCAAGAACCGACTACCACGCTGGCTCGACCTGCGTTGCGCTCCATTTTTCCCATCGCGCGACGAGAGTCTTGAGGCGCTCGGGTTCTTGGGCCGCGAGATCGGTGACTTCGGCGATGTCCGCGGCCAGATTGAACAGCTGCCATGGTCCCAATCGGCCGCGCGCACCGTCGCGGACGATCTTCCAATCACCCTGCCGCATCGCCGCCCGCGTCCCGGCTCGCCAATAAAAGGTGCGCGGCCTGTCGGGAGCTTTGTCGTTTGTCAGAAGTGGCACCAAATTAATCCCATCCTGTCCTGCGCCCTCGACCGTCACTCCTGCGGCCGCCAAAGCAGTCGCCGTCACATCCATTGAGATTACCGGAGTATCGATCACTCGGCCCGCAGGCAACTGAGCCGGCCACCGGAGGATAAACGGCACCCGGATTCCGCCTTCGTAAAGCTGTCCCTTTTCTCCTCGGAGCGGCGCGTTGCTCGAGGTCAATTCGCGGGTGGCTCCGCCATTGTCCGATAGGAAAACGACCAACGTATCGCGCTCGATTCCCGTGTCGCGCAAGGTCGTGAGCACCGTGCCAATGCCAGCGTCGAGATTCGCCAACATCGCGGCAAAGATTCGGCGGTGGATATCCGGGATGTGCCGGAATTTTTCCATATAGGCGTCCGCGCCTTGGAGCGGACTGTGGACCGCATTATAGGCCAAATAGAGAAAGAACGGTTGGGTTTGATGGCGGCGGATAAAGTCACAGGCTTCGCGCGTAAACGCATCGGTGAGGTTCGCAGTTTCCTGCACCGGCTGACTGTCGCGGACGATCGGGTTGTCGGCATTATAGTCCGGCTCCTTGTTGCCCATGTGAGTGGTCCAAATCACGCGACCATCCGGCGAAACCCAGCGGCCCTTCCCGCCGTCGGGCAGTGCCACTTTCCGCAGCCAAGTCGTCACGCCCTGCCAGGGCGGCGGTACGAAATAATGTCCTTCATGTAAAAAGCCGAAGAACTCATCAAAGCCACGCCGTTGAGGATGGAAGGGGACAGTACCGCCAAGATGCCACTTGCCAACCAGGCCAGTGGCATAGCCCGCGCCCCGCAGCCGGTCGGCGAGGGTGCGCTCGGTCACCGGTAAACCAATACGCGGGTCAGCATTGAGGGCGCCCGTCGGGTTGCCCTCGTGTCCGAACCGCGTTTGATACCGCCCCGTGAGTAGCGCGGCGCGGGAAGGGGCGCAGTACGGTGCGGTCACATACCCTTGCGTGAAACGCACGCCGCCGGCCGCGAGCGCATCGATGTTCGGGGTGGGAATCTCTTTGCCTCCATAACTGCCGAGCTCGCCGTAGCCGAGATCATCCGCCGCGATTAAGAGCACGTTGGGCCGTTTGGACTCTGCGGCCGCCGTCGCTGCCACGAGGACGAGACCGAGATAAAAGCTACTACGTAAAAATGAATAGAGGCGCGACATGGGGTGATGTGAGCGGGTGCGAAATTCGACTAGGCTCGATCATCGTTTCAGAACGTGGCTGCCGCGGATACCACGAAAAGCCGGAGCCACTCGTTTCTTTCAAGCGAGGCAAGCTTCAGACCTTTGAACCACGGATCACCCCTATGGCACGAATCAATCCCCGACTCACCGCCTTTATCTGCGCCACTGATAGGGGACTGGATTTTCAGGGGGATGGAGTCCGAGAATAGTTGAAGAAGGATCGCCGATTACGGCAGTTCGTAAATTTCAACCAGCGCTTCGCCCACGCCGCCATCAGCGCCAGAAACTTGAACGGTATACCCTCCTGCTGGCAGTGATACCGTGATGGCGGCATCTTTGCTGCCTGCAGTCAGGCCGAAAGCTCCTACGGATGAGAACGTGGTCGAGAGCGTCGCAGCCCAATTATCGTTTTCGCCGATCTTGGTCGAACCTTGGTAAATTTCTAGTTTGGGGTCGGACAATACACTCGGCACCCCGAAGACGCCCAAGGTTGGTCCTACGGCGCGGATTAACAGGTTGCGTTTACCTTCACCTGATAGGCTGAAACCAGCGATCAAGATGTTCGCCCCTGTGCCGACTCGGTTGCGGGCGGACAGACTGGTAAATCTTTGGGCATCGCCGCTGCCTACATCATAACCTTCAACCAGCACGGCTCCGGCGGCGGGACCGTAAACGTGAGCGGTCCTACCGCCGTTAATGGAGGCAACCAAAGCAGCATCGAGGCTGGTGGCCGAAGCGTAGGCAAATGCGCCCGCTGAGGTGAAGGTTGCGGCCAGGCTCGGGCTACCGCCCCAGTTATCGTTGGACGTGACCAGGGTTGAAACGCTGTACAGATCGAGCGTCGGGTCCACCATGGTCTCGGGCACGCCGAACGCGCCGAGCGTTGGACCAGCAGCGCGGAGTAGTACGTTCTTGGCTCCGCCCGACATGGTGAACCCAACGATTAAAATTTGCTTGGCCTCGAGCGCCGTTCGCACCGCTAGGCTGTACAAGCGAGGCGCAATAATTGTGAGGACGGTCGAGTTACTGGTAACAGATCCCGCACTGTTGGTCACAACTACGGTATAGCTCCCAGCGTCTGCAGTTTTAGTCGATGCGATGGTGTAGGTAGAGGACGTCGCTCCGCTGATGGAGGAACCGTCTTTCTTCCATTGGTAAGCGAGAGGGGATGTTCCAGTGGCCACAACAGAGAAGCTCGCTGCGCCGCCAGAGATTACGGTGCTTGAGCTTAGCTGCGTCGTAATCGCTGGTACAAATGCGAGCGTGGCGGCATCAGAAAGGAGTCCTTTGTAAATATTCACCGCTGTGCTGCGATTGGTTATCGTGCCATCGCCCAACCGACCGAAAAGATTGTAGCCCATCGCCCACAGCGTGCCGTCTGTCTTCAAGTAGATCGTGTGATCGTCGCCCGCGGCCAAGCTGGCCACGCCCGTGGCCACTCGCACCGCCGAGCTGCGATTGGTCGTCGTGCCATCGCCCAACTGGCCGAAAAGATTGTAGCCCATCGCCCACAGTGTGCCGTCTGTTTTCACGTGCAGCGTGTGCACGCGGCCAGCCGACACGCTGGCCACGCCCGTGGCCACTCGCACCGCCGAGCTGCGATTGGTCGTCGTGCCATCGCCCAACTGACCGAAAAGATTGTAGCCCATCGCCCACAGCGTGCCGTCGGTCTTCACGTACATCGTGTGATCGCCGCCAGCGGCCAAGCTGGCCACGCCCGTGGCCACTCGCACCGCCGAGCTGCGATTAGTCGTCGTGCCGTCGCCCAACTGGCCGTAGCGATTGTCTCCCATCGCCCACAGTGTGCCGTCGGTCTTCACGTACATCGTGTGAACGCGGCCGGCGGCTACGCTGGCCACGCCCGTGGCCACTTGCACCGGTGTATTGCTCGTGAGATTTCCGCCGTCACCCAGTTGTCCTTGCGCATTCGAGCCCGTGGCCCAGAGCGTGCCGTCTGTCTTCACGTACATCGTGTGATCGGCGCCGGCGGCCACGCGGGCAACGCCCGTGGCCACTTGCACCGGTGTGCTGCGGAACTCGAGGTTGGCGTCCTTGCCGTCGCCCAACTGGCCGTTACTTTTGTATCCCATCGCCCACAGCGTGCCGTCTGTCTCCACGTACATCGTGTGAACGCGGCCGGCTGCCACGCTGGCCACGCTCGTGGCCACTTGCACCGCCGAGCTGCGGTGGGTCTTCGTGCCGTCGCCCAACTGACCGAAAAGATTGTATCCCATCGCCCACAGCGTGCCGCCTGTCTTCACGTACATCGTGTGATCGCCGCCACCCGACACAGCGCTGATCCCAGTGGTAACATTCCTGACCGCTGCTTGGTAAGATCCACCATCGGATAATTTCACGCCGCTGATCGTCAGAGAGCTTCCGGTGGACCCAGCTACAGCAATCCCGTCTTTAAACCATTGGTAAACGAGCGGCGCGGTGCCAGTTGCCGCCACGGTAAAGGTGACGCTGCCGCCGACTGCTCCGGTCTGACTCATCGGCTGAGTGGTAAAGACAGGCGCCACTTGACCTGCTGCCACGGCCACAGAAGCAAGGAACAAGGTTAGCCGCCGAATAGTTGCCCCTGACAGAAATGCGAGCAGCGGATTTCTCATTTTGAGATTTTTTTACGATGACGGCTTCTCCCCCAGGGACAAGTGACTTCC
Source organism: Opitutus sp. GAS368 (assembly GCA_945869845.1). Taxonomy (GTDB): domain Bacteria; phylum Verrucomicrobiota; class Verrucomicrobiia; order Opitutales; family Opitutaceae; genus Tous-C4FEB. The sequence goes on along the minus strand of CAMBRG010000092.1, from coordinate 872 downwards.
TGAAACCCGCCATCCCCTCCTTGATTCAATCCCACTCAAAATAAACAGAACAGAAAACCACCCCCTGTCGTTGGGCTCTTTGAAGGCAGGATCTTTGGGCGTTGGACATCAAACGTAAGAATCGCGGTGTTAAGATTGAATCAATTGGCGATCGAGAAGCGGATTACGCCGAAATTTTATCTGCTCAGGCAGGAGATTGCCCAAGTGGGGAACTTGAAGGCTGAGCGCCGGGAGTTGCCGATTACGGCAGTTCGTAAATTTCAACCAGCGCTTCACCCACGTCGTCAGGCGGATCATTGCATCGGTTATCGGAGATATGCCGACGGAAACTCAGGAACTCGTCCGATTCCGGCGCCGGGCGAGCCTGATGGGTGGCAATCTGCCCGTTCAGTGCGGACCGTCGGCGAAGAGGCGGCCGTTGACTACGGTTCCGATCGCGTGGGTCGTGTACTCGAAGGGATCTCCGTCGAAAAGCGCGAGGTCGGCATCCTTGCCAGGCGCCAGCGAACCGAGGCGATCGGCGACACCCAGGATGCGCGCGGCATCGACCGTGACTCCGGCGAGTGCCCGATCAAATCCTAGACCCTTTCCCGCGGCCACCGCCGCCTCGAAGAGCACCACGCGCGTTTTCGGCACGTAGGATTCGTAACCACTCTGAAACGCGAACGGGATCCCGGCGGCAGCAAGTTTGCCTGCGGTGTCCATCGCCAGATTCTCGGAGTCCTCATTGGCCCGTGCCATCGTGGGATGCAGAATGACAGGAAACCCGCTCGCCTTGATTTCGGCGAGCACGAGGTGGGCTTCGGCACAGCCGTCGAGCACGAGATCGAGGCTGAACTCCCGGGCGAGGCGGAGCGCGGCGAGAATGTCCT
>CAMBRG010000091.1 GCA_945869845.1 Opitutus sp. GAS368 | reverse complement strand
CTTTACCATCGGATGCATTTCGATGAACGAAATCAGCGCACCGATGCTGTCCGAGAACACTTGGCCGGGTACCCGGAATTCCCGCTTCACCGCGCACACGTAGCTCACGCCCTTCGAGCCTTTCTTGAAAATCGTCAAATGCTCGCGCCGTAGCCGGCCGCGCAACGCGTTCGCCGTATCAAGGGGGAAGCGGCGTTGACGCTCGAGCGCTCCTTCGATCGCCGCCCGGATTTCGCCCGGTGGCAGCAACTCGAGGTTCTTGCCATGCAGACGCGCCTGCTCGACCGGGCGAATGACTTTGTCCTTTGCCGTCGCCAACAAGTGAGCCTTCGCCTCGTCAAAAGAATCGAACGCCACGACCGGAGCCGTTTCAACCGGAGCGTCTGCCGAAGCCGGAACCGCCGTCTCTGCCGGGGCCGCGCCTTCAGGCGCTGGCGCCGCCTCAGCGGACTCCTTAGCCGCCGGGGCAGCCGCCGCCACGACCGCCGGGGCCGCCGGGGCCGCCGTCTTCCAGGTGTAACGGGTGGTCTTCTTCATCTTGTCGAGCCACGCCTGAATCGCTTCCGGTTCACGCACGCTCTCGATCCGCGACTTGAATGCCTCAAACGGCATCCGGTCCACCCGCGCCGCGTAATGCTGCTGCACGAGTTGGTTATAGCGATGGAAGTTGGGCGGCCCGATCAGCTCGCCCGTCACACCGCAGCGGTTGACGACTTGGAAATTACCCTTGGGCGGATCGATCGTGACTTCAGCGCTGTCGAAAAACAGGCCGAGATGCTTCGTCAGCACATGATTCAACGCCGCCTCTTCGGTCTCGAACGGCAGTCCATCTGGCACCGACACATAAAAGCCTGCCGGAGCCGAACGCCCCGAAGAATCAGGCGCGCCGCTGTCGCCGTTCGGCCTGCGCGCGAGCACCACGACAAACCGGTCCACCTTCGCCACTACCGTGCGCGCAACTTCAAAAAGTTCGATCGTCCGGCATGACTTGCGAATGGTCTGCACCAACGTGCTGAAGCTTGTGTCCTCCGGATAAAACGTCGCAGAGAACCAGGGACTGTCGTAGGGGCCGCGATCAACCGGTTGGCCACGCCCGCCGAAACGCTCGCCCCGATCTCCTCCGCCGCCACCTTGGCCGCCTTGAAAATCACGCCGCGGAGCCCCGCGAAACTCGCCGCCGCCGCCGCCGCCTTCGCGGGGAAACGAGGGCCGTTCGCCGGAAAACTCCCGACGTTCTGGCGCGCCGCCGCCGCCACCACCACTTGGGCCTGCTGGCCCGCCTGGACCTGGGCCACCGGACGTACGGCTCAACCCGCGACGGTCACGCCTATCCGGTGCACCGCCGGCATCACGCCTCGGCCGGTCGTCGCCGCCCTCGCGGCTGCCCCGCTCATTGGGAGTCGATTTGTCCTGCACCCACGAGGTGCCGAAGCTGAAGCCGTTCAATTGGCTCAGATCGATTTTATTCAAGTCTGCGGGCGGGGATTTCTCTTGGGGAGCGTTGTCGTCCATGGTGTCGAAAAGCGGGCGATTAACCCGCGAAGGTGATCTTGATAGTGCGAAGGCAATTGCCCTCGTGTACCAGATTCCATTCCCGCTCTCCACAGAGGCAAGCGGTTTCCGATGAGATTCACTAGTTCCTTAATTCGTTTCCCTGTCGCCTAAAATGGTGCTCGGGACAGGACTCGAACCTGCACGCCTTACGGCACACGCCCCTCAAACGTGTGTGTCTACCAATTCCACCACCCGAGCAAAAATGAACAGAGGAAGGCGGAATAAGTGAAATCGCCTCCGCCTTGTAAAGCCCCGAAAACGAAAACGCCGAAATTGGCTTTGACCGTCGTGGAGCACCGTCGAACTCTCCGCGTTCCGAATCCATGTCCCTCGACGCCGTCCAAGCCGCGCTCCTTGCCTCCTACGAATCCGAAGGCGGCATCAACCACCTCGACGGGGTAAATCTGCCCGCTCAAGACTCGGTCAACACCCTCGCGCGCGACTGCATGCACCTGCTTTTTCCCGGCTATTTCGAGGCCGTGGCTTTGGAGAAAAACGCCGTGCCTGCCCTTGTCGGCCGCCTCCTCGCCGGCATCGAACTTCGGCTCAACGCCGAGGTGGAAAAATGCCTGCGCTTCGCCCGCGCACCGGATCCCGCCGCGTCCGCCCGGGCACTTACCGCGCAGGCCCTCGAGCGACTCCCGGAACTGCGGCGCATTATCCAGACCGACGTCACCGCCGCCTATCAAGGGGACCCCGCAGCCCGCAGCGTCGAGGAGATCATTCTGGCTTACCCCTGCGTGCTGGCGATCTCACTCCAGCGCATCGCCCACGTGCTCTACACTCTCGGCGTGCCACTGCTGCCCCGCATGTTGACCGAGTATGCCCACGAACGCACCGGCACCGACATTCATCCGGGAGCCCGCATCGGTCCGCACTTTTTTATCGACCACGCCACCGGCGTCGTCATCGGCGAGTCCTGCACCATCGGCAGCCACGTCAAAATCTACCAAGGCGTCACCCTCGGCGCGAAATCCTTCGAGGTCGACAACGCCGGCCACCCGATCAAGGGCGTGAAGCGTCATCCCGACATCGAAGATCACGTCACCATCTATGCCCACGCCACCATTCTCGGGGGCGACACGCGCATCGGAGCGCACAGCATCATCGGCGGCAACGTCTGGCTCCTCCAATCCGTGCCCGCGCACAGCATCGTTCAACAGCAGGGCGACAACGTGGTCGTTCGTCCCCGCCGCAAACTGGAAGCCTCGATCACCTCGTCCCAGTCTCCCGCCCCCAGCCCCGAAGACGGGTCAATCTGACGGAGTTCGGCGTGGCCTGAGCGCCCCGACCCAGTTTCGAAATCGCTAGCAATAGCTCTGCGCCAAGTGTCGGTCCACCCCGCGATGCCGACCGGTCCCGCGGACCCACTCAACGCGCGTCCCGTGCCGATACCCCATGCGCCAACTCCGCCGCGAAGAACGGCCCGCGGTAAATCATGCCCGTATACACCTGCACGAGTGCAGCGCCCGCATCGAGTTTCTCCGCCGCTCCGATCACATCCGTGATTCCGCCCACCCCAATGATCGGCAATTTTCCCTCCGTCTTTTTCGAAATGTAGCTCACGAGTTGCGTCGAGCGCCGGCGCACAGGCGCACCGCTGAGACCGCCCGCTTCATTCACCGCCGCGAAAATTCCCGGCCGAGCCAGCGTCGTGTTCGTCGCGATCACGCCGTCGAGGCGAAATTCGTCGATTACGCCCAACACCGCGTCGACCTGCGGCCAAGTCAGATCCGGCGCGATCTTCAAAAGCACCGGCACCCGCAGCGACCTCGCCCGGTTCGCCGCCGTGATGGCGCCCAACAGTTCACGGAGCCGCGACTCGTCCTGCAGTTGGCGCAGGCCCGGCGTGTTGGGACTGGAAACGTTTAGCACCAGATAATCGGCGAAGTCCGCCAATCTTGCGAAGCTCGCCAAATAATCTTCCGTCGCCCGGTCGATATCCGCGACCTTCGACTTCCCCAGATTTACTCCCAGCGGGATCGTCCTCGCTCCCCGCCCCGGCTGTCCAGCGAGGCGCGCCGCCACCGCCGCCGATCCTTCGTTGTTGAAACCCATCCGGTTGATCACGGCTTCCTCGGCCGGATATCGGAACATTCGGGGCTTCAGATTTCCGTCCTGGGCGAGCGCGGTAACGGTGCCGATCTCGACATGACCAAAGCCCATCGCCGCCGCCGCCGGCCAAGCCCGGGCGTTTTTATCGAAACCCGCCGCCAAGCCGATCCGATTCGGAAATTCGAGGCCGAAGACTTGCACGGGGCGGAACCGCCCCGCAGCCAAACGCGAGTAAAGCTCCAGCGCCCGCCGCAACGGCGCAAGTTTCGCCAACAGCGCCATCGCATCCACTCCGTGCTCGTGCGCCCGTTCCGAATCCTGCCGGAACAACACCGGCCGGAAAAGTTTTTCGTAGATCATCCCCATGGCAACTCACCGTGAAACCCGCGCCTAAAAACGCAAGAGCCCGAACCGTCTTCAACCCCGCCGCCCCGATGCCGCTGAGCAAAAACATCCCCGCCACACTCCGGTAAATTACTCCCGGTTTTGTGCTTGTTTTTTGAAACACCGCTCGCACGTTGAGAAAAATTTTCCCTTTCATGGCCAAAGCAACTTCTACTCTCAGCTGGTGTAACGTGCGTCTCGGTGACGACCATAATTGGTGGGTCAATGAGACCTCAGACCCCGTGCGTTGGGACGTCGACGGCCTCAGTATCGTCGACCCGCGCCAAGTCGCCCACCTCATCGAGCTCGTCGATTCCCTGCGCGACTATGGTTTCGACCAAGAGATGTTCGACGCCGCGTTTATCCCGTTCCGCATCGAGAAAGACCTAGGCAACGGCAAGGTGCGCCTCAAGCGCGTGAAGGAATCGATCGTCGAATCCGACGACAAACTCTTTGCCCTCGCCGATACCCTCGACGAAGAAAACGGCCCCTACGCCGATCTGCTCGACCACCTCACCCGCTGCCGCGTGAAGATGCTGAATGACCTCTTCAAATTCGAGTCCAAGCTCTCGGTCGACGAGGTCGAAGACGAGATCCGGGAGGACCAAAATAGCTCGTTCATCGAGGGGAAGGCGGTCCACACCTTCGAAGAGCTCACCGCCATTCTCGATTTCATGCCTGCCGGCTACGACGGCGATGACGAGGCGCCGGCCAAAGACGCCGAAGACGAGGCCGATGACGACTTGCCCGAGATCGACGCCGCCGAGGAAGAGAAACTCAAGAACGACGATTCGCTGAAGTGGGACGGCGACGACGAGGATGAGGACGACGACGAAAAGAAGAAAAAAGACGACGATGACGAGGACTCCGACGACGACGATGACGCGCCGAAAAAGTCCAAGTCTGACGACGATGACGACGACGCGCCCAAGAAGCCCGCACGCGGCGCCAAGAAAAAATAATTCCAGGTAAGCTTGGCGGCGGTCTTTTGGACCGCCGCTTTTTTGTGCCGATTCACATCGTGCCGGCTCCGCCGCAGTTGTATTTCCCCGCACCTTCTCACCCGCGATAACCCCTTCGCCTCTCTCCCGCATGACCGTCTTTTCGCCGTTGGGGCCATGGCCTTCGTACTTCTGACCGGATGTGCAACCGACGAGATAAAGGGCAGCAATCCCATCGTCCCCGCGGCGAAGACCACCGCTCAACTCCGCCCCGGGACAGCCTCACGATCGCCCTCCAAGGCGTCCCCGCCAAAGAAGGTAAATTCACGTTGATTCGCACCCAAACGACCCACGACCTAAACGCCCGCCTCACCCGATAAAATCCGGCCTAAGGCCCGCGGCTCATGCCCGGCGATTCTCTTCAGGTCCCCCGCTCGGCTTTCTAATTTTCTTCGGAAACCTCGTTTTTCTCCATCTCGCGCGGCATGAAATACGCCACCGCCGCGATCCCGGCACACACCACCACGTAGATCAGCGCCCAGATCGTCAGGGCTTTGAAGTTGGTGTCGCCCTCGACCAGCCCGCTGAGCCACTTGTAGCCGAACTGGCCCGCGCGAAACAAAAACGCTAGGCTTAGCAGCCCAAAAACCACCGCGACGATCCATTGAGCGATGCTGCGCGGAAGAATGAAGGGCGAGGTGCTCATCGGGAAAACCAAACGTGAATGTTAACGCAAAGCCAGCGCCATGTCTTTGGCGAAATACGTCACGATCAAGTCGGCCCCCGCCCGCTTGATCGCGAGCAACGACTCGTTTCGCGCCGGCACCAACTCGAGCCAGCCGCGCTCGGCCGCCGCGTGGATTTGCGCATATTCGCCCGAAACTTGATAGGCCGCGATGGGCTTTTTCGTCACCCCACGCACGTCGCGGATGATATCCAGATAAAGACCTGCCGGTTTCACCATCAAGATATCCGCACCCTCGGCGTCATCGAGTTCGAGCTCGCGGAGCGCCTCGCGGCGGTTCGCCGGATTCATCTGGTAGGTCGTTTTGTCCAGCGGTGCCGTCCCCGCCGCTCGTGCACTGCCGACCGCTTCGCGAAACGGTCCATAATAAGCCGAGGCAAACTTCACCGAATAAGCCATGATCCCAGTTTGCTCAAACCCCGCCGCATCCAGCGCGCGCCGGATCGCACCAACCCGTCCGTCCATCATATCACTCGGCGCCACCAGATCGACCCCCGCCCGCGCATGAAGCACCGCCATCTCGCAGAGGATATTCACCGTCCGGTCATTCGCCACCTCGCTACCGTCTTCGGATAATACTCCGTCGTGCCCGTGCGTCGTATAGGGATCGAGCGCGATGTCCGTCATCACGGTCAACTCCGGCACGGCCCGCTTCACCGCACGCACCGCCCGTAAAATCAACGCAGCCTCGCTTAACGCCGCGCTGCCCTCCGCATCTTTCAAAGACCCGGCCAACTTTGGAAACAAAGCAACCGCCCGCACGCCCAATTTCGCCAACACCCGGCACTCCTTTACCGCGTCACCGATGCTCAACCGCCGCACCCCCGGCATCGAACCGATCGGCTCCGGCGAAGCCTGGCCGTCGATTACGAATAACGGCGCGACAAAATCCGCCGGCCGCAACACCGTCTCTTCTACCATTGCCCGCAGGCTAGCCGTGCGGCGCAAGCGCCGCGGCCGTTGGGTTAAATCGAGCTTGAAGTGATCCGGCATATCCGTGTTTCTCCGCAAATAAATCACGCCATGCGCCGGCCCGCCACAAATTTTTCGACCGCCTTGGTTCGCTCCGTTTTTGCGCGAACTACGGGCGGCGGTTGTTGACCGCAACCGCCGGCGCCCGCGCCCGCCGTCAGGCAGAAAACCGTCGGTCCACCGACCGATAAAAAGAACGTTCCGCTCCGTCGGAATTCCGTTAACACCTTCCTTTCCGATTCTCCGAATATGGCCCTTCAGCTTTACGATTCCCTCGACCGCCGCCTCAAACCGGTCACGCCGTCGCACGCCGACGGCGTGGTCCGCTTCTATAATTGCGGCCCGACCGTCTACGCGCCCGCGCACATCGGCAATTTTCGCACCTTCGTCGTCAACGACGTCATCCGTCGCCTGCTCGAGCTCCAGTTCGGCCGCGATCAAGTAAAACACGTCCGCAACCTGACCGATGTTGATGACCGCACCATCGGCCAGACGCAGAAAGAGCAACGCCCGCTCGCCGAGATCACCAAAAAGTGGACCGATAAATTTCACGCCGACTGCGCCGCCCTCAACTGCCTGCGTCCCCACGCCGAACCCACCGCCACCGGCTACATCAAGGAGCAGGTCAACATGATCGAGGTGCTCATGGAGAAAGGGAACGCCTACCGCGCCGCCGACGGCTCCGTGTATTTCAAACTCGATTCGTTTCCCGGCTACGGCGCCCTTTCCCGCATCAAGGAGCGCGAACTCAAAATCACCAACCCCGTCGCCGACGCGGATCATAAAGACTCTGTCTCCGACTTTGCGCTTTGGAAGGCCTACAAACCCGATGAAGACGGCGACGTGAAATGGCCCGGCCCGCGCGGCGCCGGCGAAGGCCGACCCGGCTGGCACATCGAGTGCAGCGCCATGAGCAAAGCCATTTTGGGCGACACGATCGATCTCCACACGGGCGGCGTCGATTTGCTCTTCCCCCACCACGAAAACGAGATCGCCCAGAGCCAGTGCTGCAACGGCACGACCTTCTCGCGCCACTGGTATCACAGCGAACACCTGCTCGTCGAAGGCACCACGATGAGCAAGAGCAAGGGCAACTACTACACCTTGGGCGATCTCGTCGAGAAGGGTTACTCCCCGATGGCTGTCCGCTACGCCCTGCTGATGGGCCACCCAAGGAAGCAGTTGAATTTCATGTTGGATTCGCTGCGCGCGGCCGAGAGCGCGTTGAATTCGTTGCGCACGTTCCGAGGCTCGTTGGGGGCCGCCACCGGCCAGGAGGCCGAGACATTCGCCAGCGTATTCGCCTCGTTGCACGACGATCTCAATACGCCCGGAGCGCTCGGCGCTCTCTTCTCCATCGTGAACCGCGGCCCTTCCAATGTAGATCAAAACGCATTCGACGCCGTGCTCTTCGCCCTTGGGCTCGACCTCGAGGTCGAAACGAAAACCGAAATTCCCGCCGCCATCACCGCCCTCGCCGAAAAACGCTGGGCGGCCAAGCAAGCCAAAGACTTCGCCGCCGCCGACGCGCTCCGCCAGGCCCTCGCCGCCGCCGGTTGGTCAATGCTCGACAGCAAAACCGACTACAAACTCGAACCGGTAAAGAAATAGCCGAAGGCCGGCCCTCCCATCGAAAATCAAGAATCGAAAATCGAAAATTCCCATGATGTCTCCCCTCGAAGAACTCCGCCACTCGGCCTCGCACATCCTTGCGACGGCTGTCCTCCGTCTTTTCCCCGACGCCAAACTCGACATCGGCCCCCCCACCGAAACCGGCTTCTACTACGACTTCGACCTCGACCATAAGTTCACCGCCGACGACCTCATCAAAATCGAAGCCGAGATGAAGAAAGTCGCCGGCGAAAACCAGCCCTTCTACCGCAAGGAACTCTCCCGCGAGGAGGCCACCGCCCTCCTCATCTCCCGCGGCCAAGAACGCTACAAACTCGGCCGTCTCGCCGACATCCCCGCCGACGAGAAAATCTCTTTCTACCAGAACGGCGAGTTCATGGATCTCTGCGCCGGCACGCACGTGCGTTACTCCTCCAAACTCAAAGCCTTCAAACTTCTGTCCATCGCCGGCGCGTATCACCGCGGCGACGAAAAGAACAAGCAGCTCCAGCGCATCTACGGCACCGCCTTCCCCACGCGCGAAGAACTCGATCAATACCTCGACCGCCAGGAGCAGGCCAAGGCCCGCGACCACCGCAAGCTCGGCCGCGACCTCAAGCTCTTCCACATCGACGAAGAGGTCGGCCAAGGCCTCATCCTCTGGACGCCCAACGGCTCGATCATCCGCCAGGAATTGCAGGACTTCATCGGCGGCGAGCTCCGCAAACAGGGTTACTCGCAGGTCTTCACGCCGCACATCGGCAAACTCTCGCTCTACAAAACCTCGGGCCACTTCCCCTATTACAAGGAGTCGCAGTTCCCCGCGTTCGCCGAGCCCGACGCGCTCGCCAAGATGTCCGCTGAGGGCTGCGGCTGCGCCGAACTCACCGCGCGTCTCGAGGCCGTTTCCTCGCAATTTGCCGACCAGCTCAACCACCGCGTGGGCAAAGAAATGATCGGCCAAGACCGCGTCATGGATCCGGCCAAGCTCCTCGATGGCTTCATGCTGAAGCCGATGAACTGCCCGCACCACATCAAGATCTTCGCATCCCAGCCTCATAGTTACAGAGATCTCCCCGTGCGTCTCGCCGAGTTCGGCACCGTTTACCGCTGGGAACAATCCGGCGAACTTAACGGCATGACCCGCGTCCGCGGCTTCACCCAGGACGACGCCCATCTCTTCTGCACCGAGGATCAGGTCGCAGCCGAAGTCCTCGGCTGCCTCGCCCTCGTGAAAACCGTCCTCACCACCCTCGGTATGGCCGACTATCGCGTGCGCGTCGGCCTCCGCGATCCGGACTCGAACAAATACACCGGCGACACCGCCAACTGGGACAAAGCCGAGAACGCCTGCCGCGAAGCCGCCAAAACCCTCGGCGTGCCCTTCACCGAGGAACCCGGCGAGGCGGCGTTCTACGGCCCAAAAATCGACTTCGTCATCAAAGACGTGATCGGCCGCGAGTGGCAGCTCGGCACCGTCCAGGTGGACTACAATCTCCCCGTGCGCTTCGACCTCCACTACATGGGCGCCGACAACCAATCGCACCGCCCCGTCATGATCCACCGCGCGCCCTTTGGCTCGATGGAGCGTTTCTGCGGCGTGCTCATCGAGCACTTTGGCGGCGATTTCCCCGTGTGGCTCGCGCCGGAACAAGTCCGCCTCGTGCCGATCACCGACCGCGTGAACGACTACGGCGCGCAACTGCTCGCGCAGCTCAAGGCCGCAGGCGTCCGCGCCAAACTCGACGAACAGAGCGACAAGCTCGGAGCCAAAATCCGCCGCGCCGAAATCGACAAGGTCCCCTACACCCTCGTCCTCGGCGGCAAGGAAGCCGAGACCCAGTCGATCAGCGTCCGCAGCCGCGCCAAGGGCGACGAAGGCGTCATGCCCTTCGCTGACTACCTCGCCCGCCTCCAGGTCGAGATCGCCACCCGCGCTCTCGCCGTAAAGACGGTCAAGCCCGCCGCCCCCGGCGCCGCTCCGGTCAACTGAGCGACCCATCCTGAGTCCGAAAGCGCGGAGCTTACCTCCGCGCTTTCTTCTTTTCCGATGTCTGACTGGAAACCCGAACTCGACGCCATCATCGGCGCCCGCCACGGCGGCCAAGTGGATCACGTCCTCGGCCTGCTGCAGCAACTCGACGCCCGTTTTCCCCACGTGCCCGAGATCGCCTACCAGCTCGCGTGGACGAGCGACGTGCTTGGCCGCGCCGAAGAAGCCGTCCCCCACTACGAACGCGCCATCGCCCTCGGCCTCGCGCCCAACGAACTCGCCGGCGCGCTCCTCGGTCTCGGCTCCACGCTCCGTCACACCGGCCAACTCGCCCGCTCCGCCGAGGTCCTCCGGTCCGGCCAAGAGCAATTTCCCGACCATCGTGAATTCGACGTCTTCCTGGCTTTGACGCTCCATCTCCAAAGCGACCACGCCGAAGCCACCAAGCTTCTTCTGCTCGCTCTCGCCGACACCAGCGAAGATCCCGGCATCACCACCTACCAGCGCTCGATCCGCCACGAGGCCAACCGGCTTTGAACGAAAAAGGCCGGCTCATACGAGCCGGCCTTCGGATCAATTTAAAAAACGCTCAAACCGCCGCCTCACCGCGCTCGTCGGTGCGGATGCGGATCACTTCCTCAAGCGGCAGCACGAAGATCTTGCCGTCGCCGATCTTGCCGGTCTTGGCCGACTTCGCGATCGCCTCGACCGCTTTGCCGACGAGGTCGTCGGTCACCGCGATCTCGATTTTCACTTTGGGCAGAAAATCGACCGTGTATTCGCTCCCACGATAGATTTCGGTGTGTCCTTTTTGGCGGCCGTAGCCCTTTACCTCGGTGACGGTCATGCCTTCGATCCCGACGGCGCTCAGCGCCTCTTTCACTTCGTCGAGTTTGAAGGGTTTGATGATGGCGGTGATGAATTTCATGGATGGAAAGATTGAGGGTTAACTCAGTTGATATAGCCTTCTTCTTGGTGATCGGTGATGTCGAGCCCTTGCGACTCGGCTTCCGGCGCGGGCCGCAATCCGACGAGAGCTTTCACGATGTAGGCGATCACCACCGTCGCGAGGATCGAGAGCACCAGCGTGATGCCGATGGCCTTGACCTGTTCGAGCCAGAGACCGCCGTCGGTCACCAGCTTCGCGAGGCCGTTCTTTGCCGCGTAAGCACCGGTCAGGTTCGAATTGACGCTGGCGGTGGCGAGGAAGCCGGTGACCAGAGCCCCGAGGGTGCCGCCCACGGCGTGGACGCCAAAGGTGTCGAGCGCGTCATCGTAGCCGAACATCGATTTCATCTTGGTGCAGGCCAAATACGGCACGGCGCCGCCGAGCACGCCGATGACGATCGCGCCGGTCGGGTCCACGAAGCCGGCGGCCGGGGTGATCACAACTAACCCGGCGACCGCGCCGGAGCAAAAACCCAAAATCGAGGCGTGGCCGCGGAACAGTTTTTCGATCATGCCCCACGTGAACGCGGCGACGGCGGCGGCGAGCGTGGTCGTCATGAAGGCGTTGGCCGCTACGCCGTCGGCGGCGAGCGCGCTGCCGGCGTTGAAACCATACCAGCCGACCCAGAGCATGCCGGTGCCGACCATGCACAGCACGAGGCTGTGCGGGGCCATTTTTTCCTTACCGAAGCCCAGGCGCGGTCCGAGGATGATGCAGAGGACGAGCGCGGACCAGCCCGAGGACATGTGAACCACGGTGCCGCCGGCGAAGTCGATGGCCTTGATGACCGCGTCGCCGTTCCAGACGCCGTTCATGAAACCGGTCACGCCCCAGATCATGTGGGCCAACGGGAAGTAGACGACGATCATCCAGATCGCGACGAAGAGCAGAATCGCGAAGAACTTCATGCGCTCGGCGATGGCACCGACGATCAGCGCCGGGGTAATGATCGCGAACATCATCTGATACATCGAAAACACATTCTGGGAAATCCAGTAGGCGTAGTCGGTGTTGGGCGCACTGGTGACGCCCTTCAGGAAGAAATATTCGGTGCCGCCGAGGAACGGGCTGTTGAAGCTTTTGCCGAAAACCAAGCTGTAGCCGAACGCCCACCACATGAGGGTGACGAGGCCGGTGATGCCCAAGCACTGAGCGAGGACGGAGAGTACGTTCTTCCGGCGAACCAGGCCGCCGTAAAAAAGCGCGAGACCGGGCAAGGTCATGAAGAGCACGAGCGCAGCGCTGGTCATCATCCAGGCGTTGTGGCCGGGGCCGGCGACACCGACCAGCGGGCCTTTGACCGGGTCGACGTTGTTGACGTAAGCCTCAAGCGCCGCGAGGCGCTCCTCGGCGGTGGGCGGCGGTGGGGCCGCAGGGGTAGCAGCGGGCGTTTGGGCCCACACGGTGCCGGTGACAAGTAGCACAGCTACCAGCCCCAGCCGGAATCGAAACAGGTTTAGAACGGATTTCATAGGCGATGCCGGATCCATAAGCAGGCGCAATGCCATGAGCCTTTTTCATTTCGTCATGCATCAAAATTATTTTTCCAACCCCGTTTCCCCCACCGACCGGCAGCGAGCATGAAGGGCCCGTCTCGGCCGCACCCGCCCGCCCGAGCCCGGCTCGACGCCCCGCATTCTTTCACCGCCATTCAGCTTGCACGCCCCGGCACCCGCCGCACCGTTTTGGACCTATGCCTCGAATTCCGCTCGAAGATAATTTCAACGACGTCATCAACAAGGCCCAGCGCGGTTTGAAAATTTCCGACGCTGATCTCGCCCAGCGGGCCGAAATCAGCCTGCCCGAGCTCGCCGCCGTCAAGGGCGGTCAAGTCAACGAACTGGTTATCCGCCGGGTCGCGCGCCACCTGCGTCTGAGCGTCGATGCCTTGGTCGCCCTCGCCCACAAATCTTGGTATCCCGAAGCCCCGCTTTTTAAACGCGGCTTCGCGATGTTCAACACCGCCTTCGAGGACATGACGGTCAACAGCTACCTGATCTGGGACAGCGGCACCCGGGAAGCCGCCGTGTTCGACACCGGGGCCAACTGCGACGACATGATCAGTTTGATCGAAGCCGAAAAACTCCGGGTTGCCGCCATCTTTCTCACCCACACCCACGACGACCACATCGCCGACCTGCCCAAACTCGTCGCCGCGACCAAAGCAACGGTTTGGGCGAGCGAATTGGAGCCCTCCGCTGCGCCCGGCGCGCAAACCTTCAAGGAGAACGCCCACTTCCATTTCGGCGAACTGGCCGTCAAGACCCTCTACACCTTTGGTCACTCACCCGGCATGAGTTCCTTTGTCGTCAGCGGGCTCAGTTGGCCCCTCGCCATCGTCGGCGATTCCATCTTCGCGAGTTCAATGGGCGGCAGCCCCACCCATTTTAAAGACCAGTTTGAGAACAACCGCACCAAGCTCATGACGCTTTACCGCGACACCGTCTTCGCCTGCGGCCACGGCCCGCTCACCACGCTCACGCAGGAGCGCCAGCACAACCCGTTTTTCGCCCGCTAACTCAACCTCTCCCTTTATCATCATGTCGCAAAAAATCGCCTTCGTCGGAGTCGGTCGCATGGGGGCCAACATGGCCC
>CAMBRG010000090.1 GCA_945869845.1 Opitutus sp. GAS368 | reverse complement strand
GCTTGCGCTTGCGTCGGTGTGACGGACACCTGCTGGCGATCAGCTCGACTGAATTGCGAGAGCGAACCCGACTGAACTTAGCGCTCGATTATTTTGTGCCGCATAAGGCGATTGTTTACATCCGCGAAAAGGGTCTGTATCGCGGGAAGGAATGAAATTGAAAAAATCTGAATCCCTCGCTCTCGTTAAGCTGTGCTGTCGGGCCTTGGAGGAAAAGAAAGCGGAGGACCTTCGGGTGATGGATGTGAGTGAGCAGTCATCTATTACAGATTTTCTGGTCTTGGCCACGGGCACGTCATCGCCTCATCTGCGGGCCTTGCGGATTGAAATAGAAAAGGCGTTGGATTCCGCTAAAGCGCCGATCGTTGGAATGGAGATCCCGCAAGATAGCGGCTGGATGGTGATCGACGCGTTTGACGTCATGGTGCATCTGTTCACGACGGACCAACGGGGGCGATATGCTTTGGAAAATCTTTGGAAAGACGCGACCGAAGTTTCGGTTTCTAAGCTGCTAGCGGTGCCAAAAAAACCAAAGCCGACCGTCCGGAAAAAGGTGGAGACCAAGAAGTCTAAGAAGCCGACTAAATCGCGAACAAAGAAATAGAAACCGGGTGGTAATGAGCGATTGGAGTCCGTAATTTTGGGGTCGTCACGAATTCGTAGAGGTACTTGTGGGCGTTTTTGCTAAACGCTTTCTGGTAGTAATTAAAGATGCGATTCCGGGGGTGAGACCGAGCCTTAGCGGAATTTCGACCTTGTCTCCGAAATTCAATTTCAGCAGCCTTAAGTGGGTTGTTATAAAACACAAAGATGCCAAAATGAAAAACTCGCCCAGCAACTCCACCAAGGGCGTTACCCTTGTTGAAATCATGATCGTCGTCGTCATCATTGGCCTTTTGACCGCTATGGCGATTCCCGCCTTCCAAAAGGTTCGTCAGTCCGAACAAGACAAAGCGGTGCTGGATAATGCCCGTTTGCTGGCAGTGGCTGCTGATCAATACTTTTTGGAGAACGGTGTTTCTACGGTTACATTAGACAAACTGGTTGGCCCGGCCAATTTCGTCAAAGAACTCAAAATTATAGCAAATGAGACCTATCCGCTCACGTTCAGCCAAGGGGTGCCGGTCAAAGTCACGGGGGTTGCAGGGGCTCGTACGGTTGTATTTCCTCCCTGATCTCGGCGTCATGGGTGTCGTCGACCCGCTGGCGCTGATCCCAGTTAACTCGTCTTGCAGGGTGGGCGTGCGATCACACCAAATAAATTAGCGGGAAAATAAAAGGCAGTCCGTCGGTAGCGGCAGTGATGATAATATCTCAGCGAAGTAGATTGTATTTTAAAATTGCCCAAAGCGCGCGGATGCCATCGCGCCATCCGATTTTTTTACCTTCGGCGTAGGTTCGGCCGTAGTAGCTGATTCCGACTTCGTATATTACGACACCGAGCTTTGCGACTTTGGCGGTAATCTCTGGCTCGAAACCGAAGCGGTTTTCTTCGATCGTAATTTTTTGCAGCACTTCGCGACGGAACATTTTATAGCAGGTTTCCATATCCGTCAGATTAATGTTCGTTCCCATATTTGAGAGCAGGGTGAGGAACTTGTTTCCTACCATGTGCCAGAAATAAACGACCCGGTGAGCCTCGGCGCCCATGAAGCGCGAGCCGAAGACAACATCAGCTTTGCCGTCGAGAATAGGTTTCAGTAGGCGAGGATACTCTTGAGGATCATACTCGAGATCAGCGTCTTGTACGACGACTACGTCCCCGGTGGCGACGGCGAAGCCGGAGCGCAGTGCGGCTCCTTTGCCTTGGTTGACTTCGTGATAGATGATTTGAGCAACGAGTGGCGCGATTTCGCGGCGGAGTAAGTCCCGGGTGCCGTCGTGCGAGCAGTCGTCGACGATGATAATTTCTTTGTCTGCGATGGGGGCCGACCGTACCCGATCAACGATCGTGCGGATGGTCTTGGCCTCGTTGTAGCAGGGGATGATGACGGAAAGTTTCATGCGAACGCTTGAAATATACGGTGAGAAATAATCAGAGGAAGTCTTTTAAGGGGCGAGAAGGTGGTAAAGGAATATCCGGGGCGCTGAAATTAAGAGCGTTGAGGCGGATTATCCAATCGCAAGCGGCGAGGGTGTTCGGTTGCGGCTGGCCTCCGCGTGGTGAGCGAGTAAGTTCCGAGGGCCCTCCGCCGCGCCCGGGCGCGGTGTAGATTTTACGACAAACACTCGACGCCATCCTAGTGATTGGCGTTTCATTTCCTCAGTATGTTATCGGCGGATCTTTTCGATTTTCAGATCAACGGCTTCGGCGGCGTTGATTTCCAGCGCGACGGGCTCACCCGGGCGCAGTTTGAGCACGCGGTCGGAGCGTTGCGCCGCTGCGGGACTTCGGGGATTTTTGCGACGTTCATCACCGACGAAGTGGACGCGCTTGGCTGGCGATTCGAGGCCTTTGAGCGGCGGTGCGCCGAGTCGCCGGCGGCGGGCGCGGCGATTCTTGGTTATCACCTAGAAGGGCCGTGGCTGAGTCCGGTGGAAGGATTTCGCGGCGCGCATCCGGCCGCCCCCCAACATGCGCCGTCGCTCGCGGAGTTTGACCGGTTACAGGCCGCGGCCGGCGGGCGCATCCGGCTCGTCACGCTGGCGCCGGAGTGGCCGGGCAGTGCGGAGTTCATCGCGGCGGTCACGCGGGCTGGGGTCCATGTTTCGCTCGGGCACACGAACGCCACCGAGGCTCAGATCGACGAAGCCGTGCGGGCCGGCGCGCGGTTCTGCACGCATCTGGGCAACGGTTGTCCGCTGCAACTCCACCGCCACGACAACATCGTGCAGCGCCTGCTCGCGCGCGATGAGCTGACGGCGTGTTTCATTCCCGACGGGATTCATCTGCCGCGCGCGGTGCTCCAGAATTTTTTCCGCGCCAAACCCCCCGGCCGCGTGCTGTTCACGACCGATGCGATGGCGGGCGCCGGGGTGCCGCCGGGGCGCTACACGATCGGGCCGCATGCGATCGAGGTCGGGGCGGACGGCGTGGCGCGGCAGCCCGGGGCGCAGAACTTCGCCGGCTCGACGTTGACGCCGGATGTCGGCGTGCGCCACGTCGCTGACTGGCTCGGGCTCCCGCCGGCCGAGGCCCGCGCGCTCTGGTCCACGGCCCCCGCCGCCGCCTTTGGCGTCACGTTGCCCTCGCTCTAGCGCCTGCCATGGATTTTGAACTTGGATTTGCCCGAGCTGTAGGCCCGACCGACGGTCGGGCTTGGCTGCCTCCGACAACCGACCGTCGGTCGGTTCTACAACCGGAACGCAGATCGGCAAGGGCATGGCTGGTTCCGGACTGCGACACCGCGAGGCAACCTGCATAACCGACTCTGATTTTCCCATGCCGATCACCGCTCCCTTCTACACCACCGCCGGCCGTCTGGCGATTGAGGTTCATTCCGACCGTGCCGCCCTCGGTCGCGCCGCTGCGCAGGCGGTCGCCGCGTATCTGCACGGGGTCGTCGCCCGGCAAGGGGAGGCGCGGGTGATCTTCGCCTGCGCGCCGTCGCAGGATGAATTTCTCGCGGCGCTGGTCGATCCGACGAAGTGCGGCATCGCTCTGGATTGGTCGCGGATCACGGCGTTTCACATGGATGATTATGTGGGGCTCTCGGGCGACCATCCGCAGAGTTTTCGCCACTACCTCCGGCAGCATCTGCTGAGCAAGGTGCCGATCGGTGTTTTTCATCCGTTGCCGGCCGAGGAACCGGATGCGGCGGCGGTCGCGGCGCGTTACTCGGCGCTCCTGCGCGAGCGGCCGATCGATCTCGTGTGCATGGGCATTGGTGAAAACGGGCACATCGCGTTCAATGATCCGCCCGTGGCCGACTTCGCCGATGCGCAGCTCGTGAAAGTGGTCGAACTCGATCACGCGTGCCGCCAGCAGCAGGTCAACGACGGGTGTTTTCCCACGCTGGCGGCGGTGCCGCGGCACGCGTTCACGCTCACGGTGCCGGTCTTCCGGCAGGCGCGCCGCCTGAGCATCCAAGTGCCGGGGCCGCGCAAGGCGGCGGCGGTCCGTGCTACGGTCGAAGGACCGGTTGCAATCGCGTGCCCCGCGTCTATTCTTCGCCTCCACGTCGATGCCACGCTCTACATCGATGCGGCGGCGGCAGCGTCACTCTCAACCTAAACTCCTATGATCCGATCCTCTCTACTCGTTATGCTGATGGCACTGCTTCCCGCCAGCGCGGCCGAACCGCTGCGACTTGGCATGATTGGGCTCGATACGTCGCACGTCCCGGCGTTCGCAAAAGTGTTTAACGACCCTAAGGCGCCGGGCCACGTGCCGGGCGGGAAGGTCGTCGCGGCGTTCAAGGGCGGTAGCCCGGACATCGTGGCCAGCGCGTCGCGGGTCGAAGGGTTCACCAAGCAACTCGTCGAGACTCACGGCGTGAAGCTTTACGACTCCATCGAAGAACTCGCGCGCAACGTGGACGCGATCTTGATCGAGAGCGTCGATGGTCGCACGCATCTGGATCAATTTCGGCGCACGCTGGCGGCGAAGAAACCGGTGTTCATCGACAAGCCGTTTGCGGGTTCGCTCAAGGATGCCGTGGAGATGGTGCGGCTCGCGCAGGAGGCCGGGGTGCCGATTTTCAGTTCGTCCTCGCTGCGTTTCGCCCCCGAGCCCTACGCGCCGAAGCTCGCGACGATCGGCGACATCACCTCGGCTTTCTCGATCGGGCCCGCGGACATCGAGCCGACGCATCCTGATTTTTTCTGGTATGGGATTCACGCGGTCGAGGCGCTCTACACGGTGCTCGGACCGGGATGTGTGCAGGTGGTCCGGACGCACACGGCCAACACCGATGTGATCACGGGCAGCTGGGCTGATGGCCGCGTGGGCACGGTGCAGGGCAACCGCAAGAGCCACAAAGGCTATGGCGTGACCGTCGTCGGCACGAAGGGCGTGGCGGTGGTCGGCGAAAAGCAGAACTACGCCGCGCTCACGGTTGAGATCATGAAGTTTTTTCAAACCGGGATTTCGCCGGTGGCGCCAGAAACCACGCTGGAACTGCTCGCGTTCATGGAAGCGGCCGACGAAAGCAAACGCCGGGGAGGCGTCCCAGTCACGATTGCCGAAGTGATGGCGATTGCGGGCGCGAAGCGCTGAAGCGGAGGGCGGCGCGAAGCGTTGAGGGCGGGTCTGAGACCCTGCCCTACTACTAACACCTTTATGAAATTCCCAGAATCTATCACGTTCATCACCGATGAAGTTTCCCAGGAGCTCCCCGTCATCACGGAGTTTATCCGCGAGTTTCGGCTCCCCGGGATTGAGCTGCGCAGTTTTGGCGGCCGGGCGTTCAAGGACCTGACGCCGGCCGATGTCGCGGCAATCGGGGCGGCGTCGCGGGACGAAGGCTGGCGCGTCTACGGCTGTTCGACGCCGGTCTTCAAGTGTGAGCTCGACGATCCCACCGCGATCGCGGCGCACCGGGAGATTTTCAAGCGGAGCCTCGATGTGGCCCGCGAGCTGAAGTGCGACTTGCTGCGCGTGTTCACCTTTTTCCGTTCGGCGAATCCGTCGGACCCCGCGAAGCAGCTCCGCGTCGTCGAGCAGTTGCGGGGGTTGCTGGAATTGGCGGAAGGCTCCGGCGTGCGGTTGGGGTTGGAGAATGAGCACTCCTGTCTCGCCGCGACGGCGGAGGAGACCGCGGCGATTTTGGCGCCCTTGCCGGAGGACCGGATCGGGGCGATTTGGGACCCGTGCAATGTGCTATATGTACCCGGAGCCGCTGCGCCCATGCCGGCCGATCTGGCCCGGTTGGGCTCGCGGATTTTTCATCTGCACGTGAAGGATGCGGTGCGGCGGAGCGGGGTGGTGCGGAGCGGTGAATTGATCGCGGTGGGCACCCCGGTGGGGGTCGGCGACGTCGATTGGCGGGCGCACTTCCGGGCGTTGCAGGCGATGGGCTATCGCGGGCTGCTCTCGCTGGAAACCCATTGGCGGCTGGAGAAGATCGACGAGTCGCTGCTGCACCTGCCGGCCGGCCATGCATTTTCGCACGGCGGCGAACCGGCGAGCCGGACGTGCCTGCACACGCTCAAGGCCTTGCTCGAGACGGTGAGTTGAGCGGGAGCAAAACGGGGCGAATCGAGCTAGTCGCCCGTACCCCGATCATTTTCGGATATAGGGCCTCACCTTGTGTGAGGCCGGTTCGTCTTTGGCGCCCGGAACACGGAACGGCCCGACGTGAGGTCGGGCCTCACAAAGAGGCGAAAGGAGCCAGCCAACGGGGTCGGATTCCGAGCGGATCGGTGCCGTGGCGCTGATCCCAACGTCCTTTGAACTCTGGACTTTTCGGTAGCCGCGAGCGCCAGCGAGTGGACGAATCACCCCTCGCTGGCGCTCGCGGCTACCAGACGTCAAAAACTTCAAGGACGTTGTTTTCGCGTGGGTCTTTTTGGGGGTTCGTGATGCGGGGAGTCAGGGGCGGCGCCCCCTTTTCGCGTCTTGGGGCGAGACGAAGCGGTGGCGCGGCGTGACTCATTCGTCGCAACGATGGTCCGTTCATCGTATTTTTATTTCATTCAGAGCAAAGGGTGCGTAGCCGTTATCTTGTTGGCTAGGACGGTTACACCGACGGTTACCCCTACATCGTGCTACCCCCCCCTCCCAGTGCGCTTTGGTCGACGGTTTTGTTCTGCCCCCAACGCAGACTGGCGGACTTGTCGCGTGGTTAAGTCCTCATCGCTGCCGCTCCCAGACGTGATATGAGTCCGCTCATCCGATGCCTGGTTGTGGATCGTGACCCCGAGGCGCGGAGGAACCTCCTCGCGCACCTCGATGCCCACAAGGAAATCCACGTGCTCGCGGCGGTCGAGACGGTGGCCGCAGCGCTCCCATTTTGCCACACCTTGGCGCCCGATCTGGTCTTTCTTGATCAAGGGCTCGACGGGGCGGAAGAATTCGCGGCGTTGCCGCCCGTGGTTGCTGCGCCCTTAATCGTCCTGCTCGCGTCGAACCAAAAGGCCGCCTTTGCGGCTTGGGAGAATCACGCGATCGATTTTCTGCTGAAACCTTATTCACCGCAGCGGCTAGCCAAAACGGTCGCGAAGCTCCGCATCCATCTGGCGGGCCGCGCGGTGCTCGCGGTCGTGCCGCCACCGCTGGCTACTCAGCTGGTTGAGTCACTTAAGGTCGCCGGGAGCCTCCTGATTAAACTGGCTCATACCTCTGTGATCAAAGCCGAGGGCGACTACAGCCGCGTCACCAGAGACCACGGTGCCTCGCACCTGATCCGGCGGACACTCGTCGCTTGGGTTAAATTATTAGCCCATGATACATTCTTTCGGGTGGATCGATTTACCCTGATCAACTTAGTGCACGTGGTGAGCTACCATCGGACCTCGCGGGATCACGCGCAGCTGCGACTCAAGGGCATGAAAGAGCCCGTGCATTTAGGACGACGCGCCATCTTGCGCTTGGATCAGGAATTTGCAGCGCGGCCGCCGCAGTTTTGTGTCGGCTGACCGAGGGCCAGCTGCCGTCGAGTCGCGGCCGCACCGCGCCCAGCGGGTGTTCCGCTAGATCATGCCCGCGCTTGGTGGAGCTAAACTGACGCGGTTGCGCCTCGTTCATCGCATATCTGGGTCACTCATCGCATTCGGCTTCATTGAATAGGATCGGAGTGGTTTTCGTAGCGTCTCTGGCTTTTGATTTATTGTTCCCCACTCCAGCGCTCAAGATCCTGCCGGGAGGTGGCCCATGAGTAAACCCCTGCGATGCCTGATTGTGGATAGCGACCCGGAGGCGCGGAGTGATCTGATGGCGCAGCTCGCTGCTCACGCGGAAATCCACGTGCTCGCCGCGGTCAAAACCGTGGCCGAAGCGATCCCACTCCTTAGCTTGGTCCCCGATGTTATCTTCCTCGATGCCTCGCTGGCCGAGGTGGATAAACTCGCCCCGTTGAGTGCAGGTCTGCCCCCGTACTTGATCGTGGCACTTACCACCCATGAAAAGGGGGCGTTTGCCGCCTTGGAGCATGACGCGATCGATGTGCTGCGGAAACCTTATACCGCTCAGCGAATCGCGATCATGGTTACGAAGCTCCGTATCCATGTAGCGGGTCACGCGGTGCTGCAAAGTGCGTCGGCGGTTGAAGCGTTTAAGGTATCGGGACGTAGCGGGGTCCTCTTCGCTAAAATGGATCAGGTGTCCCTGATTAAATCCGAAGGGAACTATAGTCTACTCATCCAAAGCATCGGTGCACCGCGAATGATCCGGCGGACGCTCGTCTCTTGGTTGAAACAGTTAAAGGTTACGACATTTTTTCGGCTCGATCGATTTACCTTCATCAACTTAGCGCACGTGGTGAGCTACCAGCGGACCTCGCGAGATCGCGCGCGCCTCAGCCTCATGGGCGTGAAAGAGCCCCTGCTTTTGGGGCGACGCGCGATCTTGCGCTTGGACCAGGAATACCGAGCACGGTCAGGGGCAGCGCCTGCTTTGCCCGCGACTTGGAGACCGCTGACGAAAGAAATTACTAGGCTGACCTCCGGTCCTGAAAAACAGCCGATCCCAGAAGCGGAGTTGCGGCAACGCATCATCCATTGCCATCATCTATCCTCTTTACACAGTAACATCACGGCCCTCGCGAAACTGTTTCGTAATCAGCGCACGCCGATTGAGGAGTTTTCTAAGATCATTAGCCAAGATCCCGCGCTCACCGCGCGTCTGCTGCGCATGGCCAACAGCGCCTTTTTCGGACTCAATGCGAAAATCAATACGCTCGATGGTGCGGTCCTTTATCTCGGCCTGAGTAGCGTGCGCCTGCTGATGACCACGGCACCCTTGATCGAGGATTTTGAAAGCAAGGCTAAGGATGGGACGAAAGTTTCATGGCGCGAATTTTGGTTACACTCCCTCGGCTGCGCGTACGCTACCCGCGAAATTCTTAATCAATTTGATCGAAGGGTCGACAACGATACCGATTACTTAAGCGGACTGCTGCACAACCTCGGCAAGCTCGTCATCGCTCAAGTGTTTCCGGCGGAATTTACCCTGCTGTCTCAGCCGCTTGACCCAGATGAAGCTCAGGTCCTCGTCGCTGAGCGCGAACTCCTGGGCTGGGACCATGCCGCCATCGGGGCCTTTTTTCTGGAGACGCATCTGATCCCCTTAGAAGTTATCGCAGCCGTCCGCTACCACCACGATTCCTTGAGTGCGCCGCACCATCAGGCGTTTGCCGCGGCGACGCAGCTGGCCGACATTATGGTCCACCAAGCTGGGCTCAAGGGCGGCCCAGAAAAGCGGCCGTTCCGCACTGAGCGTGAACTGATGGAACTGCCCTGCCTCGTGCAGCTCTGGCCGCACAAAGGGCCGCTCCTCAATTTGAAAATGCGTAAGCTAACCGCATCGATCGCGCGCATTCCGGATTTGTGTAAAACGCTGTTGTCCGGGTCCTGATGGGGTGAAACCGAGCCGCGCCCGGGGGGCCCAGCCTAGGCTTTATACCCACGTCCTTTGAGTTTTTGACTTCTGGTAGCCGCGAGCGCCAGCGAGTGGTCTTTCGACTATCGTCCGCGATCGTCCAAATATCACGAGACGTCGGTATTATACCTCCCGTCGCTTCGACCCCCTCATCGCATAGCAGGTGTCTATTACCGGAAAGCGGGGTGGGTGCACCCCGCCTACAGGGGCAAGAAGGTTCGCGTGTGAGCGGGGTGACCTCACCCCGCTTATAAAAAGGGAAAACAGGTGCACCCCGGCGCGCCCAGCGATCGCGTCCTAACTTGGGGCGAGGGTCCTTACCGTCGGTTTTTTAAGAAAGACTTTATCTCATCATGCGTTCCACACCGATGAAACACGAGGGCGTCGCGTTCCCGCTGGAATATCAGTCGTAGGTCCAAACCGCAGCGACATTCCATGAAGGGTGGGATTCGCCTGAGTCCAACTCCGGCGTGTAAGTGAGGTTGTCCGTAAGCGGTCGCGGCTGCGCGCATGGTGGCTAACACTTCGACGCGACGGTGCGCCGGTATGCTGGTGAGGAAGCGTGGCGTCGCCAGCAGTCTCACGGGGTGAGATCGGAGAGCGCTTTAACTTCGCGCAACTTACCCTGGCGACGAGCGCGCGTGGTTTCACGGCGCAAAACGGTGCCGGATTTGGCACTTTGGGTGGGTGTGATCCCGTATTCGGAGGCAAAATAGCTCGCGTCTGAATCGGTCACGGCAAACGGCAGAGCGCGATGATTGACGAGTTGGGTGAGGGCCATAGAGACAAAGGATCCAGCGTCTAACCCGAGACGTTTCAGGACTTCGTCACTTTTCTTCTTCAATTTACTATCGATGCGGGAGCGCATTTGAATCGTGGCCATGCCTCAAAAGTGTTCAACCCGCCTCAGCCTGTCAAGGGAGTGACCTGAGGTGAGGTAGGGGTAGTGGAGGGCACGACGTACCCGGCGCGCCCAGCGGTCGCGCCCTAACTTGGGGCGAGGGCGCGAGGGTTCTTACCGTCGGTAAGCGGAGTGCCCCCACCTCGCGTGGTAACCGTGGCCCAAGTCGTCGAGGAAATCCACCGTGGGCCCGCCGTCCCGCAGCCAGCTGCATCTGGGATGAATGGACCATGCCGGTGATGAACGAGGCGCACTCGCCTCAAGGGGGTGCGCCACTCCGGCCCGCAACTGACCCTCAAAACCTCGGCAAATTTTGGCCCAATCCGTCGGCCTTCAGTGAGTCCTCCCCCGCGCTCGCTCAGAGGTAAAACGTCGAGGCCGGGGGTTGCACGAGCACAGCAGTGAGGTCTGCGGCCTTTGCCATGTAATCGACCGCCGGCGAGGGCGACCCGGCGGGTCTGCGCTGCGGGCAGGGTAGCGAGGTGCGCCGCCTCACTCATCACAAAGCAGGAGCGTTCAACCCATCAGTGAACTCGATTTCATAAATGGAGCGTATGTTGAGAAATGATTTCTTTCAACCGTGCCCGCTACGCGGGCGTCGTCGTGTTTTTGCGGCTTTTTACCGTGCTTGCGGTCGCCGCTTTTAGTCACTCGCTTTTTGCTGCCGCCGCCCCGGCACGCTCCCAGCAGTTGACCTCACCTGATCAGGTGCCCGAGGGCCTCGCTAAGTCCGAATGGGGCAGCATCCGCGCCGCGTATGAGGCCGGGCGGCACGCTTTTCAGCCCACGCCCACCGGCTGGCAGGCGCGCAATCCCGGCCAGCAGTGGACGACGAGCTTCGACCGCCGCGGGTTCGTGGCCACGCCCAAGGCCGGTGGCTGGACGTGGGGCCTCGAATTGCAGGGCTACGGCTTCGGCGCCCACCAGCAGACGATCGCAGGCATCCCCGCGGTGCAGGCCCAGGGCTCGCGCCTCACCTACCAGTGGGATTCCGCGGTGCAGGAATGGTTTATCAACGACCAGCGCGGTCTGGAGCACGGCTTCACCGTGAGCACCCGACCCACCGCTGACACCACCGCGCTGACTGCACCCGGCGCCCCGCCGACTGCGCTTAGTTTCCTCCTCGCGGTGCGGGGTGGGTTGCGCCCGCACGTCACAACGGATGCGCTCGGCGTCGAGTTTCGCGATGCCACCGGCGCCACCGTGCTCAACTACGCCGGCCTGAAAGTGTGGGATGCGGATGGTAAGATCCTGACCTCCCACTTCGAGCTGGCTGATTCGTCACCGAGCGCTGGGGGCGAGCAGCACGCCGTCCGCCTGCTGGTGGACGAGCGCGACGCGCGCTACCCGCTCACCATCGACCCCATCGCCCAGCAGGCCTACCTCAAGGCCAGCAATACGCACAATGGCGTTTCTGGCTCAAGCGACGGTTTCGGTTACTCCGTGGCGGTGTCGGGCGACACGGTGGTGGTCGGGGCTATCAACGAGGACAGCAGCACGACGGGGGTGCAAAATACGGCCACGCCTACGACCGATGAGGGCGCCAGTAACTCCGGGGCGGCGTATGTGTTCCTACGGAGCAGTGGGGCGTGGACCCAGCAGGCCTATCTCAAAGCCAGCAATACCGGGGCGGGTGACAATTTCGGTTTTTTGGTGGCGGTGTCGGGCGACACGGTGGTGGTCGGGGCTCCTTATGAGGGAAGCAGCACGACGGGGGTGAACAGCACGCCCAACGAGGCCGCCGGAAATTCCGGGGCGGCGTATGTGTTTGTGCGGAGCGGGACGACGTGGACCCAGCAGGCCTACCTCAAAGCCAGCAACACCGCCGTATGGAACGTTTTCGGCTACTCGGTGGCGGTGTCGGGCGACACGGTGGTGGTCGGGGCTACTTATGAGGAAAGCAGCACGACGGGGGTGCAAAATACGGCCACGCCCACGACCAACACGAGCGCCGGTAGTGCCGGGGCGGCGTATGTGTTCGTGCGGAGCAGTGGGGCGTGGAGCCAACAGGCCTACCTCAAGGCCAGTACAGTCAGGGCGTATGACTATTTCGGAATCTCCGTGGCCGTGTCGGACGACACGGTGGTGGTCGGGGCTCACTACGAGGATAGCAGCATTATGGGAGTGCAAAATGGGGCCACGGCCACGACCAACACGGGCGCCACTAACTCCGGGGCGGCGTACGTGTTCGTGCGAAGTGCTGGGTTGTGGAGCCAGCAGGCCTATCTCAAGGCCCACTCATTCTCGTCTTTTGACAATTTTGGCGCCTCCGTGGCGGTATCGGGCGACACGGTGGTGGTCGGGGCTATCGCAGAGCGGAGCAGCACGACGGGGGTTACAGTGAACGGTACGCCCAACACGCTCGCCTCCGGTGCCGGGGCGGCGTATGTGTTCGTGCGGAGCGTGACGACGTGGAGCCAACAGGCCTACCTCAAGGCCAGCCAAGTCACGGCGAGTGATTATTTCGGTTGGTCCGTGGCGGTGTCGGGCGACACGGTGGTGGTCGGGGCTTACCAAGAGGACAGCAGCACGACGGGGGTGGCTAGCACGGCCAACGAGGACGCCGGCAATTCCGGGGCGGCGTATGTGTTTGTGAGGAGTGGGGCGACGTGGAGCCAGCAGGCCTACCTCAAGGCCAGCAATACCGGGGCGAGTGACCAATTCGGTTACTCCGTGGCGGTGTCGGGCGACACGGTGGTGGTCGGGGCTCGCTTGGAGGACAGCAGCACGACGGGGGTGAACAGTACGCCCGATGAGAGCGCCTCTGATTCCGGGGCGGCGTACGTGTTTGTGCGGAGCGGTGGGGCGTGGAGCCAGCAGGCCTACTTGAAAGCCAGTAACAACGGGGGCGATCCGAGTGACCAATTCGGTAACTCCGTGGCGGTGTCGGGCGACACGGTGGTGGTCGGGGCTTACCTAGAGGACAGCAGCACGACGGGGGTGAACAGCACGCCCAACAACAGCGCCACCGATGCCGGGGCGGCGTATGTATTCGTGCGGAGCGGGACGACTTGGACCCAGCAGGCCTACCTCAAGGCCAGCCAAGTCTCGGCTAATGACCAATTCGGAATCTCCGTGGCGGTGTCGGGCGACACGGTCGTGGTCGGGGCTAGCCAAGAGGACAGCAGCACGACGGGGGTGCAAAGTGGGACCACGCCCACGACCAACACGAGCGCCAGTAATTCCGGGGCGGCGTATGTGTTTGTGCGGAGCAGTGGGGCGTGGAGCCAACAGGCCTACCTCAAGGCCAGTACAGTCAGGGCGGCCGACCAATTCGGCATCTCCGTGGCCGTGTCGGGCGACACGGTGGTGGTCGGGGCTTACCTAGAGGACAGCAGCACGACGGGGGTGCAAAATGGGACCACGCCCACGACCAACACGAGCGCCGGTAATGCCGGGGCAGCGTATGTGTTCTTACGGAGCGGGACGACGTGGAGCCAGGAGGCCTACCTCAAGGCCAGTACAGTCGGGTCGTATGACCAATTCGGAATCTCCGTGGCGGTGTCGGGCGACACGGTGGTGGTCGGTTCTTATCAA
>CAMBRG010000089.1 GCA_945869845.1 Opitutus sp. GAS368 | reverse complement strand
GACGGGTCCGGTTTTCCCCGCTTCGGCTCCTCGCGCCTAAACAACACCGATCCCGGAAACAACGCCACGCGCCGGTCGTTGGTCGCCTTGTAGCCGCCGTTATCCTCATCTAGTTGCGCGATGTTTCCGAGCAAACCCGCGAGCACGCTGCGGTGAATCGCCCGGTAGCCCGGGGTGCCAAAGGCCAGAGGCTGCTCCGGGTTTCGCTCCGCGTGTTCCCGCGTGCCGTCGTAGATCGACGTCATCCGAAACGCGTCGCGCTCCCGCAAGGTGTCGAGCAATTGCGCGTGCACGTCGCGCCACTCCCGAAGGCGCGTGTAGCTCAGGAAATGATCGCGGCAAAACCGCCGCAACTTCGCCTGCGTGAGCCGCTCGAACTCGTCGTGAAACGTCTCCCAGATGTTGAGCAACGTGAGAAAATCCGAATCCGGATGCGCGAACCGCCGGTGCGCCGCGTCGGCCTGTTGCTGTTTGTCCATCGGCCGGTCGCGCGGATCCTGGATGCTGAGCCCCGCCGCGATCACCAGCACTTCGCGCAACGCCCGCTCGGTGCGCCCCTGGAGAATCATGCGCCCCACCGTCGGGTCCACCGGGAGCCGCGCCAACTCACGCCCGATCTCCGTGAGCGGTCGCGCCAGCTCACCCGCCGCCTCCCCCTCGAGCGCCCCGATCTCCTCCAGCAGCAGATACCCCGAGCGAATCGCCTTCGGCGCCGGCGGATTGATAAACGGAAACCGCTCGATGTCACCGAGGCCAAACGCCTTCAGCCGCAAAATCACGTCCGCCAGATTTGCCCGCCGGATCTCCGGCTCCGTGAACCGTGGTCGCTCCAAAAAGTCTTTCTCCGAAAACAGGCGGATGCACACGCCCTCCGCCACGCGCCCGCTGCGGCCTTTGCGTTGGTCGGCGCTGGACTGCGACACCGGTTCGATCGGCAGCCGCCGCGTGCGCGAGGCCGCCGTGTAGCGGCTCACCCGCGCGAGGCCGGTATCGACGACAAACTTGATCCCCGGAATCGTGAGCGACGTTTCCGCGATGTTCGTCGCGAGCACAATTTTTCTCCGCTGCGACGTGGAAAAAACCCGCTGTTGCTCCGCGTTGGAAAGTCGGCCGAAGAGCGGCACGATTTCGCAGTTTCTCAGTCTGCGGCCTTCGAGCAGGTCCCCGGCTTCGCGGATGTCTCGCTCGCTCGGCAGAAACACCAACACATCGCCCGCCTCGCTCTCGTGCGTGATGCGCTCGACGGCTTCGACCGCCCCGTCGATGTAGTGCAACGCCTCCGCCTTGGCCGAAGCCACCGCCGCCGCATCGCTCCGGTCTTCGTTCTCGTCGTTTTCGTCGTAGTCGGAGCCCAGTCCGTCGAGCGGCGCGTAGATGACCTCGACCGGATACACCCGGCCTTCGACCTTGATGATCGGCGCACCGTCAAACGCCTCGCTGAACGCCTCCGTGTCGATCGTCGCGGAGGTGATGATAATCTTCAGCTCGGGGCGCTTGAACCGCAGCGTGCGCAGGTGCCCCAGCAGGAAGTCAATGTTGAGCGAGCGTTCGTGCGCCTCGTCGATGATCACCGTGTCGTAATCGCGCAGCAGCGGATCGCCCTGCACCTCGGCGAGCAACATGCCGTCGGTCAGAAACTTGATCACCGTCTTCCCCGTCGTGCGGTCGTCGAAGCGGATCTTGCAGCCGACTTCGCGGCCCCATTCTACGTTCAGCTCGTCCGCCACCCGCCGGGAAATCGACAACGCCGCCACCCGCCGCGGCTGCGTGCACGCGATTCGCCCGCGCTGCCCCCGCCCGGCCGCCAGACACATTTTGGGGATCTGCGTCGTCTTACCCGATCCCGTTTCGCCCGCCAGAATCACGACCTGGTGCTCCGCGATCGCCGCCGTGATTTCATCCGCGCGCGCGCTGATCGGCAGCTCCGGCGGGAAGTCGATGCGGAAGGGAAACGAAGGTTGCGGGTCGGATGCGGCCACGGAAAGAGGCTTGAGATTCGGGGCCGGCGCGGGAATGACAACCCTTCCATGCGCGCACCGCCCTTGCTTCCCGAAGAAACCTTGTTCCGCGTGCTGCGCCTGGCCCGCTTCAACGGCCTCAGCGTCCTCGGCATCGCGGGCTTCTTTGCCGTGATCTCCGCCGCCGCGCACGATGTGCCCGGCGCCCTCGTTGGGGTCCTCGTCGCCGGCGCCGGCGCACTCGAACTGCACGGCGTCAGCCTGCTCCGCCGCAGCGACGACCGCGGCACCCACTGGCTGGTGGGCAGCCAACTCTATCTGCTGGTCGTCGTCCTCGCCTACGTTGCCTTCCGCCTGAACCACCTCGACGTCGAGCCCATGCGCCAGATTCTGACCGAGCAGCAACGGGCGACCATCGCCGAGGCCGGATTCACCGACGATCAGTTTTTGCGCACCGTTTATACCCTGAGTTCCTCGTTGTTCGGCTTGGTGGCGTTTTTCTACCAAGGCGGCATGGCCCTTTACTATCATCGTCGCCGCGCCGCAATCACGGCCGCCCTTAACGCCGAGTCCGAAAAGTAGGGCAGGGTCTCCGACCCGCCCTCCGCGTGTTCGCCGAGCGAATGGGCGGGTCAATGACCTCGCCCCACGCCACGCCCGCGCCAAGCGCCCACGCCCACGTCCTTCCCGCACTTGCGCTGATCGCGCGTCGCGCCACGGTTTCCACTATGTCCAAAGCACGCTACATCGCAGCAAAACAGAGATGGGCCGAGAAACAAAAAGCCCGCGGCGTCACCGCCCGCGCCGTGCCCTCGCAAGAGCGTCTTCCGCCCGGCCAAAAACTCACCGATGGATTTCCCGTGCTCGACCTCGGCGTGCAACCCGCCATCGAGCCCGCCGACTGGACCCTCACGCTCGACGGCCTCGTCGAAAAGCCGGCCAAGCTCGATTGGGCCGCCTTTCACGCTCTGCCGCAGGTCGAGGACGTAAGCGACTTCCACTGCGTGACCACGTGGAGCAAATACGACTGCCGTTGGGGCGGCGTGGCCTTCACCACGCTCTACGAACTCGCGCAGCCCAAGCCCGAGGCGCAGTTCGTCTACTTCACGAGCTACGATGGCTATTCGACGAATTTACCCCTCGCCGCGTGCCTCGACGACGACGTGCTCGTCGCCACGCAGTTCGACGGGGCGCCGCTGGAGCGCGAGCACGGGGGCTTGGCCCGCGTGATCGTCCCAAAGCTTTACGCGTGGAAAGGCGCGAAATTCGTGCAGGCGATCAGCTTTCTCGCCGAGGACAAACTCGGCTTCTGGGAAGTCCGCGGTTACTCCAACGGCGCCGACCCGTGGACCGAGGACCGCTACGCCTAACACCGGTTGTCCTCCCCCGCGGCCCCGCGCGCGCCGATCAGGGCAACGCGCCGCGGCCCGCCCGATCCTTTATCCTACCTTCGACTTCGACCGCGGTCCGAGACGCACCGTCGCCGCGCGCTTGGGAGCCGGCGGCCCGTGGGGCACCGGCTTGGGGCGCCAAAAAAGCTTCGTCAGAAAATAACCCATCACCCCAAGAATCGGCCCAAGCACCACGGCCCCGAGATAGAGCGCGCCCAGATTGCCCTGCCACCCGGTCACGATCGCCATCGGGTCGCCCCACACCCGGTGCCATTCGGCCTTGAGGTCCGTGCCCAACACAACTTTACCCACGAGGTAACACGCCGGCAGTTGAACGATCGCGGTCGCCGGCGAAGAGAGGAACTGAAGTAAAAAACTCACCGGCAGATTGGCCCGCGCCCAAAATGCAAAGGTGCAGGCGAACAGCGATTGCGCCGGCAAAAAGGGGATGATGGTCACCGGCATGCCCACCAAAAACGCCCGGGCCAGGCTCTCGCGGCTCGGCACCCACAATTCCCGTTCCAACAACCGGTCGCCCAACCGCGTGTGCAGAATTCCCCCGCGCAGTTTGTAGCGCGAAAGGCCCCACTGGTTAAGTCGGCGCAGTGTCCAACGGAAATTCATACTCCCCACCATTCACGCGGCCCGCCGGCCTTACGCCAGCGAAATCATCCGCCGTCCCACTTCCCGTTGGACAACTCCCATTCGTCCCGCTCATCACACTCCCATGTCCGAATCCAACCGCCCCCTTGCGAATCGTATCCTGATCGGTCTCGGCATCGGCGTCGTCGCCGGAATTGCGACCCTCATCGTCGGCCGTTTCTCACCGGAATTTCTGGCGTTCATGCGCAACGTCTCGACCACTTACCTCGATCCCCTCGGTCAAATTTTCCTCCGGCTGCTCTTCTTCGTCGTCATTCCCCTAGTCTTCGCCTCCCTCGCCGCCGGCGTCGTGCAACTCGGCCGCCTCGACAAACTCGGGCCCCTCGCCACCCGCACGTTCGCTTTCTTTTTCCTCAACATGGCCATCGGTACCATCCTCGGCCTCTTGATGATGAATCTCCTCCAGCCGGGTAACCACCTGTCGCCCGAGGCGAAAACCAGCCTCATGACTGAGTTCGGCGGCGCCGCCCAACGCACGATCGCAACCCATCAGGGCCAGCAGGGTTTCAGCCTCGCGTCGCTTGTGGAAATGTTTCTCCCAAAAAATCTATTTAGCGCCTTCGTCGGCAACAACCGCACCACCCTCGGCGATGTCCTTCCGCTCATCGTCTTTGCTATTTTGGTCGGCGCCGTCGGCACCCAACTCGCGGCCGTCAAACGCCAGAAACTGCAGGACTCACTCGACCTCGTCTGCGAGCTCATGACGGGGATCGTCAACTTCGCCCTGCGGCTCGCGCCTTACGCCGTGCCGCTCATGATTTACAGCGTCACGGTCAAGGTCGGCGTCGATATTCTGATCGCTCTCGGCACCTTTGTTCTCGGTGTGCTCGGCGTGCTCGCACTCCATCTTTTCGGCTCCATGAGCGTATTTCTCAAGATCTGGACCAACCGCTCGCCGCTCCAGTTCTTCAAAGACATTCGCCCCGTCCTCGTCACGGCGTTCTCCACCAGCTCCAGCAATGCTACGCTTCCGGCCGCCCTCACTTGCGTCCGCGACACGCTCAAGGTCAGTCATTCCACCTCCGGTTTCGTGATTCCCCTCGGGACCACCATGAACATGAGTGGCACCGCACTTTACGAGGGTTGCGTCGTGCTCTTCGTCGCGCAGGTCTTCGGCGTCGATCTCACGCTCGCGCAACAAGGCACCTTGCTCCTGCTCTCCGTCATCAGCGCCGTCGCCGTCGCCGGTATTCCCGGCGGCTCGCTGCCGTTGATTGCCGGCCTGCTCATCACTTTCGGCATCCCGCCCGAGGGCATCGGCATCATCCTCGGCGCCGACCGGATTCTCGACATGGCCCGCACCACCTGCAACGTCGGTTGCGACGTCGTGACCGCCGTCATCGTCGACGAACAGATCGACCGAGCCGAAGCGGCCAAGTCCGCCTGACCCTGCCCGCAACGCCCCGGCGATTTCTGATCGACCTCACGGTTCGGCTTGGGCGACCGCGCCGTCTCGCAACGCGGCCGCGCGCCGGCGTTCGGGTTGAAATTTCCTGCACCGCGCGCTTGCGCCCCGGAGGTCGATCCGCGTCAACTCCGCCCGCGCCCACGTTCTGCGGGCGCATTATCGCTTACCCCACGCTATGCTTTTCCCGACTCTACACCTCGCCGTCATCACGCCGCGCACGCTCTCGTGGCCCGACTACCTCGCGCTCACGCTCTACTTCGCGCTCAACCTCGGGATCGGCTGGTGGTGCACCCGCCGCAAACGCGCCTCCAGCGGCGACTTCTTTCTCGGGGGCGGCCGCATCGCGTGGTGGGCCGCCGCGATCAGCTTTTTCGCCACCGCCACCAGCAGTATCAGCTTCATGGCGCTCCCGGCCAAAACCTATGCCACCGACTGGGGCGTCTTTCTCTCTGCTCCCGCTCAAGCCCTCGCCGGCTGCGTCGTCGGGCTCGTCTTCGTCAACCTGCTGCGCCGCCTCGGCGTCGTCTCCATCTTCGCCTACCTCGAGCGCCGCTTCGATAAACGCGTCCAACTCGTCGGCGCCGGCCTCGGCATGATGCTCAAGATTTTTGGCCGCATGAGCGTCGTCATGCTGCTGCCCTCGCTCGCCCTCAGCACCGTCACCGGCCTCAACGTTTACGTGAGCATCGCCCTCATCGGCGTTGTCACGACCCTCTACTCCCTGGAGGGCGGCTTCGAGGCCGTCATCTGGACCGATGTGCTCCAAGCCTTCGTCATGCTCGGCGGCGTCGTGGTCGCGCTCTCCTTCCTCGGCGCCGGACTCCCCGGCGGTCTGGGCAGTCTGATTCCCGCCGCTACCGAAGCCGGTAAATTCAACCTGATCAATTGGGCGCCCGACTTCTCCCAACCCACCGTCATCGTCTTCGTCGCGCAGTTTCTCGCCACCGTGTTTATCCAGATCGGCGACCAGCCGCTCATGCAGCGCATGTTGTCCGCCGCCAACGAAGCCGAAGCCCGCCGCACCGTCATCCTCGGCAACCTCATCGGCGTCGGCAGCTCCATTCTCTTTTTCTTTGTCGGCACCGCCCTCTGGGCTTTCTACCGCGCGCACCCCGACCGCCTCGCCGCCGGCCTGCCCAACGATTCCATCTTCCCATTCTTTATCGCCAACGAGCTCCCGCCCGGCGTCGTCGGCGTGATCATTGCCGGTCTCTTTGCCGCCGCGATGGGCGCGCTCTCTAGTATCCTCAACAGCACCGCCGCCGTCGTCGTCTCCGACTTTCAAGGCACCTTCCAACCGCACGCCACCGAGGCCCAACGTCTCCGCCTCGCGAAACTCTCCACGTTGATCTGCGGAGCCCTCGGCATCGGCATGGCGAGCTGGCTCGCCGCGCAAAACGCGGCCTCGCTCTGGGACGAATTCATGAAGCTCATCGCGCTGCTCGGCGGCGGGTTTGCCGGCGTGTTCGCCCTCGGTCTCCTCACCCGCCGCGCGCACGCTGTGGGCGTCATGATCGGTGCACTCACCAGCATCGCCGCGACGTGGTCCGTCCAAAAATTCACGACCATCTCCCCCTTTGCCCACGGTTTCGTCGCCGTCGCCTCGTGCATGGTGATCGGCTACCTCGCGAGCCTCTTGCTCCCCGCTCCGGCCAAAAAATCCCTCATTGGCCTGACCCTCTGGGACCCCGCCCCTCCGAAGTAGGGCAGGGTCTCCGACCCGCCCCCCGCGCCCGCGCCCGCGCCCGCGCCCGCGCCCGCGCCCGCGCCCGCGCCCCGCGCCGTCACACGCGGACCTTCAACCCTTCGGCCACCGCGAGCCGTTTCTGATTCGCATCGAACGTCAGAAATTCCT
This sequence comes from Opitutus sp. GAS368, assembly GCA_945869845.1. Taxonomy (GTDB): domain Bacteria; phylum Verrucomicrobiota; class Verrucomicrobiia; order Opitutales; family Opitutaceae; genus Tous-C4FEB. The sequence continues at coordinate 6,654 of CAMBRG010000089.1, read as the reverse complement.
CCGCACCGAGATGCAGCGCCGTGGCGACGTGCACGATATCCGCCAGCCGATGCCCGCCGCTCTCCGTGTGGCGCGCGCTCAACGCCTCCGCCTGTTGATGCACGGCCGACCAGTCGACCGACACCATTTGAATTACCTCGTTCGCCAGGTCGGACTGCAAATGTCGAAGCATCAATTGTGCCTCTGTTCGCATAAAACCCTTCTTCCGATCATGCTCGTGCAGTCGCGCTTGCACGCGTAGCGATTGGCGAAACTCCAGCAGTAGAAAACTGGAGACGAAAAGCGGGCCGGCGTGCTTTTCCAAATAGGCGATCGCCTGGGGTGAGTTGTCCTGCCGCCGATACAGCGAGCAAAGGAAAGACGTATCGGGAAACACGCTCATCCGAGATCGCCCTCGTGCTCCGCGTCGCGCATCGCCTTCACCTCCGCCGCCGTGAAGACACGATCACCCCAAGTCTCCTTCAGTCGCCCCATAAAATCCGGCATCTTGAACGCCTTGCCCTTCGCCCGCGGCAGCGCCGTCAGTAGTGCCACCGGCTGCCCGCGTTTCTCGATGCGCACGGACTCCCCGTCACTCAGCCACGCCTCAAGCTTGGAAAAATTGTTGCGTAGGTCACGGACGGTGGCGGTTTTCATGTGGACATAATTAGTTCACATCAGTCGCCTGTCAATTTTGCCGCTCCGGCCTGTCGGCTGCGCCGAAAACGACCCTTTGTTTTCAGACCGCGATCTTTTTGACTCGCCTCATGAAATCCGTCCCGCGCCCGCCCATCGAAGTCGGCCTCGACAGTTTCGCCACCGCGTTTCGCAAGGAATGCACCGACTTCGCCGGCGACGCTTCCGCCGCGCTCCGCGATCTCGTCACGCGCATCGCCCACGCCGAGGCCGTCGGGCTCGACCACTTTGGCATCGGTGAGCATCACCGCCGCGATTTCCTCGACTCCGCCCCGCCCGTCATCCTCGTCGGCGGCCCCAATGAAATCGCGCAAAAAATCCTCGAACACAGCGCCGCTCTCGGCGGCATCTCGCGGCTCAGTTTCCAAATGGACGTCGCCGCGCTCCCGCAGGCGAAACTCGTACAAGCCATCACCCTTCTGGGCGAACGCGTGGCCCCGCTCGTGCGTGCGGCCGCTTGACGCGCCGCGCAGTTGACCGACCGTCACCCATGCGCCCCTTCCGTCCCATCGTCCCACTCGTTGTTCTCACCGCCGCGTTGCCCGTTCTCGCCGCCGCCGAAACAACCAAAAGTCCGCCCAGCTCAACGCCGATACCCGCAAAGTTTGTGACCCTCTTCGATTTTTCCGGCTCCGCCGCCGAGCCCGGCTGGACTGCCGTCAACGACGGTGTCATGGGCGGCGTCTCCCGCGGAGGAGCGAAACTCGTCGATGGCTCACTCCACTTTCGCGGCATTCTCTCCCTCGACAACAACGGCGGTTTTTCCTCGATCCGCTCGGGTGGCCCTAGCCGCGACTTGAGCGCAGCGCAGGTGATCGTGCTCCGCGTCAAAGGCGACGGTCGCCGCTATCGCCTCCAACTCGCGACCGACGCCCAATACCGCCGCTCCCGCATCTCTTACCAGGCCGAGTTCCCCACCCAAGTCGGAACCTGGCTCGAAGTCCGCGTGCCGCTCGCCACGCTCGTTCCGATGTTTCGCGGGCAAACCCTTTCCGGCCCGAAGCTGGACCGCTCTCGGATCGAAGAGGTCGGCGTGTCACTCGCCGACGGCAATCCCGGCGCCTTCGCGCTCGAGATCGACTGGATCAAGGCCGAGTAGCCCGCCCAAACGGTTTCACCCGCTCCGACCCTGGAGATCGGACTCCACCCAAAGCCCGGGCGCGGGCTGAACGTTCAGCTCGGAATCTAACCGACTCATACCACCGTCACCTGAGATTTGGTCTTTTGTCGGCCGTCCGCTTGCGGACGCACCGAGCGCCTGCAAGCAGGCTGCCTACGACGGAAAGTCTAAAAACCAAACGGCGCTGGTATCAATTCCCTGCCTCGGCGCTTGCAGTCGTTGTCACGCTGCCTTGATTCTCCCGCTTCCCCACTCCCGAAAATGTTATTTCCTCGTCCCCGATTCTGGTCTGTCCGCGGACTATTTGCGGTCAGCGCGACCTTGTTGATTTTTCAGGCCGGCGGCCGCACCGGCGCCGCACCAAATCCACCCGCCGCCAAAGCAGAAGCCCGCGCCCAGTTTCAAACCATCGCCACCTCCACCCCCGCGGCGAAACTCTCTTTCGGCACCCACATCCAACCGATCATCTCCGAGCACTGTTACCAGTGCCACGGTCCTGATGCCGGCACCCGCAAAGCCGATCTGCGCCTCGACCAAGTTGCCAGTGCTACGCTCGACCGCGGCGGCTACTCCGCCATCAAACCCTTCAAGCCAGAGGAGAGCGAAATCATCGCCCGGATCGTCTCCACCGATGCGGAAGAAATGATGCCGCCACCCGAGGCCCACAAACGCCTTTCGCCCGACGAGATCGCGAAACTCCGCCAGTGGATCAGTGAGGGCGCCGTTTACGAAAGCCACTGGGCCTTCGCCGTCCCCACCCGCCCCGCTCTCCCAAAAATCGAGAATCCGAAATCGAAAATCGAAAATCCAATCGACGCCTTCGTCGCCGCAAAACTCGCCGGCACCGGCCTAACCCCCTCGCCCGAGGCGGACCGCACCACGCTCATCCGCCGCGTCACCTACGATCTCACCGGTCTCCCGCCTGCACCCGCCGAGGTCGCCGCGTTTATCACCGATCTGAAGCCCGGCGCTTACGAGCGCATGGTCGACCGCCTCCTCACCAGCCCACGCTACGGCGAACACCGCGCCCGCTACTGGCTCGACTACATGCGCTACGCCGACACCCACGGCATCCACTTCGACAATTTCCGCTCGATCTGGCCCTACCGCGACTACGTCATCCGCGCCTTCAACGCCAACAAACCCTTCGACCGTTTCGTGCGCGAGCAGCTCGCCGGCGACCTGCTCCCCGACCGCACGTTCGACTCGCTCACCGCCACCGGCTTCGTTCGCTCCAACCCCACCACCAACGAGGGCGGCACCGTGACCGAAGAGGTGTTCGTCAACCAGACCCGTGATCGCGTCGAGTCCTTCGGCGCGACCTTCCTCGGTCTCACCACCGGTTGCGCCGCCTGCCACGACCACAAATTCGATCCCACCTCCCAACACGACTTCTACGCCCTTGCCGCCTATTTGGGGAACACCTCTGAAAAACCCTGGGACTTTAACATCGCCGACCCCGCGCCGGTCTTGCGCCTGCCCAAACCCGAAAACGCCGCCACCGCCGAACTGCTCTTCGCCCAACGCACCGCGCTCATCGCCCAGCTCGACGCCCGCCGCACCCGCGCCGTTGATCTCACCGCCTCATGGCTGGCCGCGGGTAACGCGCCAAAATCCGTCCCCACCGATGGCTTGGAGATCCGCCTAAAATTCGACGAGGGCAAAGGCGACGTGGTCAAAAACTCCGCCCCGCTCGCAAAGGTCGAGTACTTCAAGGCCGACACCAATCCACTGCTGTGGACCGAGACCAACTGGCTCTGGCCGGCGATGCGCATGGACATCAACACCCGCATTTCCCTCGGCGACCAAGGCGACGTCGGCGCCGATCAGGCGTTTTCCGCCGGCAGTTGGATCATGCTCCGGGATAGACCCGGCGGCAACGCGATCAACCGGAGCGGCACGGGCAATGGCACCCTCATCGCCCGCATGGGCGATTCGAAACGCCGCGGCGGCGCCGGTTGGGACATTGCCCAAGACGGTCGGCGGATCGTCGTCAGCCTAATGCCGGAACTGACCGAGGCCGAGCTCGCCGCGATCGCCGCCGCCGTCGCGGCCAACGCCACTCCTCCCACCCCAGCCGCGCCTCCCACCCCCGTCGCGTCGCCCACCGCGGTGGCGCAGACCGTCGCCACTCCGCCGGGTCGCGGCCTGCGCGTCACCACGCTCCCCGGCCTGATCAACCGGGATGAATGGGTCCACGTCTTTGTCACCTACGACGGTTCCCGCAAAGCCTCCGGCCTCACCGTCTATCTCAACGGCAAACGCGCCGACACCGAAATCAACGTCGACGCCCTCAGCTCGAGCGACTGCATCCAGACCGACGCCGAAATGCACGTCGGGCGCCGCGACGATTACAATCCGATGCGCGAAACCCGCTTCCAAGACCTGCGGTTTTACCGTCGTCTATTAACGGCGCCCGAGGTCGCCCGTCTCCCCTTCGAGGATGTCGCCGCCGAGATCTTCGCGCACCAGCCCGATCCGAAAAAGTGGACCACCGACGAACGCTTCGTCGTCGCCGATCGTTTCTATCTCGGCGAAAAGGACGCCGATGCGATCGCACTGGCCTCGGCCGTTGCCTCTCACGACAAGGCTTTTGCCACGCTCACCAAAGACGGTACGCCGACCTTGATCGCCCTTGAGAAAGACACCCCAGCATTCTCCGATATCCTGAAACGGGGCGATTACTTTGCCCGCGGCGAACGCGTCGAGCCCGCCCCGCCCCACTTCCTCGCGCCCTTGCCCAAAGGCGCGCCCAACAATCGCCTCGGCCTCGCCGAGTGGTTGCTCGCACCCGACCAGCCGCTCATGGCCCGCGTCACTGTCAACCGCATGTGGCAGGAAGTCTTCGGCCACGGCATCGTCGAGAGCGCCGGCGACTTCGGTATCACCGGCGACCGCCCGTCGCACCCCGAGTTGCTCGACTGGCTCGCCGTCGAATTCCGCGAGAGCGGTTGGGACGTGAAAAAACTCTACCGTCTACTGGTCACCTCCGCCACCTACCGCCAGTCCGCCGTGGCCACACCCGAGGGCCTCGCGCAAGACCTCGGCAACAAATTCCTCGCCCGCGGCCCGCGCTTCCGCATGGACGCCGAGATGCTGCGCGACAGCGCCCTCGCCGCCTCCGGCCTGCTCGTCGATAAAATCGGCGGCCCGCCCGTGAAGCCTTATCAGCCGGCCGGTATTTGGGAAGAGGTCGCCATGCCCGAGTCCAACACCAAAATCTACGCTCAAAGCAAAGGCGAAGACCTCTACCGTCGCAGCGTATATACTTTTTGGAAACGGGCCTCGGCCCCCGCCAGCTTGGAGACCTTTGATGCAACCTCGCGCGAGGTCGCGTGCACCCGACGCGCCCGTACCAACACCCCGCTTCAGGCCTTCGTCACGATGAACGACCCGCAATGGCTCGAAGCCGCGCGCAAGCTCGCCGAGCGCGCCGTCAAGGCCGCACCCACCGCCGAAGCGCGCATCGACTACATGGCGCGCCGCACCCTCGCCCGCCCGCTTGCCGCCCGTGAAACCGCGATCCTCCTCCGCAGCGCGGAGACCTTCCGCACCCGCTTTGCCGATCAGGGCGAGGCAGTCGCCGCCCTCCTCATCATCGGCGATTCCCCGGCCGATCCGACCCTCCCGCCCCTCGAACTCGCCCAGTGGACGATGGTCGCCAGCCAATTTCTCAACCTCGACGAGTTCCTCACCAAATAAAGTAGGGCAGGGTCTTCGACCCGCCCTCCGAACCTCGCGCTTCATTCACCCAACGGCAGGTCAAAGACCCCGCCCAACTTCCATCGATGAATACTTTCTCCCCCGACCACGATCTCTGCTCCGACCACGGCGGCGAACACCCCACCGTGCTCGATTTGCCCCACGTGCCCCTCGGCCTGAAACGCGAGTGGCTCGAATTGGAAACCCGCCGCCATTTCCTCGGCAAGGGCGTCAAAGCCCTCGGCTGGGCCGGCCTCGCCACCCTGCTCGCCAAAGCCACGCCCGATCTCACCGCCAAGGCCGCCCTCCAAGGCGTCCGCACCCACTTCGCCCCAAAGGCGAAACGCGCGATCTATCTCTTCATGGCCGGCGCGCCCTCCCAATTCGAGACCTGGGATTACAAGCCCACCTTGCCCGGTCTCTTCAATAGCGACCTGCCTGAGTCGGTGCGCGGCGGCCAGACGCTCACCGGCATGACCGCCAGCCAAACCCGCTTTCCGATCGCACCGAGTTTTGCCAAATTCAGCCAACACGGAAAATCCGGCACCTGGGTCTCCGATCTCTTGCCGCATACCGCCAAACTCGTGGACGACATCTGCCTGATCAAGTCGCTCCACACCGATGCGATCAACCACGAGCCCGCCATCCTTCAGCTCACCACCGGCAACATGTTTCCCGGTCGCCCTTCGCTCGGCTCATGGCTTTCCTACGGCCTCGGTGCCGCCAACGAAGAACTGCCGACCTTCGTCGTGATGACTTCGAAGATGCCCCAACGCACCAACGTGCAGGCGCTCTCCAACCGGCTCTGGTCCTCCGGTTTTCTCTCCCCCGAACACACCGCCGTCACCCTCCGCGCCGGCGCCGATCCCGTCCTCTACATCAACAACCCGAAAGGCATCCAAAGCGATGTCCGCCGGACTATGATCGACGGCGTCAACGACCTAAACCGCCACCTGTTTGAGAGCGTCGGCGACCCCGAGATCAACGCCCGCATTGCCCAATATGAGATGGCGTTTAAGATGCAGACTTCGGTGCCCGAGCTCGCCGATTTCTCGAAGGAACCGCAGTCCACCTGGGACCTTTACGGCGAGAAAGCCAAGGAGCCCGGCACCTTCGCCTACAACTGTCTCATGGCCCGCCGCCTCGCTGAGCGCGGC
>CAMBRG010000088.1 GCA_945869845.1 Opitutus sp. GAS368 | reverse complement strand
CGCGAAACGGGAGGGATTCGGATTTCGCGGGCCGAGACCGGCTTACTTGCCCGCGGGCTTGGTGAACTGGAGGCGGATAACGACCTCGGCCAAGCGTTGACGGAGAAGTTCGTCCTCTTCGGCGGCCGTCTTTTTATAAGTGGTGCGTTCGAGCACGCGCTCGGTGAGCTCGATGCTGATGACGAAGATGTGACCGTTTTTGACGAAAAGCTGGTTGCCGCGTTTCGCCACCGGCATCGGACCGCCGGCGATCATCGGAAGTTTATCCATGAACATCGAGCCGCCGGGCAGGAGAATGTAAGTAATCAGCGAGCCTTCGAGGGCGCTGGGGACGAACTTGGCGCTTTCGATGGAGGCGTCGGGAAAGGACTGCCGGAAATCGCCGAGTACATAATTACTGAAGAAATACACGAGGTAGTCCTTCAGACCCCGGGTCGACATCTCCCAGCGCTGCGTGGCGTCTTGGGGGAATGAAGCGATGCTGATGTGGGTGTTAAAGTCGTCCTGAAAAGTGACCACATTATCCGTATCGGTGATGGTGCCGCCGAGTTCCGGGAGCACCGGGATCGCGACCTTAAACGCGCCGGTGGGTGAAAAATAGGTGCGGCCATCGACTCGGCCCACGAGAGGCATAGCCTCGGGAGCGGGTTCGCCTTGGGCGCAGAGCAGACTGGGGACGGTGAGAGCGAGGAGAAGAGCGAGGGGGAAACGGCGCATGGGTTGAAAAAGATGATGAGTAACGGAACGCGGCTGGCTTTCAAGCCGCAGTTGCGGTTGGGGCGATAAGGCGTTGCCAGATGGTGGTGGGAATATCCTCGGGACGGCTGAGAGCTGAGAGCCCGGCAGCGCTGAAATGTTCCAACCACGCGGCCGCCGTTGCGGGCGGAACAAGGTGGCGGAGCAGCGAGCCGATCTGTTTGCGGCGCTGTTGAAAGCAGCCGCGGATGACTGACTTGGTCATGCGATCAAACGTAAAGGGGGCCGGCCGTCGGACGAGGTGGAGCAGATACGATTCGACGTCGGGACGCGGGTGAAAACAGGCCGCCGGGACTTTGTGCCCGGGTGCGATGGCGTAAGCGGCCTGAAGAAAAATTGAAATGGCCCCAAAAGATTTGGTGCCGGGTTGGGCGGCGTAACGCTGCGCGGCCTCCTGTTGGAGCATCAGCACCAGCGTCGCGGGCAAAGGGCCGGTCAATATGCCGTCGAGCCAAGGGGTCGCGATGGCGTAGGGCAGATTGGCGACGACTTTAAAATTTCCGGCAGCGAGGGCGGGGCTCGGCGATGCAGGCAGTCCAGCCAGCGGAAATTCAACGGCGTCACCAAAGAGGAGATGGAGCCGATCGGAAAATTGGGGGAGCAACGTGGAAACGAGGTGGGCGTGGAGACGCTCGTCACGTTCCACGGCGTAAACGTGCGCGCCCGCGGTCAGCAGGGCCTCGGTGAGCGTGCCCAAGCCCGGGCCGATTTCGATCACGGTGTCGCCAGGAGTGACGCCGGCGAGGGCCAGGGATTTATGGACGATGTTGCCGTCGACGAGAAAGTTTTGACCGAGTGCGCGTTTCGGATGGTGGCTGAGACTGACGAGCAAATCGCGCGTGGCGGTGGGAGAGAGCGGCATGGAAAAAACGCGGGCGCAGATCGGTTCAGCGCGGAGCGCGGCCCTCGTCGACTTCGAAAAACGCGAAAAAAGTCTCGATGTCGTCGCGATGTCCGAGGCCGGCGGCGGCTTTGTGTTTGATCAAGTTGGCCGAGGCATCGTCGCGCCAGCCGCGTTTTTGGGCGAAGCTGTTCCAGATGAGCAGATCGTGCTCGGTGAGCGTGCGGCCGGTTTGTTGGCTCCAAGCCAAGATCTCCGCATCGGTGCCTCCGGTGAGCACGCGGGTGCGGAGGGCGGGGTAGGCGACGCCGAGGTGAGAGCAGCACCGGGCATCCAGCGCGATGCCGAGATTCTCTTGGAATCCCGCGGCAAGATTGCCGCCGGCGTGAAGGCGGATCTTGCTGATCATGCGGGCAAAGTAGACCAAGCCGCCGACTTCGACGTAGGGTGAAACGGGAAAGGTGCTCATAGTTTTTTAAAAAAGGGTTAAGGCCGAAAAGATGCGATCAGCGCTGTGGGATCGGCTGCCTTCATCAGCGCTTCGCCAACCAGCACGGCGTGGGCGCCGGCGGCATGGACGCGGGCGGCGTCGGCGGCGGTGTGAATCCCACTTTCGCTGACTGCGATCACGTGCTCGGGAAAAAGGGGGATCAACCGCTCGCTCAAGCCGAGGTCGGTTTGGAAGATCGCAAGATCGCGGTTGTTGACGCCGATGATCGTCGCGCCGTGAGCGAGGGCGCGATCGAGTTCGGGAGCGGTGTGAATCTCAAAAAGAGAATCGAGACCGGAGGCATCGGCCGCGGCTTTGAGGGCGGCGATCTCGGGGTCGGTGAGGGCACGGACGATGATGAGAATGGCGCTGGCTCCGGCTTGGCGGGCTTGAAGCACCTGAATCGGATGAACGAGGAAATCTTTGCGAATGCAGGGCAGCGGCGGCGGGGACTGGCGAAAGGAAACGGTTACGGCTACCAGGTCATCGAGCGTGCCGCCGAAGTATTTCTCGTCGGTCAGGACGGAGAGCGCGCTGGCGGCGGCGTGACGGTAGCGCTCGGCTTGGGCCGGGGCGGCGACGCCGGTGGCGATGGCACCGGCGGAGGGCGAGCGGCGCTTAATCTCGGCGATGACGGCGAGCTTGCCGTCGGAGCGCCGAAGCGACGCGGCGAACGAGGGCACGGCGGGCAGAGAGGCGTGGAGCGCGGCGAGTTCGGCGAGCGGCACAGGCCTGACTTGGCCGGCGATCTCGACGCGCTTCCAGGCCATGATTTCGGTGAGCTTGTCGGACATGAAGAGGCAAATAAACACGCGGTAGCGACGGAAGACAAAGCGGAAAAATTTCCGGCACGGCTAGATAAGCGCAGGTTTGATCCCAGCACGCTGGCCGCGCGGAGCTCACGCTTCAAATGCGCCTTGTGACGGATTGAAAGGGTGACACTGCGATGGCCCGAATGGACGAACACGGCGACGGGTGCAGCTGGCGGGGCGGTGGTCGAACAGCGGGAGGAGACTGCGGCCCTCGAGGGGAACAGTCGGTTGATCGTGGTGCTTCGACGGGTAGTTTGCCCCAGATATGGCTAGCGCAGTGGACATGATGTCGGTGAGGTAGCCGGGCGAGGGGTCGATGGAGCCGGGTTTCGTTTTCAGGCCGGCTTGCCAGTGGACGATGAGAGGCGTGGCGCTGCCGCCCTCGTTGAGCTGGGATTTGAATTTGCGGAACGGGGTGTTGGCAGCGTTGGCCCAGCCGGTGCCGTAGGAGACGTTGCCGGCAAAGGCGGGATCGTTGATGCGCCCGGCGGGCTGGCCGCCGGCGTCGGTGGGGGGGGCGGCACAGCCGCCGGTGTCGGAAGGGAAAAGGATGAGCGTGCTTTCAAGTTTGGGCAGCCGGGGTCGCGGGGGTGGGCGCTTGAGTTCGCCGCGTAGGGGCAACCGGTTCCCGTTTAGATCCGAATTGAGTGGGCCGGGTAAAAAATTTCCGTGTATTCGGGCGGGGCTGCGGGCTTACTGCGGGCACGATGCACGCGATGGACGAGTTGAAAACGACGATCGCCCGATTACGGGCGCCAGATGGGTGTCCGTGGGATCAGGAGCAGACGCATGCGTCGCTGGTTCGATGCCTGATTGACGAGGTGAGCGAGCTGATCGACACGATCGACCGCGGAGATCTACCGCACATGCGCGAGGAGTTGGGCGATGTTTTGATCCAAGTGGTATTTCACGCGCAGCTCGCGGCGGAGGCGGGAGCGTTCACGCTGGAGGACGTCGCGCGCGAGGTGAACGAGAAGCTCGTGCGGCGGCATCCCCATGTGTTCGGAACCGGCAAGCTGTGGACTTCCGACGAAGTGCTCGTGCAGTGGGAGCAGATCAAGGCGCAGGAGAAGAAGCATGGGCCGGTGGCAAGCGGAGTGTTCAAAGACCTGCCTTCGCGTTTGCCGGCGCTGATGTTTGCCGAGGCGGTCTGGAAACAAATCGAGAAGAAGGCGCTACCGGTGCCGGAGCCGAGCGTGGTCGATGGGGCGCAGGTGAGGGCGCTGGGTGCGCGGCTCACGGAGGCGGAATTGGGCAAGATGCTTTTTGAAGTGACGGCGGCGGCGCGGGCCAAAGGGCTCGATCCCGAAGGCGCGTTGCGGCTGCACGCAACAAAAGTGATGCGGGCAGTGGAGGCGAAGGTGGCGGAGGGCGACCGTGCGTAGGAGGACGGGGCTTTAGCCCGCGCATTGAGAAGAGGAGATTCTGACGATCATGCCGCGATCTGAACGATACGTAGCCAAGGACGAAGGGGCAGGTCGGAGACCTGCCCTACCAACGGAAGTGGTGGCGGAGTGGTGGACACCGGTGGCGGAGCATCTCGCGTTGGAGCGGCGCTGCTCGGCTTATACGGTGCGTAACTATCGACAGGCGTTTGAGGATTTTTGGCGCTGGGCGCAAACGGCGGGGGTGTGGGCGCGAGGTGTCGATGCTCTTGAGGTGCGGGAGGTGAGGGACTTTGTCATCGAGGCCCGCGGCCGCTTTGACCGGCGGACGCTCCACAACCACGTCTCCGGCTTGCGCACGTGGGCGAAGTTTTGGCAGCGACGCGGAAAGCTGATCCGAAACCCATTTGTCGGGGTGCCGCTGCCGAAACTGGAGAAACGGCTGCCGCAGTTCTTGACCGAAGAGCAGATGCAGCGACTGCTGCGCGGCCCGCAGCGCTTGATCGAAAACGAGAGCGAGCGGCCGGAGATCGCGTGGCGGGACCGGCTAGCGATGGAGTTGCTCTATGGCGGCGGGTTGCGGGTGAGTGAAGTTGTGGGGCTCAACTACGGCGCGGTGGACGTGGCGAACGGAGTCGCGCGGGTGGTGGGCAAGGGCAGAAAAGAGCGGATGTGTCCGCTCGGGCGCGTTGCGGTCGCCGTGTTGGTGAAGGTGCGGGACACCTACGCCAAAAAAGTAGGGCCGGATGATCCGGTGCTGACCAATCCTAACGGCGCGCGAATGACGGTGCGGGCGGTGCAGTTACAGCTGAAAAAATATCTGGCGCTGGCGGAACTGCCACTGGAGCTCACGCCGCACAAACTCCGGCACTCTTACGCGACGCACCTGCTGAATGCGGGCGCCGACTTACGGCTGGTGCAGGAATTATTGGGTCATGCACAGCTGACGACGACCCAAGTTTACACGCACGTCAGTGTAGCGAGGCTGCGCGAAATCTACGCGAAGGCGCACCCGCGGGCGTGAGGCGGGGAGTTTCTCCCCGGCGAATCAGAACTTCGGCCGCAGATAAACCATCAGCACGGCCGTGAACAGGAGCGCGAGGGCGACTTTGCTCAGCGGTCCGCGCCATTCGATCCGGCGGTAGACGATGCCCGCCATCGCAGCGAGGCCGACCAAGCAGATAAATTTCACCAGCACCCACGACGTGACGAACGGAATCTTGTAAATCGTGATCATGCCGAAACCGCTCACGAACATCAGAAAAGCGGCGATGCCGGTGGTGATCATCGTGCGGCGCTTGTTCTCCGCGAGCGGATTGGCGAAGGCCATGAAGATGTGCGTGGCGAGAACCAGCAGCGAAAGGACGTGGACAATTTGATAGTAGGGCAGGCGTTCCATAGTGAGTGATGTTTGAAAAAACGGGGGAGAGCGGATGCGTCGGAGTCAATCCGCGCGAACTGGAAAACTAGAGCGTAAGTCGACGCGTCGCGCTATTGCCGAGGGCGTCGTAAAGGGTGAGTTCGGCCGCCGTCGCGCCGGTGGCGCGGCCGAGCGGCAGTTCGAGAACGAACGCCTCTTCACGGGAATCGCGGATGCCGTCGGCGGGCTGCTCGACCGTTTCGCGAACTCCGTTGTTCAGGACGATTTCGATGCCTGCAACGAGCGAGAGTGCGTCGCGGCCGCGCACGGTGATGGCCAGCACCTCGGCGGTGCGGCTCGCCGTCGCTTGGAGAATTTCCGGCGCAGTGTGATCCACAATGAGATTGTCCGTTTGAAAGGTCAGACTGAGACGGTCGCCGGGAAGGCGCGGTGCGGTCTCGGAGGCAAAGAGGCGGGTGAAATAAACGCCGTCCGCGAGGCGCGCGGTGTCGAAGGTCACGTAGGGGTCTCGGGTCGCAACCGTGAGATCGGTCCAAGCGGACTCGCTCTCTCGGCGAATGGAAAACGTCGCGCTTACGTTGTCGCCATCGGGATCGACCAGCGTCCAAAGAGCGACTTGGGTGCCGGGCGAAGGCACGACTTGGCTGGCAAGAAATGCAGCGCGACCGCGTTTGCCCGCGCCCAGATCATCGTCTTTGCCGGTATTCAAAATCGAACTGAGCGACGTGGAAACGCTGGGGGTGGACTCGGACCCGGGAATCAGGCTGAAATTGGGCGAAAGGAAACGAAACTCCTGCAACGTGGGGCGCCGGTTCTGGGGCAGAAAATAAAGGGCGGGTTTTTCGATTTCGGCCGCGGTTGAAGCGCCGGTGAGTTTCAGGCGGAGTTTGGCGTAGCGCCCGCGAAGTTCGGGCGCGCGCCATGCCGGATCGGCGGCGTCGGGCGTGGTGACGACCGTCCAAGGCGTCCAGCCTTCGATCTCATCGCTGCCGAGGCTGGTTTTGATTTCGAGCGAGATTTGATCGTTTGAAAGCTCGCGGAGCCGGTCAAAGCGGAGCGCGCCGAGGCGGGCAGGAGTTCCGAGGTCGAGCCGACGGGTCTCGGCGGATCGGTCCGAGGCCGCGTTGAAATCGAGGACGGCGAGACCGGGCGCATTATTCCGCAAAACGAGGAAACGTCCGGGCGAACCGGGGACGGCGGCGAGAGCGTTGAGCTGCGCAGACGTACTGCCGGCGAAGGTGAGCGGAAGTCGGGCGGTGAGATCGTAGCCGAGCAATTCGCCGAGTTCGCCGCCCGCGATGAGCAGGGTGTCGTTGTAGCGGGCGAGTTGGTAAAAGGCTACATTGGTACGGGACGACAAGACTTCCGGAAAGCCGCCGGCCGGAAGATAAATGAGGCTGCTGCGGCCGGAAAAGCGCTCGACCGGGGCGAACGACACCAGCGGAGGAATGATGGGCGAATCGGGGGAATCTTTCGGGTTTTTCGCGGGCGCAGAATTGATGCGGGTTTCGGCGGCCGAGGAAGTGAACACGAGGGTGGCATAGAGATCGCCGTTGGCCTGGGGCAGGAGATCGGTGACCTCGGCGTCGCGGTTTTCTTGAAGCAGAACGGGTGGAACCGGAGCAGCGGGAGCGGTGGCGACAGGCGCGGCGAAAACGTAGATGTTGCCCTTGGGCGATGAGCCGGCGGCGATGCGGCCGTCGGGAAACCGAGCCAGGCGACGGACATTGCGGTCGCGAATCTCGCCAAAAACGGAAACGCCTTTAGTCGTCAGAATCTTGGGATCGTTCGTCTTTCCGGGGGTCACGCCGGCAGTCGCGAAAACGGCGAGGTCGACTTGATAAATGCGGGCTGGATTGCCGGTGGCGACAAGGACGGTGGCCGGCGAAACCGCGAGCAGGTCAAAGATCGAGTCTGCCGGAAGGCCCAGACGCGCTACGACCTTTTCGTCGCGAAGCAGAACGAGGCCGCCGTTGGGTGACGTGCCGACGAGAATCGAGCCGTCGGGCAGTCGGCGGAGGGCGAAGACGTGGGGCTCGTCGAGCTTCGCGAGTTCGCGGGTGGTAAAAGGTGAGTCGGACGGGCCAAGGGTAGCTTCAAGGATACGACCGTCGGGGCCGGTGCCCAAGAGCCAACGGTCCGGGGCGGCGCCGGGGGCTAGCGACCAAAGCAGATCGGCGGGGAGCGCGATGGCGGGGTTGAGTTCCGTGAGCGTGGGGCCGGAAACGAGGCGACCGTCCGGGCGGGTGGCGAGGCCTTTCAGGTTGCGGCTTGGAACGTCGCGATAGAAATCGAGATCGAGTTTTTTGGAGAGCGGGTCGGCTGAACTTGAGGCTGCGGCGGGGCCGAAGAGGGCCACCACGAAACCCACGAAACACATGAAAGACGGACGTTGGCGGATAGGGGCGCGAGTTAAACTGACGCTGGAAATAAAGGGCAGGGTGGGCATTGAGGCGATACGAAGGAAAAAAGTGAGTGGAGAGGTAAGAAGGATTAGTCCGTCACGCGGAGGGGGCGACGAACCATGAGGGTGGCGAGTTTGCCGGGGAGGAGATGACGCTCGTAAAGCGGGACAACCGCGCTGCGGGTTTGGAAGCGCGCTTCGTCGGCGGCGCGGGCGATGCGTTCGATGGAGCCGGGAATCTCGGGCGTGGATGCGGTCTCGTCGGAAAAAAGGGTGGATTTCTCGACGATAGCGAGGTTCATGCCGTCGCGCGGCCGGTCATCGCGCATCGCTGCGAGATAGGCATCAAAGCTACGCAGACTGGCGGCTGAGATTACGGAGGGACGGCCAGCAAGTTCGTCGAGGGCTGTGCCCGGAGCGAGAATGACCTCGAGGTTCTTGCCGGCCCAGGCGGCGTTGATCGGCAGGGTAATGATCTCGCGGTGGGCCTCGCCCTGAAAATCACGCCACGCCAGCGTCGCGGTGATCGTGTCGCCGGCGCGGGCGGAGGCGCGGGAAAGTTGAAAAAGATCGATCGTGACGGCGGGGTTGGCCGAAAGCGGTTCAATGGTGATGTTGATCGCCGAGGGAAATGTTTTCTCGTAGGGATTTCGCAGGTCTTGCGCGAGACTCTGGACGAACTGATTGAGACCTTGGGCGAAGGCTTGGGGACCGGCGTGAAGTGAGCGGGCGGCGAGGTTTTGTGTGGGAGAGAAGCGGATGTTGCTCGTGATGCGGAAGCCCGACGCGAGGGCGCCGTCGTTGGACCCGACGATGGCTTGGGTGACGCCGGCGGCGATCAAGGCGGGAGTGACCTGAGTATGTCGGGCAACTTGGAAACGGAGCGTACGCTGAGTCGGGCTGTTGGGTGCAACGGAGACCTCGACGGCGATCATGGCGGGGCCCGCGCCGAGGGTGCCCGACACGGCGGAGAGACGGTCTTGCGTGATGGTTCCAAGCACAGATCCGGTGTTGGCGATTTTGACGGACTGAAGATTGGACGGTAAAATCGTGACGATTTCGGCGGCGCACATTGGGAGTTCGACGTTACCCAGCGACAGCATCGGGTGGCCAAAAGCGGTCACGCGGGTGCCGTCGACGCGCGAGACGGTGCCGGTGCCGGCGAGGGTGATGTCGCCGGTGGCAAGGGCGACGGCGATGGCGGAACCGGCGCGAAGCGGAGCGGGGACGGAGGAGGAATTTTTGAGCGGCGCGCCCGAGGTGCTGCCACCGAGGGAGGTGACATCGAGCCCCAAGGCCGTGAAGCGCGGGGCGAAAAGATCAGCTACGGCGGGGGCGAGGCCGCTCAGCGTGAACACAGGGCGGAGCGGTTGGTAGGCGGAGAAAGGCGAGGGACGAGGGGTGAGGGGATCCGGGACGGAAGTAAGCGGAACAGCGGGCGGCCTGGAGGGAGCGAGGTCGGGCTTATCGCGGACCTCCGTGAGATCAGCGGCGGGCGTAAAGCCGGCATGGCGGACGGTTTCGAACCGCTGGATTTGATAACTCAGCGCACCGGCGAGACGTCCGTCGATGTAGAGCGGACTGCCACTCATGCCGGCGACGGCGCCCATGTTTTGAACGCGAGGATCGGTGAGCTGGCAGATAATCAGGGATTTTCCAGGGCCGAGGGCGTTGCGGACTACGCCGGTGACCTCGACCTCGAAAGGTTCGGGCTCGGTGCCGCGGAAAACGGTCCAGACTTGGCCACGTAGGCCCGGGCGAAGTTTATCGATAGGAATAGTGGCGACAGGCACCGAGGCGGGTTGGGCGCAGAGCGCGCCGACGGTTAAACTCAAGATCGCCGCAACCAGATGCCGGCGGAACCCACCTAAAGCACAGAAAAAAGTCGGGGAAGAAAACTGGGCAACGGGCATTTTTTAGAGTTCGCGGAGAGATTTTGAAAGGATGTCGCAGGCGCGGTCGATCGAGTCGCCTGCGTGCGCCGTGCTGAGGAAATAGGCCTCATATGCGCTCGGGGGCAAGTAGAGCCCGCGGGATAAGCAATTTTGGAAAAAGCGGGCAAACAACGAAGCATCGGACGTGATCGCGGTCGCATAATCACGGATCGGTGTGGCGGTGAAAAAAACGCTGAGCATGGAGCCCCGCTGGGGAACTTGGACGGGCAGGCCTTTGGTCGCCGCCGTCGCAAGGACGGCGTCGCGGACTCGGCGACCCAGGGCGTCGAGGCGGGCATAAGGATCGAGCTCGGCAAGGAGTCGGACGCTCGCAATGCCGGCGGCCAGCGCGAGCGGATTACCGGAAAGGGTTCCCGCCTGGTAAATGGGGCCGAGCGGTGCGAGGTGATCCATGATATCCGCGCGTCCGCCGAAGGCACCGACGGGCAGGCCGCCGCCAATAATTTTACCGAGGCAGGTGAGGTCTGGAGTGATCGACTCGAGGTGTTGGACGCCGCCAAGGGCGAGACGAAACCCGGTCATCACTTCGTCGAAAATGAGCACCGTCCCGTGCTCGGTGCAGAGGCGTCGGACCTCGGCAAGGTAGCCAGGATCAGCCGGAATGAAGCCGACGTTGCCGATATAGGGCTCGAGGATGACCCCGGCGATTTGCGCGGGATGGGCGGCGAGCGCGGCCGCGAGAGCAGAGCAGTCGTTGAAAGGCAGGACGATGGTCTCGCGGGCAAAGCTGGCGGGAATCCCGGCGCTGTCGGGATGGCCGTGGGTAAGGGCGCCCGAGCCGGCTTTGATCAAGAGCGAGTCGGAGTGGCCATGGTAACAACCGGAGAACTTGATGATTTTATCCCTGCCGGTGAACCCGCGGGCAAGACGCACGGCGGACATGGTCGCTTCGGTGCCACTGCTGGTCAGGCGGACTTTTTTGATTGATGGAACGAGCCGCGTGATGAGCTCGGCCATTTCCACCTCGTAGGGATTGGGCGTACCAAAGGAGGTGCCGTCTTCGAGGGCGGCAGAGATGGCGGCTTTGATGACCGGGTGGTTGTGACCGTGAATCGCGGGACCCCACGTGCCCACAAAGTCGATGAGTTCGCGATCGTCGGCGGTAACCAGCGTCGCGCCGTGGGCGGACTTGACGAAGAAAGGCGAACCACCGACGGCGCGGAAGGCCCGAACGGGCGAATTCACCCCGCCGGGAATGAGGCGACGAGCGCGGGCGAAGAGGGTATCGGAAACGGGATTGAGCACGGGAAAAAATGAAAAGGTTAAACGATCAGGGGCCGTGCACGACGAGCATGAACCCGCCGGACCGTGAAAACTTCCGCTATAATCATCCTAATAGCATGGCTGGCAAACGGCTTGGCCGGGCGTGCCCGTCTGGCCTGAGATAGGCGTCGTCTCTGCGGTCCGGCATTTTCAGGGTAAGGGCGGTCATCGGGACTCGGGGTCATTTCGGCTCTGGGGTTTCACGGCAAGGCAACGCGCCGTTGGGTTGGCCGCAAATTACTTATGCGCGACGATTACATTAAAGGTGCTCTGAAGATGGTCGATGACCCAAATATCTTAGTGAACTTGGTTTCACTGCGGGTGAAGCAACTCAAGCGCGGTAATCGTCCTCTCGTGGAGTCGCTGGAAAAAATGTCACCGGAAGATACAGCGTTGCGCGAAATCATGGAAGGCAAGATCGGCTTCGAATTGGCGACCAATCTCGAAGCGCACGGGAATCGTTAAGCGAACGGTTCCGGGCGGGGGACGCCGCGGTCACCGATGTTGAGGTGATGGCCCTCGGGCTCGCGGCCATTGCAGAAATTCGAATTGGGTGACCGGCGAATGACTCCCAGCCGGGGGCCGCATGCGGTTAGCGTTTTATTTGCTGCGGCGACGTCCGTAGTCCCGACGATAAACTTCGGCGCGGCTCGCCGGGGAACGGCGGTTTTGACCGAGCGATAGCCAGCGAGGTTGCAGCCGACGGCGGCCAGGGCGATTCAGCTGTCCTGCTTGGGCCGACGTCCTTGAGTGAGAAGACCGGCCGATAAAATTCGGCAACCTTTCGGTATTATTCGCTTCGATCCCGGTTCTGGCGATCAGGCGAAGATCGGCGGGTTAACTCACGTATTTCTGGACAATCGGAATGCGGCGACCGACGCCGAACGCGAGCGGAGTGATGCGCAGGCCCGGGGCGGCTTGTTTCCGTTTGTATTCGTTGAGGTCGACCTTGCGGGCAATGTCGTTGACGACAGTTTCGGGGAAGCCTTGCGCGACGAGATCGTGGCGGGAGAGACCTTCTTCGACGTAGCCTTTGAGAATCGCGTCGAGCTGCTCGTAGGGCGGCAGGCTGTCTT
This sequence comes from Opitutus sp. GAS368, assembly GCA_945869845.1. Taxonomy (GTDB): domain Bacteria; phylum Verrucomicrobiota; class Verrucomicrobiia; order Opitutales; family Opitutaceae; genus Tous-C4FEB. Next base: position 1,986 of record CAMBRG010000088.1, on the reverse strand, counting down.
GATCGACCTGGCCGGGGCGAAGCTCGGCGGAGGGCGGCTTGTCGATCGTGTTGGCGGGGATGATTTCGCGGTCCCGGTTGATCCAGCGCGAGAGCGCGTAGACCTGCATCTTGAAGACATCGCTGATGACCGCGAGACCGCCGCACATGTCGCCGTAAAGCGTGCAATAGCCGACGGCCATCTCGCTCTTATTGCCGGTGGTTAGGAGCAAGGCGCCGAATTTGTTGGAGAGCGCCATCATCAGCACGCCGCGGATGCGGGCTTGGATGTTTTCTTCGGTTACGTCGCGGGTGCGGCCGGCGAAGACCGGACCGAGGGCAGTTTCGGCCGCGGCAACGGCGTCGGCGATGGCAATCGTCTCGAAGCGGATGCCAAGGTTGGCCGCAAGGATACGGGCGTCGTCGCGGGAATGTTGGGAAGAGATTGAGGAAGGCAGTGAGACACCGATGACGTTCTCCGCGCCGAAGGCTTCGGCCGCGACGACGGCGACGAGGGCGGAGTCGATGCCACCACTGAGCGCGACCAAGGCTTTCTTGAAGCCCGATTTCTGGGCGTAGTCGCGGAGGCCCAGGACCAAAGCAGCGTAGATGTCGGCGAGATCGGGTTGATGAAACGTCGGCGATGGAGGTGTGGTGAGCGCCGTATCGACAACGCGGAGCTCCTCGGTGAAGGCGGCGAGGCCGGCCGTGATCGAACCGGCTGAGGAGGCGACCAGACTGCGCCCGTCGAAGATGAGCTCGTCGTTGCCGCCGACGGCGTTGACGTAGGCCACCGGACAGCCGAGCGCGCGGGCGGCGTCGGTCACGAGTTTCTCGCGGACATCGCCCTTGGCGAAGTGCCACGGGCTGGCGGAGAGGTTCACCATCACGTCGCACGTTTGCGCAGCGAGTTGGGCGAGTGGTTCGAGGCCGTGATAAAGGCGCCTCGTGCCGAGCATCGGGTGGGTCCAGATGTCTTCGCAAATCGTGATGCCGATGCGGAGGCCGGCATGTTCAACGACGGTGGGCGACGTGGCGGGTTCGAAGTAGCGGTCCTCGTCGAAAACATTGTAGGTGGGCAAAAGGCATTTTCGGGCCGTGGCGACAATCTGGCCGCGATGGCAAAATGCCGCGGCATTGAAAAACGGTCGGCCGGTCGCGGCCGGGTTGGGCTCGACCGTGCCGATGACGGCGGGCACGTCGCCAATGGTGGCGACGATTTGGGCGAGGGAGTCGGCCACGTCGCTCACGAAGCGGCGTTTGAGGAGAAGATCGCGCGGAGGGTATCCGCAGACGATGAGCTCCGGGAAAACAACCAGTTCGGCGCCCTGCGCGACGAGGGACTCGTAGGCGGCGATGATTTTACGGCGATTGCCGGCGAGGTCGCCGACGGTCGGGTTGAGCTGGGCAAGGCCAAGGCGCATGGAAGTGAAGAGCGAAAAGCGTGGACGCATTTTGGCGAGCCGCAACTCACCGGGCTTGCAGCAGCCGGGCGGCGGACGCTTTGTTGTTCTGCTAATGATTTTGAATCCAGACAAGATAACCAACTGGGACGTGAAACTCGCATGAGGGTGCAACCGGCATTGATTCTGGCCTCGGCGTCGCCGCGGCGACGGGAGTTACTCGCCCAGTTGGGTGTGGCGTTCACGGTCGTCACGGCGGAGGTGACGGAGCACGAAGACCCGGCCAGCGAGCCCAAGGCGATGGTCGCGCACAACGCGGCGCTGAAGGCGGATTGGGTCGCCGCGCGTCATCCTGATGCGCTGGTGTTGGGTGCAGACACGACCGTTTTTATCGAAGGCACGGTTTTGAACAAACCGGCGGACGGGGTGGAGGCGCGGGCGATGCTGCGGCGGCTAAGCGGGCGGACGCATACGGTGTTCACCGGGCTGGCCGTGAGGCGCCTGCGCGACGGACTGCGCCTGGAAGCCGGCGAAGTGAGCGAGGTGACGTTCAGGGAATTTGGCGAAGAGACGATCGAGGCGTATTTGGCGAAAGTGAATACGCT
>CAMBRG010000087.1 GCA_945869845.1 Opitutus sp. GAS368 | reverse complement strand
ATAAAGGCGGCGATCACCACCAAGCCGCTTTCCACCCCCAGCCGGGCGACCTCGGCGGCCCGGCGTAAATTCTCCGTCCGATCTTCGACTCCGAATCCCAGTCCCTGACAGAGGCCGCCGCGTAATCGATCCCCGTCGAGCAACAGGCTCGGATATCCCTCTGCGGCCAAACTACGCTTTAAATCGGCCGCCAACGTGCTCTTTCCGGCACCCGAGAGACCGAAGAGCCAGAAAACATTTCCCGCCCGTATTTCGGGCGAGACCGCTCCATCGTCCAACCCGTTATTCTTGGCCGGCGCGGTTGGGCTTAGTGCTGAAGATTGAGTCGACACTCCGCCGATGACGCCGCCTTTACCGGCTGATTACAAATCGCAAAGCGATGCCCACTTGAATATCTGGAACAGCAGAAATCCCGCGCTACCTCTTTGGCCTCAAGCCGGTTTCCATTCACCGGCATGCCCGCGTAACCGCCGCTCGATCAGGTCCCCTGCACTCAACCTCGAGAATTATTCCGTGTCTTCCACGCGTTCCCACCGCAACTTCCTCCCATGCCAAAAACCATCTTCCAACGCATCATCGACCGTGAAATCCCCGCCAAGATCGAGCACGAGGACGACCTCTGCATCGTCCTGCACGACATCCAGCCCCAAGCTCCGGTCCATCTTCTGATCATTCCAAAAAAGCTCGTTCCCCGCGTGGGCGAGGCCACGGCCGCCGACCAAGCGCTCCTCGGCCACTTGCTGCTCACGGCCGGCGTTCTCGCCCAGAAACTCAAACTCGCCCGCGGCTTTCGTCTCGTGATCAACCACGGCCCCGACGGCGGCGAATCCGTCCCTCACCTCCATGTTCATCTCCTTGCGCAGCGCCCCCTGAGCTGGCCACCCGGTTGAGCAAGATCGCGGATTCCGAAACGTTGGGCGAGGGCTTCGCCTCACCCTCCGCCGGGCCGGCGACGCTCCGGTCGCCGAGCCCTCGCCGAACTCACCAACCGTCCGCCACTTTGCGCTGGTGTGCGAAGCGCGCGAGACGTTGCCGTTCCCACGCGGCATACTCCTTCCAGCCCAGTTTATCGTAGAGCGCCGCGCGATCCGTGCGCAATTTCCGGTCCGAGGGCTCGTCCTTCAGCCGGGCATTGAGCGCCTCCAACGCGAGGCCAAACAACTTGGCCTGCTCCAGCGTCGCCGCCTCGATCGCCCGCGTTTGCTTGTCGCCGGGCTCGGGCTCCCAGCGCCGCGCTTCCGCCAACGCTTTCCAAGCCGCATCCCAGGCTCCGGCCGCGCGCTGGACATCCGCCCGCAACCGTTCCGTGCGCGCCAAAATCTCCCGCTGCGCCGTGAAACGTTTCTTCTCCCGCTCGAGCGCCGGCCGGGCTTCCTGATCGTCGGATGATGCCGCCGGCGGTGCGCCGAAATACTGCGCCACCGCCTCGGGTCCGGCCAACTTCGCCGCCTCGTCGAGCAACGCCATCACCGCCGGCACCGCGTCGAGCGAAGGACCGGCCGGTTTCGCCTTTTCCCCCGCTACCGTCGTCACAGCGGGTTTGGCCTCGGCGACATCGTCGGACTTGGGCTTGTCCCCATCCTCGGCCTTTGCGTCAGCGGTCGCAGTCGCCCCGGGCTTCGCTTTGTCCCCGCCTGCGGCCGGCGTCGGTTTTGCTTTCGGCCACGGCACTTACAGCGGAGAGCGACATGACAAAACCGCTAATGACACCGCCCCCTCGGCGAACGCGAAACGCAGATCCCAAAAACCCACCCGCGCCCGCCCCTAACCCCGCGCCTCAAACGCCCCGTCCGCCCGCTTCGCCACCGCGCGTTTCAGCTCCAACATCATCAAGCCCGCCGAGAGCTGCGCCGACGATAATCCGGTCAACTCGGCCAACGTATCCGGGGTCAGCTGCGCTCCGCCCGCAAAACATCCGAAAATCCGCGCCTCGTCCGCCGTGAGATTCGGCGGCGTCCCGACCGGTGTGCCGGGCTTCTCCGGAATCGCCGCGGGCCGCAGACCGTCGAGGTAATTCAACTCGCTCAGCAGATCATCCACGCTCGTAAGCAACGTCCCGCCGTCGCGAATGAGTTGATGGCAGCCCGCGCTGGTGGGCTGGTCGATCCGCCCCGGCACGGCAAAAAGCAACCGCCCCTGCTCGCCCGCGAACCGCGCGGTGATCATCGCCCCGCCATCCACGTCGCTCTCGATCACCACCGTCGCCTCGCACATCCCCGCAACGATCCGGTTGCGCATGGCGAAGGACTGCCGGTCCGCCCGCCGGCCAAAGGGAAACTCCGAGAGCACGGCACCGTGTTCCTCGATCTGACGGTAGAGTCCGAGATTCTCCGGCGGGTAAATCACATCGAGCCCCGTGCCGAGCACCGCCGCCGTCTTGCCGCCCACCGAAAGCGCGCCTTCGTGCGCCGCCGTGTCGATCCCGCGCGCCAGCCCGCTCACGATGCAGAACCCAAGCTGCGCCAGTTGCGCGCCGATTTTTTTTGCCGTCGCCTGCCCGTAGAGCGTCGTGCGCCGCGAGCCTACGATGGCGATGTTGGGCCGGCTGAAATCGTAGCGCCCTTTGCGATAGAGCGCGATCGGCGGATCAGAGATTTCCTTCAGCAACTTCGGGTAGGCATCGTCGCTCCCGATGATAAAATCCGCGTGGCTCTGCGCCATCCGCTCTTCCTCCTTCGCGATCTCAAATTTCTCCCGCCATGCGCCCAACGTCGCGCTGATCACCGGGCCCACGCCTTTCACCGACTCCAGCCGCGAACGTTCGGTCGTGAGGATCGTGCGCGGGTCGCCGCCCAGTGCATCGAGGAGCCGGTTGAGCGTGATCGGCCCGATGTTGGGCAAGGCGTTCAAAACCAAATACGCCTGCCGCTCGGTCAATTCGGTGCTCATGACCTGCACTCTCGCAACCCCGTGGGCGGTAAGTCGAGCATCGCGCTCAACGTCGTGGCCGCCGTCGTCCATGCCCGGCGGACGCGCCTCCTCGATGGAAGAGCGTCCGGCGAAAGCCCCACATCGGCATCATCGCCGTCGCCGAAGAACTGATCCGCTATCCTTATGCCCGCTGTTTTTCCCGCGTGGCCGACGATTTCAAGCGTCCCTAAATTCAGCCTAACTGCCGTCGGGCCGGGCTTAGCGGCCGACCGAGCCACTCGTTTGAGACTTCGCGCAAAACTGGACCGAGGTAGTCGAGCACTTGGGTCGTCATCACCGAGGTTTGCCCGTGCGTCCGGGCGAGTGCATCCGCCGCGAGACCGTGCCAAAGGGTGCCGCGCGCAGCGGCGAGCATCGGCTCGGCCGGCGTCTGCGCGAGCAACCCGCCGATCAAGCCCGCGAGCAAATCGCCGCTGCCGCCCCGCGCCAGTACCGGCCCGCCCGCCAAACTGAAATAAACCGGGCCGCCCGCTCCGCCACCCTGAATCCGCGTGACCGGCCCCTTGAGCACCACCACCGCGCGGTCCGGAACCGATCCCGCGACCCGGACCCACTCGCCGGCATGAGGAGTGAGCACGCGCGCGGCCAGCCCCGCGCCCACGATGTCGGCCTGCAACGCATCGGCATCGAGCACGACCGGCAACGTAGAGGTCGCTACGATGTCGCGCACCAGAGCAAGCGTCTCCGCCTCGCGCCCGAGACCCGGTCCGATCACGAGCGCGTCGAGCCGCGCACGACGCGCCTGCAACAGATAATTTCCCTCCAACGCGAGCCCGCCCGCCGGTGTTTCCGGCCACCCCACCCACATCACCTCCGGCGCACGCGCCGCAAACGCCGCCGCCAAAGACTCCGGCACGAACGCCGTCACCAACCCCGCGCCGCTGCGCATCGCCGCGAGCGCCGCCATCAAAATCGCCCCGGGGAAATCCCGCGAGCCGCCAACGAGGCCCACGTGGCCGTAGGTGCGCTTGTCCGATTGCGAGGCCCGCAACGCCGCGAGCGGAGCAAGCAGCGCGGGCGTGAGGACTCTTAGAGTGGCACGGGCATCTTGCCCGTGATCCGTCGTTTTCAAACCCACGGGCGAGACGCCCGTGCCACTTATCGGAAAAAAACCCAGATCGAGATAGCGCACGCGACCCGCGTTCGCCGATGCGAGCACCGGCATTTTTACCATCCCGGTCGCGTAGGTGAAATCCGCCCGAAAAAGCTCGGCGCTGGGCAGATCAACCGCGGCGCGGAAACGAATCGACGCCGCATTGATGTGTTCGATCACCGCTGCGACGCGCGCCTCAACCGGCGGGCGAAACTGAAAACCAAAAATCCCGTCGAGGCACAAACTATAGCACCGACCGCCGGTCGCTTCCGCCGAAACGGTGGCCACGCGGTCGGGAAAACTTCCACTGAACTCCCGCCATGCCCGCGCCGCCAACGGCCGCAACGCACGCTCGCCCAGTGCAAACAGCACCTCGGCGGTCGCAGCGGGAAATCGCCGGAGCACATCGTGCGCGGCGAGCAGCGCATCGCCGGCATTGTGCCCCTTGCCCGCCAGCACCAGCACGCGACCGGCCGGGGGGAAACCTCCGATCTCCAGAAAATCGCGCAGCACCGCCGCCGCCAACGCCTGGCCGGCGCGTTGCATGGCCGGCCACTCCAAGGCCTCGTCGCCGCCGAACCGGGCCGCCTCAAACTCGCGGGCTTCCGCGCAGCTAAGAATCGGATCACTGGCCGGAAGCGCAGACATAGGGCTTAGCGGGAGCCGGGGATCTGTGACGGCGGGGCCGCTTGGTTGCGGGCCGCTTCGCTGAGGGCGCGCCACGTTTCCTGATTTTTCGCCCCGATCCACTCCGCGCGTTGCGCCTCGCTCTCCGTAAACTGAAGCGGCGAATTATCCCGCACGCCGCGCGTGAGCACCGGCCGGGTGAGACGCGGGATCGACCGGAAAAAATACATTCCCCCCGTGCGAATGACGTGGAAGCACTGCGAATAACTGCCGGTTTCACTGCTCCAGAGCGCGACTTCTGTGCCGTTGTTCTCCCAAGAGGCGGCACTCCCCCACTCCGCAAACACCGCTTCGATCACCGCGATCTGCGGGGCCGTTCGCGCTACCGGAGCCGGGGCCGGCTCGAGGCCCGCCGCCACAGGTGTCTCCGAGCGCGGCAGCATCCAGATAAACAGCACGCCGATCCCAAATCCCAGCAACACCCACGAGGGAGCCATTGACGGTTTAGGCGGAAGCTCCGGCCGGGACGGCGGAGGCTGACCGAAGTCTTCGGGCTCGTCGGGATACATCGCAAAAGAGACTCAGGCCCGCACGAGTGCGGCGACGGCCATCGCGGCGGTCTCGGTGTGCGAGAGACTGAGCAGGACGTGCGTCGCGCCGACCTGCGCAAGCAGGGCCGTGGCTTTTTCGTCGAGGCGCACCCGTGGCTCGGAACGCTCGCCGTGATAGACCGACATCGACTTCCAACCGAGCTCGGCGCCGATACCGGTGGTGAAGGTTTTTGAAATGGCCTCTTTGGCGGCCCACCGGGCGGCGAGGTGCTTGTGCGGCTGCGCCATCCCGAGACAGTAAGCGCGCTCCTCGGCGGTGAACACCCGGTCAAGGAAACGATCGCCGTGGCGCTCGAGCACGTCGCGGATGCGTTGCACATCGATCAGATCGCAGCCGAGACCGACCAGCACGCCGCCGGGAGGGAGGGAAAGGTTCATGACGGGGTCGAAAGTAGCGGCAAGCAGGGTGCGGGTAGCGAGTAGAAACTCAGTGGATATCGACCTCTTCGCCCGACGAGATCCCGTTTATTTTCCGCTTCCGGCGTGAGGTACTTTGACGTTGGCTATCGCTATGTCCGTCCCACCGCCCAAGCGCGAAAATCTGCTCGTCAACATCGCCTGCAACATCGCGGTGCCCTCGGTCGTCCTGACCTGGGGCAGCAAGGCGGCATGGCTCGGGCCCAAGGGCGCGCTAATTTTGGCGCTGGCGTTTCCGCTGGGCTACGCGCTCTACGACCTGAAGGAGCGGAAGAAATTCAATTTCATTTCGGCCATCGGATTTTTGAGTATTTTGATCACGGGCAGCTTTGCCCTCATGAAACTCGATCCCTTTTGGTTCGCGGTGAAGGAGGCGGCGGTCCCCGGAGTTATCGGATTAGTCGTGCTCGCGTCGATGGGCACCCGATGGCCACTCGTGCGGGAGATGCTCTATAATCCCCAGGTGATCGACGTGCCCCGCATCGACGCCGCACTCGCCGCGCGCAACGCCCGGCCGGCGTTCGACCGCCTGCTGACGAATGCAAGCTATCTGCTGACTTTGTCGTTTGGGGTCAGCGCGGTGCTCAATTACGTGCTGGCGCGGTATCTGCTGAAAAGCCCCGGCGGCTCCGAGGCGTTCAACGCGGAGCTCGCCCGGATGAACCTGCTGAGCTGGCCGGTGATCACACTCCCGACGATGGCGATGACGATGTTTGCCCTGTGGCGGCTGCTCGGTGGCTTGCAAAAAATCACCGGGCTCGCGCTTGAGGAGCTGCTCCACGCACCGCCGGAGAAAAAATAATCTCCGGCTGGCGTCGCCATCGGGCCGCAGCGGCCCGCGGTGGCTCAACCGCGCTGGTCAATCGGCACGTAGGGCCGCAGAACCGGGCCAACGTAGATCTGTCGGGGACGATAAATGCGGCCCTTGGGATTGGAAGCGACCTCGTGCCAGTTGGCGATGTAGCCGGGAGCGCGGCCGATCGCGAACATCGTGGTAAACATATTCACCGGGATGCCGATCGCGCGCATGATGATGCCCGAGTAGAAATCGACGTTCGGGTAGAGTTTCCGCGAGATGAAGTAATCGTCCTTGAGGGCGGCCTGCTCCAAATGTTGCGCGATGTTGAGGAGCGGATCGTCGATCCCGAGCTTGGAGAGGAGCGTGCCGCAGGCCTGCCCGATGATTTTGGCGCGCGGATCAAAGTTGCGGTAAACCGCGTGGCCAAAGCCCATCAGGCGGTTCGATTTGCTGCCCGATTTGGCGGCGGCGATGAAGCGACTGCCGTCATCGCCCTCGTCGTGGATCGACTGCAGCATGTGCATGACGGCGGCGTTGGCCCCGCCATGAAGCGGCCCAGCCAGCGCGCTGATGCCGGCCGAGATCGAGGTGAAGAGATTGGACGAACTCGAAGCGACCATCCGCACCGTGGACGTTGAACAATTCTGCTCATGGTCGGCGTGCAGGAGCAGGAAAAGATTGAGGGCCTTCGTGACCTCGGGGACCGAAGCGTAGTCCTTGTAAGGCTCCGAAAACATCATGTGCAGGAAGTTGTCGCAGAATGGCAGCTCCTGCTTCGGAAACATGAACGGCAGACCTCTTTGGTAGCGGTAGATCATCGCGACCATGGTGCGGATCTTGGAGATCGCGACGGCGGCGGCTTGGTCGAAGACCTTGAGGTCTTTTTCAAAATTATTGTTGGCTAACTGGGGGTGGTAGGCCGGCAGAGCCGCGACCATCGCGGAGAGCATCGCCATCGGCGAAGCGCTCGTGGGGAAACCTTCCAGAATTTTCTGCATCTGGGTTTCGACGACGGCGTTTTGACGCAGGCGCAGGCCGAACTCCTTGCGCTGGGCTGCGGTCGGGAGCTCGCCGTAGATGATGAGGTAAGAGGTCTCAACAAAATCGCTGTGGTTCGCCAACTGCTCGATCGGGTAACCGCGATGGCGGAGGATGCCATCGTCGCCGTTGAGGAAGGTGACCTTACTCTCGCACGAGCCGGTGTTGCCGTAACCTTGATCGTAGGCGACGTAGCCGGCGGCGGCACGGAGCGTGCGCGTATCGACCGCTTTCTCGCCTTCGGTGCCGACAATCACGGGCAAGGGGTATTCTCTATCGTCGATCTTCAGCGATGCGGTGTGGGTCATACCGGTCGAGCGAAGTCAAAACTGAGCCACTGGCAAAACAAAGATGGACGACGATGAAAAGGATTCGCGCAAATTAGCGCGCCCCAGCCATCGCTTAAGAAAATGTCGTGCGTCAGGCCTCAGCCCGCCGCCGCGACCGTGACAAAATTCCGGTAGATTTTCAGCCCCTTGGCCTGACTTTTCTCCGGGTGAAATTGCGTGGCGAACATCCGCCCCCGCGCCACGGAGGCACAAAACCCGCCGCCGTAATCACACTCGCCGAGCACCAGCGCCGGATCGGCCGGCACGCAGTGAAAACTATGGACGAAGTAAAACGCCTCGCCGTCATCGGCCAAGCCGGCGGCAAGCGCCGAACCGGGCTGCACGAAGCGCACGGTGTTCCAGCCCATGTGCGGAATCTTGAACTCCCGGGGCCGCACAAAACGCACCACCTTGCCGGGAATGATGCCGAGACCCTGAACGTCGCCCTCCTCGGAATGTTCGAACAACGCCTGCATCCCGAGACACACGCCGAGAAAAGGCCGGTCGGCCGCGATCCAATCGCGCACGACCGCATCGAGGCCGGAGGCCCGCAGCGAAGCCACGCAGTCACGCAAGGCCCCGACCCCGGGCAACACGAGCCCGAGGGCATGGCTCGCGGCGAGCTCCGCCGGAGTGCGCACGACCCGGGGCGCGGCGCCCACCGCCTCCAATGCTTTGGTGACGCTGCGGAGATTGCAGATGCCGTTATCGATGACAGCGATCAAAGGCGGCGGGACGGCCGCGAGGCTCGAGGCTTCGGACATGGAACGAAAACCCCCGATCAAATCTTACCCTTGGTGCTCGGCAGCTGATCGGCCGCGCGCAATTCGATCTGCGTCGCGGCGTCGAGGGCGCGGGCGAGCCCTTTGAAAATGGCTTCGGCGACGTGATGCGGCTCCTCGCCGTAGATCAGTTGCACATGCAGGTTCGCCCCGAGCGCATTGCTAAAGGCGCGGCAAAACTCCTTCACGAGCACGATGTTGAAATCACGCACAAACATCGTCGGCGCGTTCGCTTCGTAGACCAAGTGGGGCCGGCCGCCCACATCGACGACGACGCGGGCAAGCGACTCATCCATCGGGAGAAAAAAGAAGCCGTAGCGCCTGATCCCGATTTTGTCGCCCAGCGCCTCCTTGAACGCCTGACCCAGCACGAGGCCCACATCCTCGACGGTGTGGTGATAGTCCACGTCGACGTCGCCCTTGGCTTTGACCGTGAGGTCGAAGAGGCCGTGTTTCGCGAACAAGGTGAGCATGTGATCGAAAAACGGCACTCCGGTCTCAATCGAGGAGTCACCTGCGCCGTCGACGGCGAGGGTGAGCACAATGTCGGTCTCGGCGGTCTTGCGGGAGACCGTTGCTATGCGGTGTGAGTTTTTGACCATGTGTCCAAGATGTCGGAGAGGACGAGCATCTCCTGATCGGTCCCGACGGTGATTCGCAGAAAAGACGCGGTCAAGGCGTGGCTGGGAAAGATCCGAACCAGAACTTTGTGCGCGACCAGAAAATCATAGGCGGACTTTGCCACCGCCGGACTCGAAACGCCGTGCGCATCCTTCGGCTCAGTGAACACAAAATTAGCCGACGAGGGATAAGTAAACCAACGCCGGCGGACGGCGAAGTCTACCGTGGTGCGGTCGCGCGTGGCCTTGATGCGGGCAATGATCGCCGCGTAGTAATCGGGGTCCTCGATCGCCGCCAAAGCGGCAGCCTGTGAAAGCGCATTGACGTTGTAGCTGTCACGCACGCGGTCGAGCAGGCCGATGATCTCAGGGTGGGCCAGAGCATAGCCGACGCGGATGCCCGCAAGCGCGTGAGCCTTGGAGAAAGTTCGAACCACGACCAGACGCGGATGAGCCGCGAGCAGAGAAATCGCGTCCTCTTCGGCAAAGGGCGCATAGGCTTCGTCGACGATCAGTAGGCCCGGGAACCCGGCGAGCACCCGTTCAAGCTCGGCGTTCGAGAATGCGACGCCCGTCGGCGCATTCGGGGAAGTCAGAAAAAATGCCCGCGCGGAAGAAGAAATGATGCGATCAACCGGCAAACGCATCGACCGGTCGAATGGGATGACCTCCGTGCGCCCGTCCTGAATCCCGATCAGAACCGGGTAAAGGGAGTATGACGGAAACGTGATGCCGGCGGTCGCAGAGTGGGCGCAGAACGCGCGCACGAGCAGGTTGAGCAGGTCATCGGAACCGTTGCCGATAATGACATTCTCCGCCGTCAGGCCGGCGCCATGATGGCGGGCCACGGCCGCGCGCAGCGGGGCGCTCTTTGGATTTGGATAGAGCCGCAGCGAAGCACCATCGGCCCCGAGCGCCGACCGGATCGCATCCATCACGCGCGGGCTGGGCGGATAGGGACACTCGTTGGTGTTGAGCTTTACCCAACCGGACTCACCCGGCTGCAAACCCGGGGTGTAAGCGTGCAAGGACGCTACGTGAGGAAGCGCCAATGAGGTGAGCTCGGACATAGGCAAATAGCGTGCGACAGAATCAACGGGTGCGAATCTGCACCGAGCGACCGTGGGCGTCCAATCGCTCCATCGTCGCGAACGCGGCCACCACCGTAGCGCCTCGCTTCACGCTCGCGCGATCATAGCGAATGAGACTCGTGCGGCGTTGAAAATCAGCGACCCGCAAGCCGCTGAAGAAACGTCCCGCCCGCCCCGTTGGAAGCACATGACTGGGACCGGCCGTGAAATCACCGAGCGCCGTCGGCGTGAAATTACCCAGCATAATGGCTCCGGCCGTGGTGATTTCTTTGGCCAGCCGCTTGGCCGAAGATTCCTTTACCATCAATTCGAGATGCTCCGGGGCCACGTAATTGGCGACCTCGGCCGCTTGAGCCAAGGTGCCGACCTGCACCGCGAGCCATCCTTCGCTCAACACCCGGGCAGTCTTTTCCGAGCGCGAAATCGATGGGAGCTGCGCCTGAACCTCGGCCGCAATTTTACCGATTACGGCCGCCGAGGTGGCTACCAGATAAATCCTTTCGCGACCCGAACCATGTTCCGCTTGGGCCAGCAAATCCGCCGCCGCAAAGTCCGGACGCACACTCTCGTCGGCGATGATCATCACCTCACTCGGACCGGGGAGCGAATCGACCCCAACCGTGCCGAAAACTTGTCGCTTGGCCTCGCAGACATAGGCGTTGCCCGGCCCATAAATTTTGTCGACGGCCGGGATCATCGAAGTGCCATAGGCCATCGCACCGATCGCCTGCACCCCGCCGATACGGTAAATCTCTTCGACCCCAATCAAGTGCAGCGCGGCGAGCAATCCGTCCGCGACTTTGCCCTGAGGATTGGAAGGCGTGCAGACCGCAATCTCGGGACAACCAGCGATCCGCGCCAAAGTAACGGTCATGAGCACCGTGGAAACCAGCGGCACCTGTCCGCCCGGCACGTAGATTCCAACGCGCCGGATCGGGTCGAATTTCTCACCGATCATCGCGCCTTGGGGATTTTTCGCCGTCCAGTTTTTTACGAGGCCCCGACGATTGAACGAAACGATGCTGGCGTGAGCCGCCACGAGGGCGCGACGCTCGGCAGCCGGTAAACGCGCGGCGGCCGCCGCGATCTCAGCTGGCTTTATCCGGAACTCTTTCGCTCGCAATTTCGCCCCGTCAAACTTCGCCGCATAGTGCGAGACCGCCTCATCACCGCGCTGTTTGACGTCGGCCAGGATGCCTGCGACCGCCGTCGTGATCTCCGGCGGCACGCTGGAGCCTTGGCAAAAAGCAGCCAAATTTTCGGAGAAGTTTTTATCGGAAGCGACGAGAGTGCGCATATCGGTGAACCGCGTGGGCGGGATTGGTCGAAAGAAGGCGAAAGCGGAAGGTTGGGAGCGGCGCCCAGTCCGCCGCCGGAAAAATCAACGGTGAGACAACGCTGGCACCGCGAAGAACGAGGGAGGGAATACCTCATTAACCATGATCTTCTCAAAGTTGATGGTGACCGTCTGCGCTTTGCCACCGGCCGCCTTCGTCACGGTGCTAATAGTTTTCGGGAAGCGGACTTCGTTCACCACCACCGAACCTTGCTCGCGGATCGCACCACCGGCCTCGGTCTCAGTCAGGATCAAGCGACCGGTTGCGCTCTCAAAATAGCGGGTAAACCCAATATTAGGACCATGGATAAACGCGATTTTGTGGCAGGCGACTCCGTCGACGTTCACCGGTCCTAGGTCTTCAATTTTACCCCCAACGCGGTCGATGCCGCGAAAAAACATCAGGTTCTCAAGGGTGTTGGCTCGGAGTCGTTTGATTTGGTCGGCCGAGAGCAATGTTTGCCGCCACTTCGCCGGGTCGGAGGGATCCTGCTGACGTTGCCACGCATCATAGCCATCGAGTGCCGTTTGTTCGACGGCCTTCTCGTAAGTGATGCTGATCCGCTGCTGGCCCGGCTTTTGAAAGACAATGTCCACCGCAGCACTCGCAGGCTTGTTGGCATCGGCCGGATCAGAAGTGACCAAAGTCCCGACGTAACGAACGGACCTTACCCCCTCGAGAGCGGCCTCCGCGCCGAGGAACGCCCGAGCTTTGGTCAAGATCGGCAGTTCACCATGAGCGGAAACAACCCCTGCAACGGCAAAAAGCGCAAAAAACACGGTGGGAAAACGTGAAGTAATCATGGCGATTAAACGAGCAGAGGCGGTCGGCAAACGCAGCTAACGGAAACCAGGGTCATCACTCCCACTCGATGGTTGCCGGCGGTTTGGAGCTGATATCGAGCACGACCCGGCTCACTCCGCGGACTTCGTTGGTGATTCGACTCGAAATTTTTTGCAGCAAATCATGCGGTAGTTTCGCCCAATCCGCCGTCATCGCATCGATGCTTTCAACGATCCGCAGCGCGATGACGTAGTCGTAAGTGCGCTCATCACCGAAAACTCCGACCGTCTTCACCGGCAAGAACACGGCGAACGACTGCCAGACCTTCCAGTAGTAGCCCGACGCAGCCATCTCCTCTTGGAGGACGGCGTCGGCATTTCGCAAGATTTCCAGATTCTCGTTTGTAATCGCTCCCATCACCCGAACGCCCAAGCCGGGGCCGGGAAACGGTTGCCGCCAAACGACCTCTTTCGGCAAGCCCAACGCTTCGCCCACCCGCCGAACCTCATCCTTGAAAAGTTGGCGCAACGGCTCGATCAGCTTCAGTTTCATCCGCGCAGGAAGCCCACCGACATTGTGGTGAGTCTTGATCAATGCAGCCGGGTTACCCGCGATGGAAACGCTTTCGATCACGTCCGGATAGAGCGTGCCCTGCCCCAGGAATTCGGCCCGGCCCTTAATCGATTTAAGCGATTTCTCAAAGACCTCAACAAACGTGCGGCCGATAATTTTCCGTTTCTGTTCGGGTTCGGTGATGCCTCTAAGCCTCCGGAGAAAGAGCTTCGAGGCGTCGACGACTCGGAGATCGATCCGGAAATGGTCACCGTAAAGCTTTTCCACCGCAGCCCGCTCACCCTTACGCAGCAGACCATTGTCGACGAACACACAGGTCAGCTGCTGACCGATCGCCTTGTGTAACAGGGCGGCCGCAACCGAAGAATCAACCCCGCCCGACAGCCCGAGCAACACCCGGCCCTGGCCCACTTGCTCCCGAATGGACGCGACCGACTGGGCAATGAAGTCTTTCGTCGTCCAATCTTGTTTGGCCCCGCAGATACCAACCAAAAAATTGCGAATCATATCTCCGCCCCGCTCCGTATGAAACACCTCAGGGTGAAATTGAATGCCGTAAAACCCTCTTTTTCTGTCCTCGATCCCCGAAAAAGGAGAGTTTTCAGACACGGCGGTGGCAACAAACCCGGGAGGCAGCTTTTCAAGCTTGTCCCCGTGCGAATTCCAAATCCGAAGCTTTTTCGGCAGACCGGCGAACAGTTTGCTTTGTTTCGTGATGGTAAGATGACCGTGGCCGTACTCACGCGCTTTACTGTGGGCCACGTGCCCGCCGAGATGGTGCCCCATCAATTGGACGCCGTAGCAAATACCCAATATTGGCACCCCAAGATCAAAAATACCACGATCCGGATGCGGAGCCGTCTTCGAATAAACACTTTGGGGACCACCAGAAAGAATGATTCCTGCGACCCCGTCTTCGCGAAGTTTTTCGGCCGAAGTTTCGTAGTGATAAATCTTCGAGTAGACTTGGCACTCGCGAATACGGCGGGCGATCACCTGGGTGAGTTGCGAACCAAAATCTAGGACAGCAATAATCTGTGGCATGGGAATGGACTAACGATTCGACGAGGAAGCCTCACCAAACACGAAGAGCCCGATAGTCGTCAAATGCGGTGTTAAAATTTAAGTCGGGTGGTCTCATGGCCGCAGCGCGGACATTTACAGAGCTCCGTTCCCGATGGAGCCGTAAAAAGTTGATCGCATCGTAAGCAGAGGAACGTGGTCTTCCGTCGTTCTTGCTCGAACCGCAGGTGATCGCGCCGATCGTAGTAGAGCCACAAACCGAAAAATCCCAGCGCGACCAAAACACAGTAGATCACTGCACCCGTCGTCAGATCGAACATCGGATCGAAATAGGCGACCGCCGGACCCAGGGGCAAGATTATCGCGACCGGATTTTCGCCAATCTTGACGCAAAAAAGCGCCG
>CAMBRG010000086.1 GCA_945869845.1 Opitutus sp. GAS368 | reverse complement strand
CCCTCGGGCCCGCGACCGAGAGCGAGGAGATGCTCGAAAAGCTCATCCTCGGCGGCGCCGACATCATCCGGCTCAACATGGCCCACGCCAAACACGACTGGACGCGCACCGTCATCCGCCGCATCCGCGCGGTGAGCGCCCGCGTCGGCCGCGAGGTCGCGATCATGATGGACATCAAGGGCCCCGAAATCCGCACCGGCGACCTCGAGGTGCCCATCGAGCTCAAGGCCGGCGAAATCTTCGACTTCACCGTCAAACCCGGCGCCGACCGCAACCAGTCCGAGGAAATCCGCTCCGTCGACGTGAACTATCAGGACCTCGTCAACGACATCGCCATCGGCGACACCGTCCTCGTGGACAACGGCCTCATCCGCCTCGAAGTTCTCGCCAAAGATCACGCCCACATCCGCTGCCGCGTTCTCATCCCCGGCGAGCTTAAATCCAAACGCCACATCAACCTCCCCGGCGTCACCGTCAATTTACCTTCATTCACCGAGAAGGACCGCGCCGACTCCAACGTCGGCCTCGAGGAGGGCATCGACTTTCTCGCGCTGTCCTTCGTGCGCTCCGCCGCCGACATCACCTTGCTGCGCACCTATCTCGAAGAAAAGAAATCCCTCGTCCGCATTATCGCCAAGATCGAGGACCAGTCCGCCATCACCAACCTCGACGAGATCATCGCCGCCACCGATTCCATTATGGTCGCGCGCGGCGATCTCGGCATTGAGTGCCCCTTTGAGGAACTCCCCGTCATCCAGCGCCGCGCCGTCCAATCCTGCATCGCCCAGGGCAAGCCCGTCATCATCGCGACCCACATGCTCGAGTCGATGATCACCCAGCCCGTGCCCACCCGCGCCGAGATCACCGATGTCGCCAACGCCGTCTACGAACAGGCCGATTGCGTGATGCTTTCAGGCGAGACCACCATCGGTAAATACCCGTTCGATTGCGTGCAGACGCTCGACAAAATCTCCCGCCGCATCGAGCGCGAGGCAGCCCCCGCCCTCCGCGAAACCGCCGTCTTTACCTCCGAGCGCATGAAGGTGCTGCACTCCGCCGTCGTCCTCGCCAACGAGATCCCGCGCTCGAAGTTGCTTACCTTCACCCGCCACGGTTTCACGGCCCACGGCCTCGCTGCACTCCGTCCCGTGCATTCGCTGATTCTCGCCTTCACTCCGCACCTCCCGCTCCTGCGCCAGCTCCGCCTGCTCCGTGCGGTCGAGCCTTACCTCCTGCCGCTCTCCTCCGAGCCCGACGTCACCATCGAGAACGCCATCCTCACCCTGCGCCGCCTCGGCCACGTCGTTCCCGGTGATAAAATCATCGTCGTCACCGACATCGTTTCCCAAGACCGCCTCGTCGACGCCATCCAGCTGCGCACGATCCGGTAAGCCTTCGGCCGATCCGAACCGCCGGGCCCGGTTCGGAGAAAATTTCCTAAAAATCCGCCGAGCAGCATGTTCTTCTCAAAAAATTGCCGCCGCCGAGTTACTTCCTTGTTCCTTTCGCGTCACGATCTGCCGTGATGCCGATGTCTCGGCCGGTCTCCAATTTCCCTTAACTTCACCCGGTCAAGTGCCGATTCTGCCCCTCCGCCCATGATCCGCCTCCCCCTCAATCTGATCCGCTTCGTTTTCACCGGCCTCGTTCTCGCTTCCCTCGGCTCGTCCCTCCGCGCCCAGGAGACTCGTCTCTCCAGCCTCTCCACCCGCGCCCAGGTCGGCACCGACGCCAACCAGCTTTTCACCGGCTTTGTCGTCGGTCCAGGTCCCAGCCGCCAAGTGCTGATTCGGGCCGCCGGCCCCACGCTCTCCCCAGCTCCCTTCGGTCTCGGCAGTGCCGTCCTCGCCGATCCGGTGCTCACTCTGTTCAAAGACGGCGCCGAAATCGCGCGCAACGACAACTGGGGCACCCCCCTCGGCACGGCCACCGCGGTCACCGCCGCCACCTTTAGCTCCCTCGGCGCGTTCCCGTTTGCTTCCGCCGCTTCCCGCGACGCCGCCCTCATCGTCACGCTCCCGCCCGGGGCCTACTCCGCCACGGTCGGCGGCGCCGGCAATACCTCCGGCATCGCCATCATCGAGCTTTACGAAATCGGTGCCACCTCGGGCTCAAACCGACTCACCAGCTTGTCAGCCCGCGCCCAAGTCGGCACCGGCGCCGCCGTCACTATTCCCGGCATCAACATCTCTGCCGGCGCCGGCACTCGCCGTTTGCTGATCCGCGCCGCCGGCCCCGCGCTCACCGCCCTCGGCGTTCCCGGCGTTCTGGCCGATCCCACGCTCGCCGTCACCAATCCCGGCAACACGATCACTTACGCCGCCAACAACGACTGGGGCACCCCCACCGGCCCCACCCCGGCCTCCGCCGCAGCCCTCGCCGAAGCCATCGCCAACTACACCGGCTACCCATTTGCCCCCGCCAGCCGCGACTCCGCCGTGCTCGTCGAACTCGCCCCCGGCGCCTACACCGTCCAGGTGAGCGGCGTCGGCGACACCACCGGCGTCTCATTGGTCGAGGTTTACGACCTCACGCCCGCCAGTCTCCCCCTCGTCAGCATCACCGCCTCAAAAGCCACCAGCGACGAATCCGGCACCAACCCCGGCGAGTTCACCTTCACCCGCACCGGCGATACCCTCACCCCGCTCACCGCCACCTACACCGTCGGCGGCTCCGCCATCAACGGCTTCGACTATCCGTTTCTCTCCGGCACCGTGACGTTCCCCGCCGGCGCCGGCACCGTGCGCGTTCCGCTCTCGCCCAACCCCGACGTGCAGAACGAGGGTAACGATACCGTGGTCGTCACCGTCGCGGCCGGCCCGTCCTACACCGCCTCATCCACGTCCGCCACCGTCACGATCGCCGACAGCCCTTCTACCCTCTACCTCGCCTCGATTCGCCCCACCACGACGGCCACCGGCGGCTCCACCGCTTCCGGCACCGCCACGATCTTGCTCAGCTCCAGCGGCACGCTTGCCGCCGTGAACGTCTCCTCCTCCAACCTCAGCTCCCCCGTCACCAACGCGTATCTCGTGCTCGGGCCCAATGAAGATTTTGTCTTCAACCTCGGCACCGCCAGCCAAGTCAACGGCGCCCAATGGACCTTCGCCCCCACCGGCCAGCACTCCACCGCCGCCCTGCTCGCCGCGCTTAAGTCCGGCAACATCGCGGTCCGCCTCGACACGGCCCGCTTCCCCACCGGTGAGGTCAAAGGCGCCTTCATCATCGGCTCAGGCTCCCAAACCTTCGTCGCCCCCGCCGCCCCGCCGGCCGTCGCCTTGACCGGCGTCACCGCCACCGATGCCGCCCGCTTCCTCACCCAGGCCACTTTCGGCCCGAAGAAATCCGAGATCGACGCCCTCACCGGCGGCAACCTCGACACCTGGATCACCGCTCAGATCGCCCTGCCTTACACGTCCCACCAAGCCGCCGTGCTCGCCGACCGCACCACCTACGGCGGCAGCGGCAGCTTCACCAATTGGAACGCCATCCACCCGCCCAATCGCCAGTCCGCGTGGTTCAAAAACGCCCTCACCGCGCCGGACCAACTCCGCCAACGCGTCGCCTTCGCC
Source organism: Opitutus sp. GAS368 (assembly GCA_945869845.1). GTDB lineage: Bacteria > Verrucomicrobiota > Verrucomicrobiia > Opitutales > Opitutaceae > Tous-C4FEB. The sequence goes on along the minus strand of CAMBRG010000086.1, from coordinate 11,152 downwards.
CTCAGCCAAATCCTCGTCATCTCCGACGTGAGCCTAGGCGGCGACAACCAGACTGAACCCGTCGCCCACTACTACGATCTCCTCGGCAACGGCGCCTTCGGCAACTTCCGCACCCTCCTCGAAAACGTCACCCTCCACCCGACGATGGGCAGCTACCTAAGCTCCCTCCGTAACAGCAAAGCTGACCCCATCGCCGGCACCGCGCCCGACGAGAACTACGCCCGAGAGATCATGCAGCTTTTCACCATCGGGCTTTCGATGCTCCAGCCCGACGGCACCCTCGCCCTCGGGACCGGCGGACTCCCCGAACCCACCTACAATCAGACGACCATCACCGAGGTGGCCAAAATCTTCACCGGCTGGGCCTACTCCGACACCACCAATTTCCGCACCGGCGGCAACTCCGTCAGCGGCTTCACCCGGCCGATGGCCCTTTTCCCCGCGTTCCACGATGACGGTGTCAAAAATCTTTCGCCCGTCCTCGAGACGCCGATCCCGGCCGCGCAAGGCGGAGCGCGCGATCTTCAGCTCACCCTCGACGCCCTCTTCGCCCACCCCAACACCGCCCCGTTCATCTCGAAGCAACTCATCCAACGGCTCGTCACCAGCAACCCGAGTCCCGCCTACGTTTACCGTGTCGCCCAAAAGTTCGTAAACAACGGCTCCGGCACTCGCGGCGATCTTGCCGCCGTCGTCCGTGCCATCCTCACCGACCACGAAGCCCGCTCGCCCGTCGTCGCCGCCAGTTCGTCCTACGGCAAACTCAAGGAGCCGCTCCTCCGCCTCACCGGCCTCCTGCGCTCCTTCAACGCCTCCTCTACCAGCGGCCGCTTCCTCGGCTATCAAAACACCGTCGACGGCGTGCCGATCACCAGCGCCACCCCGCGCCCCGCCACCGCCGCCCAAATCAACCAAACACCTAATACGTTCCCTTCCACGCGCTTAGATAGCACGCAAACCACCCTCGCCCAGGCCGCGGTGCGTGCCCCCACCGTCTTCAATTTCTACCGTCCCGACTACGTCCTGCCCGGCCCCCTTGCCTCCGCCGGCCTCGTCGCCCCCGAATTCGAAATCACCGACGACAGCTTCGCCATCAGCGTCCCCAACGCCCTGCGCAACTACGTCAACGCCGCCATCCCCACCAGCGGCGGCGTCCCCACTCCAGCCGCGCCCTACGTGGTCATCCCGGATTTTTCCTTCGAGCAAACCCTCGTTGCGACCCCCGCGGCCCTCGTCGATCACCTCAACTTGATCCTAGCCTCCGGTTCGCTCACCTCCGCCACGCGCACGCGCATCACGACCGCGCTTACTGCTCTGCCGACTGCCACGAGCACCATCGATCGCGTGCGCAACGCCGTCCTCCTCGTCCTCACTTCCCCCGCCGCCTCCATCCAAAAATAAAAGTAGGGCAGGGTCTCCGACCCGCCCTCCCTCGCCCGCGCTCTCGCCCTCCCTCGCCCGCCCGCGCCCTCGCCCCTCGCCCCCGCCCCCGCTCCCGCTCCCGCTCCCGCTCCGCACTCCGAAATCAAAAACAAAAATCTTCCTTTCCCCGTGAACAAGAAATCCGCCCCTTCCCCCAAGCCCACCCGCCGCGAGTTCCTCGGCTCCGCCTGCTGCGCCGCCGTCGGCACCACCGGCCTGCTCTCCGCGCTCGGCAGCCTCCGCCTCATGGCCGCCGCCGCCAGCCCCGCCAACGGCCCCCAAGTCCCGTCCACCGCCGCCGCCTCCGGCATCGGCTCCGATTACAAGGCCCTCATCTGCCTCTTCCTCAACGGCGGCAACGACGCCAATAATCTCATCATCCCGACCGGCTCCGACTACGCCGCTTACGCCTCCGCCCGCTCCAATCTCGCGATTCCTCAAGCCAGCCTTCTCCCCTTCAACCCCAAGACCTCCGACGGCCGCACCTGGGGCCTCCACCCGTCCGTCGCCGAACTCAACACCCTCTTCAATTCCGGCCAAGCCGCCTTCCTCGCCAACGTCGGCACCCTCGTTTACCCCACCACCAAAACCCAATACAACGCCAAATCCGTCCCGCTCCCCCCTCAGCTTTTCTCGCACAGCGATCAACAGGTCCAATGGCAACACAGCGTCCCCGATAAACCCACCGCCACCGGCTGGGGCGGCCGTGTCGCCGACCTCGTCAACAACCTCAACACGAGCGACCAGATTTCCATGTCGGTCAGCCTCGCCGGTAAAAATACCTTCGAGATCGGGTCCAAGGTCAGCCAATACTCCGTCAGCACTTCCGGCGCGGTGACATTGCAGGGCTCCACCTCCTCGGCCACCAGCGCCGACGGCATCCGCTTCCGCGCCCAAAAAGACATCTTCGCCCAAGGCCAGTCCGCCCTGTTTGAAACCGCTTTCGGCTCCGCCTCCGGCGACGCCATCGTCAGCGCCGATCTGCTCAACACCGTTCTCGCCGCCGCGCCCGCTATCACCACGCCGTTCCCCACCACCGCCGGCACCACCAGCACGACCGGCACCGGCCTCACCTCCGCCGCGTCTCAGCTCCGCATGGTCGCCCGCCTCATCGGCGCCTCGCCCACCCTCGGCCTCAAGCGCCAGATTTTCTTCGTGCAGCTCGGCGGCTGGGACACCCACGCCGCCCAGCTCAACAACACCGATCCCGTCGCTGGCTCCCACGCCGGCCTCCTCCAACAAATCAGCCAAGCCGTTAACGCCTTCTATAAAGCCACCGTCGAGCTCGGCGTCGCGAACCAGGTCACCACCTTCACCGCCTCCGACTTCGGCCGCACGTACCGCTCCAACGGCGACGGCTCCGACCACGGCTGGGGCAGCCACGCCTTCGTCATCGGCGGCGCCGTCAAGGGCCGCGAACTCTACGGCAAGATGCCCACGCTCACGATCAACGGCCCCGACGACACCGGCCAAGGCCGCTGGATTCCCACGACCAGCGTGGACGAATACGCCGCGACGCTCGCGACTTGGTTCGGCGTGAGCGCCACCGATCTTCCGACCGTCCTCCCCAACATCGGCCGCTTCGCGAAACCCAACCTCGGCTTCCTGTAAGGGCGTCGCTCGCCGACGCCCGCTCCCCCGCCCGCGTTCCGCGCCGCCCCTCCGCCGTGCTCCGCCAAAATGCCCTCACCCTCGCGCTTGTCGCCGCGATCGCGGTACTCGTGTGGCTCTTCCTCCGCCCCGCCCCCACTCCTACCTCCCTCCCTCCGCCCGCCCCCGCCGCCGAATCGAAAATCGAGTTACCGAGCGCAGCGACAGATCAGAATCAAAAATCGAAAATTCCCCCGCCCGCCCCCGAACGCAGCACCCTCGCCGACGCCCTCAACTCGCCGGCTGCCACGATCGACGACGACCTCCGCCTCGTCGCCCTCGTGCTTGAAACTTTCCGCTCCAATTTTCCCCGCAGCGGCAACCCCGTCGGTCTCAACTCCGAAATTACCGCTACCCTCACCGGCCAAAATCAACTTCGCCTCGCACTCATCCCGCCCGACCACCCCGCGATCAACCGCGAGGGCGAACTCACCGACCGCTGGGGCACCCCGTTCTTCTTCCACGCTGAAAGCGCCACGCGCATGACGATCACCAGCGCTGGCCCCGACAAAAAACTCCACACCCCCGACGACGAGTCCTTCGCCCCCTGAAGCCCGGCCTTCAGCCTCATAAGAAATGGTGGCGGGGTGACCCCACCGCGCTTCTGTCCTTCCCCCGCGCCGCACGCTGCACTTGCCAAATCCGTTCCGCTCCGTTCGCTCCCAATTCGTGCGCCGCAAACTCTCCCTCGTCCTCACGCTGTGCGCGTGGCTTCTCGCCACCGGCAGTCACTGGGACTTGGTGCAGACGTTCGCCTGGGGCCGGATGATCGCAACCTACTCGGAGTCGATGTCCTTCACGCAGGCCGTGCAAAAAACCTTCAGTGCCGGCGCGACGTGCAGCGTGTGCGAAATCGTCGCCACCGCCAAATCGCAGGACGCCACGAATCCCGCCGCGCCCACCGCTCCGGGCAAGACCCTCGAGAAAATCCATCTCGTCTTCGCCCCCGCGCCCGCCACTCCGCTATCCCTTTCGTCAGCCTCTTTCTCGTGGTCGCTTAGCGACCAATCCGTCCCTGCCTCCAGCCGCGCCGCGCCCCCTGTGCCGCCGCCGCGAGCCCTGGTCTGAGTTTTCGTTCGTCGCGTCGGCCCTCCTCCGTCGGCCTACGTTCCGTCGTCGTGATCTCGGCTTGCTGCCGTCTTCGCGCCTGCTCCGCCGGAGCCCGGCGAGTTTCTCACCGGCCCGTAAAGTTGCATCCTAAAGATCACGCTCGCCGTATCTCTGGAAGAATCATCCTCCGCCAGATTCGCGTTTGGCTCACTTCCGCGATCCGCATCTTAACACCATTTTCCCATGAAATCTCTCCGCGCCCTGCCCACCCTCCTTCTTTTCTCCGCGCCCCTCCTCGCCCACGAGTTCTGGCTCGCTCCCGATAAGTTCTTCGTCGCGCCCAACGCCCCGCTCTCGCTCTCCCTCAATGTCGGCGAAGATTTCACCGGCGTCGTCCGTCCCTTCACGGCCGAGAAGGTCGCCGCCCTCCGCCACTACTCCGCCGCCGGCGTTGTCGACCTCCAGTCTAAAGTCCCCGCCGCCCCCGGCCTCGACGCCCTCCCACTCACCCTCGCCAAACCCGGCACCCACCTCATCGCCGAGGATGCTCACCCGAGCACCATCACGCTCTCCCCCGACAAATTCCTCAGCTACCTGAACTCCGACGGCCTCGAGTTCATTGATGCCGCCCGAAAAGCCGCCAAACAGGAGAACGAGCCCGGCCGCGAACGCTACCTGCGCTGCGTCAAAACTCTCGTCCGCGTCGGCGAAAAATCCGACTCCACCTACGCCGTCCGCACCGGCCAGCGTCTCGAAATTACCCCTCAGTCAGATCCCTTCGCCGCCCGCCCCGGCTCGCGCCTCGGCTTCACTATCACCTTCGACGGCCAACCCCTTCCCGGCGCGCAGGTCCGCGCTTGGCATCACCGCGACAAAATTCTCGTCACCCTCAAAGGCCGCTCCGCCGCCGATGGCTCCATCGTCTTCGATCTCCCCTACGCCGGCCCGTGGATGATCAGCCTCGTCCACATGATCCCGCTCAAAGACGTCCCCGGCTACGACTGGCAGAGCTACTGGGGCAACCTCACCTTCGCCGTCCCGGCCTCCTGAAATCCGCGCCTCGTCGTTAAAAAAGATGCGCCGCAAACTCTCCCTCGTCTTCACGCTCACCGCGTGGCTTCTCGCCACGGGGAGCCACTGGGACTTGGTGCAGACCTTTGCTTACGCGCGCATGTTCGCCGACAACGTCCGCACACTTTCCCTCGAGGCCGCCGTCACCCGCACGTTCAGCCCCGAGGGCCGTTGCGAAATCTGCACCGCCGTCGACTCCGCGAAAAATTCCCCCAACCACGCCAGCGCCCCCGCCTCCGCCGAAAAATTCGCCGGCAAGATTCCGCTCACCCACGAGCCCGAGGCGTTTTTCCTTTTCGATCTTTCCCCCGTGTCCGCGTGGTTCGACTCCGCCCCTCGCTTGACTTCCGCCGAGCGCGCCGCGCCGCCGCTCCCGCCCCCGCGCGCCTAGCGCGCCCACACGTCCCGCCTGATCGGCGCCGGTTTTTTGCGCGATCACCTCCACTCCGTTCGCGTCCGCGCGAACCTCGCCGCCGCGTTCGCGCGCACGCCGGCGTGAATAAATCCATTGCGCATCCGTTCACCATGTCTCCCTCGATCTCCTTTTCTCCTTCTCTCCGTCTCTCCCTCTGCTCCCTCCTTCTCGCCTCCGCCCTTTCCGCGCAGACGACCAAACCCGCCGCCAAGGACGACCTCGTCGTGCTCGACCGCATCGACGTCATCGCCGAAAAGGCCAAAAACTTTTCCCTCCCCCTCGACGCCGCCCCCGCCACCGGCTCCCGCCTCGGCCTTGCCGTGCGCGACTTGCCCGCCAGCGTCTCCGTCATCACTCAGGAGATGATGCAGCTCCGCGGTCTCCGCACCGCCGTCGAATCCGTCGAGTCCGCCGTCGGCATGACCGGCGGCACCAGCTTCGGCTCCATCCCCACCTACTCCACGCGCGGTTTCGGCGGCAACAACGTCACCATCCTCCGCGACGGCATCCGCCAAAACACCGCCTCGCAATCCTCGCGCACCGTCGACTCGTTTCTCCTCGACCGCGTCGAAGTTCTCAAAGGCCCTTCGTCGCTCATGTTCGGCGAAGGTGCCGTCGGCGGCGCGATCAACTACGTCTCGAAAAATCCCGACCGCACCCGCCGCGGCGAACTCCTCGCCAGCATCGGACCGTGGTCCAGCTACCGCCTCGGCGTCGGCCTCGGCGGCCCGCTCCCGTCTCTCAACTCTCAACCCTCAACGCTCAGCTACCGCGCCGACCTCGTCTTCAACTCCACCGGCGGCTACCAAGACCGCAACTCGCAGGACTACCTCGGCCTCGCCGGTGCCCTCGGTTGGCGGGTGAGCGACCGACTTTCTCTCACCTATTTCACCACCTGGCTTTCCGATTCCGTCGAGAGCTACTACGGCAACCCCGTCGTCTACGACGCCGTCGTCAACACCACCGTTGCCGGCGCCCAACCCGAGGTCCGCCTTTTCAACGCCGCCACCGACCGCTTCGTGAATCCCCGCGTCGATCCCGCCGCCCGCCGCACCAACTACAACATCCTCGACAACTACGCCGACACCGAAAACTCCTTCAACCGTCTCCGCGCCGAGCTCACCCTCGCCCCCGACCTCGAACTCCGCAACGAGACCTACGTCGCCACCCAGCTCCTCAAATGGCGCAACCTGGAGACCAACACGTGGAATCCCCTCACCCGCCTCGTCGCCCGCTCCTCCTTTCTCCATATTTACCGCGACGACGTGCTCCTCGGAAACCGCCTCGACCTCTCCCTCCGCCGCCCGCTCTTCGGCCTCACCAACCGATTCCTCATCGGCGCCAGCCTCGAGCACAACGACCAGATCCGCGGCGGCGCTCCCGGCAACGTCCCCACCGTCCTCTCCAGCGTGTCGTTGCTCAACCCCGACGTCGGCCGCGGCCCCGTCGCCCGCGAACAAAAGACTTCCCGCGTCATGGTCGGCACCCACGCCTTCTTCGCCGAAAACATCCTCGAACTAACGCCCGCTCTGAAACTCGTCGGCGGCGTCCGCTACGATCACATCTCCCTCCAGCGCGACACTCTGTTCAACCCCACCACCGCCACGCCCACCCCGTTCGCCACCTTCAAAAAAGGCTACCGTCCCCTCACCGGCCGCGCCGGCCTCGTCTGGTCCGCCACCAAAACCCTCAATGCCTACGCGGCCTATAGCACCGCCGCCGAGCCCGTTTCCCAACTCGTCGGCCTCGCCCTCGCCAACGCGGATTTCTCCCTGCAAAAGGGCCGTCAGTTCGAAGTCGGCCTCAAAGGCTCGCTCCTCCGCGACCGGCTCGACTTCACCTTCGCCTACTTCGACATCGAGAAGAACGACCTGCTCACCTCCACCCTCGATCCCACCACCGGCGTGCGCATCAGCCAGCAGATCGGCTCGCAGAAATCCTCCGGCGTCGAAGCCGCCCTCGCCCTCTCGCCCGCCGACGGCTGGCGCATCGAACTCAACGCCGCCTACACCGCCGCCGAGTTCGGCGCGTTCAACGAAAACCTCGGCACCGGCGTCATTTCGCGGAAAGGCAAAATCCCCTCCAATGTGCCCGAGTGGGTGAGCAATGCGTTTGTCTCAAAACGTTTTGCCTCCGGCCTCACGTTTAGCGGCGGCCCCCGCTACGTCGGCGAACGCTTCGGCAACACCAACAACTCCGTCATCGCCAAAGCCTACACCGCCCTCGATGCCGCCGTGAGTTATCCGTGGCACCGCGCGACGATCACGCTCCGCGGCCGCAACCTCCTCGACGCCGACTACGAACCCGTCGCAGGCACCACCATGCGCCGCCTCGCCGATCCCATCTCCGCCGAACTCAGCCTCCGCACCTCCTTCTAAATCTTTCTCTTGCTCCACTCCGGGGCCGGCCTCCCATCCGGCTCCCTTTGTTTCCTCTGAATTTATCCGTCTCCATCCGTCTCCATCCGTGGTCAAAAAAAAACGCCTCATGAGTGCCTTCCTTTCCCTCTTCCTCACCGCGCTCCTCCCCTCCGCCTCCGCCGCGCCAATCGAAAATCCCCAATCAAAAATCGAAAATCCCTCAATCTCCCCCCCCGCCCCCGCCGACACCCAGTGCTCGAGCCTCACCCGCGCCCCCGACGGCACCCTTCACCTCACCTACTACGGCCCCGCCCCCGCCAACTCCGCGCCCAACGCGCGCACGCTCTGGCACGCCACCCTCGCGCCCAACGCCACCGCGTTCTCCACTCCTCGCCCCATCGTCACGACTCCGCTCCTGATGGAAAACTGGGCCGACTTCGCCACGCTCGCCGTCGGCACCGACGGCGCCCTCACCGCCCAGTGGTTTCAAAAATCCGGCCCCGACGCCCATGGCTACGAGGGTTGGTTTTCCCGTTCCGCTGACGGCGGTCGCACGTGGCGCACGCCGGCTCGGCTCGGTCACGAATTCGTCGCCCTCGCCCCGCTCAGTCAGGGCCGCACCCTCGCCGTCTGGCTTGAAAGCACTCGCAAGCAAGACCCGCACGCCGCGCCCCGTCCCAAGCGCGATCCCAACGCCCCCCGTCCCGCCAAAGATCCCACGGCTCCCTACGCCCCGTCCATGAAACTCCTCGCCCGCCTCCTCGGACCCGACGGCACGAGCCTCGGCGATTGGACCGTCGATCCCGACGTCTGCACCTGCTGCCAAAACACCGTCGCCGTCCTCCCCTTCGACCGCGTCTTCGTCGGCTACCGCGGCCACACGCCGACCGAGATCCGCGACAATCTCCACACCACCTTCGACCTTGCCACCGCCTCGTGGACCAAGCCCGCCACCCTCCGTGACGATGGCTGGAAAATCGCCGCCTGCCCCGTCAACGGCCCCGCCGCCGACTCCCTCGACTCCACCCTCGCCGTTTCGTGGTTCACCGCCGCCGAAGGCAGCGCCCGCGTCTTCGCCCGCACCTCCGTCGATGCCGGCGCGACCCTCACCACCCCTGTTCAAATCGACCTCGGCCGACCCATCGGCCGCTTGGAAACCGTCGCCCTGCCCGATCGCTCCGCTGTCATCCTCTGGCTGGAAATGAAATCGGAAAACAACGCCGCCGGTCTTTACGCCCGCCGCCTTTTCCCCAACGGCCAGCTCTCCGCTCCGCAACTTCTCACCACCACCACCCAGGCCCGCACCGGCGGTTTCCCCCGCGCCGCCCTCCGCCTCGACGGCTCACTGCTCATTTCATTCACCCAAACCGGCGACTACCCCCGCGTTCGCACGATCACCTTCAACCCTGCGCCGCTCGTCCCCCAGGCCGCCCTCATCCTCCGTCGTCCGACTCCGACCTCGACGCTCGTCGCTCAAGAATTCTGCATCGCTCCCGCCCTGCCCTGATTTGCCTTAAACCGCTTCCACCTCTCACTTCGCTCAACACCCACCCACCATGAAACTTCTCGCCTTCCTCGCCCTCGCCCTCGCCGCCCTCGCACCCATCACCCTCCGCGCCGCCGCCGAAAAAACCGCCGACAAAAACTGCGGCTGCGCCTGCTGCAAAGGCAAAGCCGTCTGCTGCTGCAACACCGAAGCCGCCGCCCCGGCCTCACCGGCCGCCGCCAACCCGAGCGCGCCCGCCGCCGCGCCCGAAATCAAACGCTACGCCCTGCGCGGCGTCGTCGTCGCCGTCGACGCCGACAAATCCGCCCTCCGCGTGAAGCACGAAGAAATTCCCGGCTTCATGCGCGCGATGACAATGCAGTTCAAAGTCGACGCCCCCACGCTCACCGCCGCCAAAGTCGGCGCCGCCCTCACCGGCCAGATGTCTCGCCAAGGCAAAGATTGGGTCTTGGAAGACGTGAAGTTCGAGCCCGCCAAGTAACCGATTTTCTACCCCGGAGCCCGAGCCCGATGTCCCCATCGGGCTTTTTTGCGCCCTCAGTCAGCCCCACCCCGCCGGCAATCCACCGCCGCCCTCCCGCGTCGGTGAGCAGCCGAAGCGGCAGTCCTACGCGTTCGCTCCTCGGCGAATTAGATTGGCGTTCTTCTCCGGCGGCTCCTCGCCTACGCCCACGGCATCAGCGCCGCGCGTAGTTTTTCTTTCGCCCGCGCCACCCGAGATTCCACGGCCTTCACCGAGCAGCCCAGCATGGCCGCGATCTCTGCCTGTCGCAGGCCTTCATATTCAAACAGCACCAGCGCCTCGCGCAATGCCCCCGGCAGCGCCGCCACCGCCGCCTGCACCGCCGCCGCCCGCTCGGCCCGTTCCAGCCCGCCACCGTCTCCGGTTCTCCTCGTCTCTCCTTCTCTCCGTCCCTCCCTCTCCCCGTCTTCCGTCTCGATCCACTCTTCGAGCGCGATCGTCGGCCGTCGCCGCCACCAACGCAGTCGGTTGCGCGCGACATTCACCGCGATCGCAAAAATCCACGGCCGCACCGCCGCCCCTGCTCGAAACTGTTCCCGCCTTTGCCACACGCGGACCATCGTCTCCTGCGCCAGCTCCTCGGCCTCGCCCGCGTTGAACACGATCCGCGCAATCACCCGTTTCACCGGCAACTCCCAACGGCCGATCAGGACTCCCATCGCCGCCTCGTCTCCCGTCCGCACCCGCGCCATGAGCACCGCATCCTCCGCCGCCGCGCGCTCTATCTCTTCGTCACCTCCCGTCGCTCCTCGACCCTCGCCCGTCGCCTTCATCAAGGCTTCACCCGCACGTTCGGCGCCCCGGCATGATCGTGATCCGCCACCCGCGGTTGCACGATCCCAAGATAACGGTGCCCCTGCTCCGCCGGCATCAATGCCGCGACGTTTTTGAAATGCTGCGTCATCGCGTCGACGCACACCCGCTCCAGCCGTGCGATCTCCGCCGCGGGCGCCTTGCGTTCCCGCGCATCGAGGATCGCCGCGCAGTGCTCGCCGCACTCCACACTGAAGTCGTCGTGTAGCTTTTTCACCGCCGCCGCCTGCGCGTCGCTCAAGCGAAATTCCACCCGCAGCCACGTCATCGCGTCGCCTGCCCGCGCCGCTCGCCGCAGCGCCGGATCGTCGTTGAGGGTAAAGAACGCCGCAAAAGCGACC
>CAMBRG010000085.1 GCA_945869845.1 Opitutus sp. GAS368 | reverse complement strand
GCTCGTCGGGGTGACGTTGCTCTTTGGGGTGGTGCAACGAAACGGCACCTTGGAAGCGTTGGCCCGGCGGGCGGTGCGGCTTTGCGGGGGGCGCGCGGCATTGCTGCCGGTGGTGTTTTTTTTGATGGCCGGGGTACTCTCGTCGATTGGACCGGGCGCGATCGCGGCGACCGCGCTGATCGCGCCGCTCGCGATGGGCATCGGCCATCGGGCCGGCGTGTCGGCATTTCTGACCGCTCTGATGGTCGCCAACGGCGCCAACGCGGGGAATCTTTCGCCGATCAGTTCGGTGGGCCTGATCATGCATACGCAGATGCAGAAAGCCGGTCTCCCGGGACACGACGGGCAGGTGTTCGCGGCGGCCTTCGTGGCCCACACCGTCGTGGCGCTGGCCGCTTACTTTTTGTTTGGCGGCCTCAAGTTATTCCGCGCGGGTCGAGGTTCGGTCGGCGAACGGCCGCCGGCGTTGACCGGCTCCCAATGGTTTTCGTTGGGCGTGCTGGCGAGCTGGATCGCGGCGGTCGTATTTTTGCGGGTCAACCCGGGCCTCTCGGCGTTTGCCGCGGCGTCGGTGCTGATCGTGGCGGGTGCGCTCGATGACACGCGCGCGTTTGCGAGTATTCCGTGGGCGGTGATCGTCACGGTTACGGGCGTTAGCGTGTTGATCGCCGTGCTCGAAAAGACGGGTGGCATGGATCTATTTACGACGTTGCTCGCCCACGTGGCGACGCCGGCCACGGCCAATGGGGCGATGGCGTTCTGCACGGGCATGATTTCGACCTACAGCTCGACTTCGGGCGTCGTGTATCCGGCGTTCATTCCCGCCGTGGCCGGCTTCGTCGAGAAGCTGGGGGGCGGGGATCCGCTGCAAGTCGCGCTGAGCATCGGGGTGGGGGCCATGATCGTCGATGTCTCGCCGCTCTCGACCATCGGCGCGCTCGCGATCGCGGCCCGGCCCGAGGGCGAGAATGAACGTGCCCTGTTCCGGAAAATGTTGCTTTGGGGCTTTGCCATGACGGTGGTCGGGGCTCTGTTCTGTCAGTTCTTCATCCGCTTTTTTGTATGAAAAAAATCCTGCTCCTGCTTTCATTTTGCTGCGCCGTGACTTCGGGTTGGGCGGCGGAAATCCTTTCGCCGGCCGAGGAAGCCGCCAAACGCTGGAAGCAGTATCAACCGACGTTCGACGCCTTTGCCGAACAGGACCGCGCGACTCCTTTTGCCCCCGGCGGCATCGTTTTTGTCGGCAGTAGCATCTTTCGGCAGTGGACCACGGTACCGGAGCAGATGGCGCCATTGCCGGTGTTGAACCGGGCGTTTGGCGGATCGCGCACGGGTGACCAGCTCGCGCGGTTCGACCAAGTTATCACGCCATATGCGCCCAAGGTCATCGTCTACTATTGCGGCAGCAACGATCTCAAGGCGGGTGCGGTGGCCGAGGACCCGGCGGCGATTTTTGCGCGGTTTCGGGCCTTCTCGGAGCGGGTGCAGGCGACTTTGCCGCAGACGCGGATCATTTTTGTCTCCAGCACGCGGTCGCCGGATCGGGTGGGCCGTTGGGAGCAGGTCGATCATTACAACGCGCTGGCCCGTGCGTATTGCGCCGCGACGCCGCATCGTTTTTTTGTCGATATCAACCCGGCGCTGGTCGATGCGGCCGGCCATCCGCGGCTCGATCTCTACAAAGAGGACAAACTGCATTTTCACCCGCCGGCCTACGTCGAGTTTACCCGGGTGATCCGGCCGGTGTTGGAGCGGGTCTGGGCCGAAGTGAGCCGTTCGGCCAAGTGACGAGCCCAGTCCGCTGGATTAGTTTGAGCCGGCGTTCATCATCCCGTTATCGAAGGACAGGCGCGCGGGCGGCTCGGGTTCGGTGAGGGCGAAACGCCCGGAACGGGTCGCGGGCTTTCGATGGTTCGGCGCCCTCGCCAAGAGCGGCGAAGGCTTGGCGAAGCTGCTCGTACTCATACCAGCGCCGTTTGGTTTTTAGACTTTCCGTCGTAGGCAGCCGGCTTGCAGGCGCTCGGTGCGTCCGCCAGCGGACGGCCTACAAAGGTCCAAATCTCATGTGACGTTGGTATCAGCCTCAAGGACGCGACGGAGACCGGGGGCAGCGTTGTTTTTTTCCCGGATGATCGCGAGGCGCTTGTTCGTGAACGCCAGCTCGTTTTGGGGCTGGAGACGCCCGGTTTGACGCCGGGTGAAGTTGGCTGAGGTGCTGCTACTCCGGCCCCACGTACGCGAAGCGCGGCGTCACGGCGCCGTCGGGCAGCGTGACGGTGGAGGTGAACATCGCGTGCGGGCGCACCCAGAGACTGAAGTCGCCGTAGAGGAGTTTGTAGACGACGAGGATTTCCTCGGTCTCGGAATGACGGGCAAGGCCGACGACCTGGTAGTCTTTGCCTTTGTAGTGACGGTAGCGGCCGGGTCGGGGTTCGGCGGTGAGTTGGGTGGGTAGGCTCATTTTGAGTCGGGGCCGACGTGGGTGATTTTCAATTTCGGAAAATAGTGCCGGTAGAATCCGCGGTCGCGGGTGATAAGTTCGTCGGCCTGGTAAAAGGCATGGGCGGCGACGAGAAAATCGGCGACCACGCGCTCCCGGGGTTTGGCGGAGAGCTTCCGGTATTCCAAAAAAATCCGGCCGGCGAGGTGCAGGTCGCGCCAGCCAAAAGGCGAGAGGCGAATCTGCATCCGCTTGAAGGTGTCCTCGGTCTCGTCGGCGGAGGCGAAGTAGAGCGAGGTCTCGGCGGCGACGATGGGGCAGATGATGAGTGCGCCGCGGGTGAGGGCGGCGTTGAGCGTTTCGACCGCGTGCGGGGTGTGCTCGGTGGGCTGGCCGAGGACGTCGATGAGAATGTTGGAGTCGAGGGCGATGGCCATAACCTAGCGGCGTTTGGAGGATTTGGCGGCGGGCGATTTGCGCGCGGGCGCAGAGCCGTAGGGATCCGGCGCGGGCTCGGCGAGCCGGAGTTCATCGCGCGCCTCGTCGCCGCTGGCGAAGGGAGCGTGGCGGGCACGCAAACCAACGAACTGATCAAAAAACCCGGGGGTGGCTTTCTTGCGGAGCACGATGCTGCCCTCGGCGCCGAGCTCGACTTCAAGCACGGTGCCGGCGTCGATGCCGAGAGCTTGGCGGATGGGTTGGGGCAAAGTGAGCTGGCCCTTGCTGGTGACGGTTGTTTCCATTTCCTTACCTTAAAGTAAGAAGTAAGGAGCAGGCAAGAGGGAAGTAGGGAATATGACCGAAGTCGCTCGCGCCGAGCGGCGGCGCTACCTGCGTAAGATAAGGGCGGGTCGGAGACGCCGCCCTACTTGGCTTCCACGCGGAGGATGCCTTTCATCAGCGCGGCGTGGCCAGGGAAGCTGCAGATGAAGTCGTAATCGCCCGGCGTGCTCGGCGCGATGAAGTAGATCGTGTCGCTCGTCTCGGGTTGGACGACGCTCGTGTGAAAAAGAACGTCGGCGGAATCGGGCACATAGCTTTTGGCGGCGCCTTCAATGCCGAGGGCGAGCGCGGCGGTGCCCACGTCCTGGCCCTTGCCGGGGGCGCAGAGAACGAAGTTGTGCAGCATGTCGTCGGTGTTTTTGAAGATCAGTCGGATGCGCGTGCCGGCTTTGACGGTGAGCAAGGTCTGGTCGAACTTCAGGCCGGGCTGGGTGCCGAGGAGGAACTGCTGGTCGCCCTCGCTGTTGGGCCAATCGGTGGGCTGCTTGATCGGGTGTTTGGCGGTGTGCCCGAGGGCGACGGCGGAAACGGCGGCGGCGCAAATTTCGGCGGCATTGGGCTCGATGGGAATGATGCGGTCGCCGGGCGCGAACCGGTTGAGCGTGTAGTAGGCGGTGGGGTGGAGCACGGCGGCTCCGCCGGCGGCGGCGCGTATGCCTTGGACCTTGATCTCGTGGATGTAGCCCTCGCGCAGGCAGACGGCGGCGAGGCGCACGCTGAGACCGTCGGGTGCGACGACCACTTTGCGCACGGGGCACGCGAGGCGGTCAATCGGCGCGGCGCCATAAGCGGCGTGATAGTTGTAGGTGAAACCGGCGATGCTGTAGCTCGCGGGATTCCCGGCGGTCGCGCGGTCGACCGGCGCGGTGAAGGTGAGCAGAAAACCATCGGGCTGGGCTTTGACTTCCTTGATCTCGAACGGGGTCGCGCCGATCCACGTCACGCGCTCGATGCCGTATTGTTTCGGGCCGACAGAGCCCCAGCCGCGGGCGGTTTCGCCGACAAACATCGTGGCGTTCTCGCCGAAGGTCATGCGCATGGTGCCGCTGTCGAAGCCCTCGCGGAAGGCGTAGGCGGCGCCCTGCCAGACGCCCTGCACCTGTTCGAGGGAGACGCGCATGAGTTTGCTCTGGCCCTGATCGCCGACGAAGAACTGGCCCGCGAATGGGCCGAATTTTCCGGCGGTGGTGTCCTCAATCATGGCGGAGTTGGAAATGCCCAGCACGGCGTGCGGCAACCAGACGGCGGGGGCTTTCAGGCCGGGGAGTTTCTTGGCGACGACGTGCATGGGTTGTTCGAAGTCGGAGATTTGATCGGGGCGAACCGCCACGGTTGAGCCGGGCAGTTTGGACCAAGTGAGGCCGGCGGGATGGCCGATGAAGTCGCCGGATTCGATGTGGGTGATTTTGCCGGAACCGACCCACTCGCCCTGGTTGTCGGTGGTGAACCAAGCGCCTTGGGAACTGACGGCCAAGCCGGCGGGTGACCGGAGGCCGGCGGCGATGGGCGTGAGCTGACCGTCGGGCGTGATCTCGACCATCCAGCCGCGCCAAGGCACGGGGGCCTGCGTCGCTCCGCCAAAAGCGACATTGAGGGTGACGCGGAGATTGCCGTTGGGCGCGAGTACGGGGCCGAAGGCGTATTCGTGGTAGCTGCCGGAGATGGGGAATTTCGCGACGGTTTCAAACACATCGGCGCGGCCGTCACCGTCGGTATCGGCGAGGCGGGTGAGCTCTTGGCGCTGCGCGACGTAGAAGCCGCCCTTGGGCGCGGCGATGATGCCAAGCGGTTCGTGGAGGCCTTGGGCGAAAAGGGTGTAGCGCGGCTTGGGCTCGGCGTCGTAGGCGCCGTCGATCCACCAGACTTCGCCGCGGCGGGTGGTAACGAGCAAGCGAGCCGGGGCGACGGCGACGATGCCGCTGACCTCGAGCACGATGGCGTCGGGCACGGGGAGAGGGGTGCGTTGCCAGTAGCGATTCTCAGCGGCGGTGAGCACTTCGGAAGGCTTGATGAAGCGTTCGGCGGCGGAGGGGTTGTTGGTCTGCGCGAATGCGAGAAACGGAACGGCGAAGCCGGCGAGAACCGAGAACGTGAGCGGGAAAGAGAGAGGGCGCTTCATGGGGAAAATTACCAAACCAGCGAATACGTGAGGGTGCGGTCGACCTTGCCGCCGGAGACGGGGAGGGTGAGTTGCTGGCGGCCTTGGCGGGTGCGAACGGTGGGTTTTAAGGCGCTGTCCTTCGGCAGATCGAGGTAGTAGGCGCGGTCGCCGACGATCCAGCCGCGGCCGTCGGGCTGCGGGGTGATGGTAGCGGCCTCGGCGAGCAGCACATGCGTTTCCCACGAGGTGTTGCGCCCGACGAGGGTAAGGGTGCGGGTGAGGCTGCGGCCGTCGGCGGCGGGAGTAATCCGATCGCGGATGGAGAGATCGCCGAGTTTGCTGAGAAACGTCGGCGAGCCGTCGGCCGTGAGCGTGTAGCCCTGCGAAGACCAAAGGGCATCGGGGGTGTCGGGCCAATCGTAGGCGGAGCGTTCAAGGAGGGCGACGGTGGGTTTGGCGTTGAGGGTAAGGGCGGGGCCGGCGGGTTCGGCGAGTTGGGGTTCACCGCGGCCTTCCCACATGTCGACGGTGTCGAGGAAGGCGCCGCGCCAAGCGCGGAGGAGGGTGCCGGCCTCGAGGTCGTAGGCGTAGTGCGCGCCGCCGGGGGAGCCGACGCTGAGGGCGTAGAGGCGCTTTTTGGGCTCGAAGGGAACGAAGCCGCGTTGAAGGCGCGGGCGGTCGGTGGGTTCAATGAGCAGGGTTTTTTTAACCGGTGCTTTGGTCACGGGTTCAACGTAGGTGAGAGACTGCGGCGCGAGACTGAGACCGCGGACGCCGATCTTGAGCGACGGGCGGCCGGCGCGGGCTTGGCGGTAATCGAGTTGGAACGGGTGGTCACCGGCCGGCAACGTGAGGGTGCGGCCGTCGCCGCCCAGCTCGAGCGGGGCGATCGCGGTCTCGCCGGCGATGACGAGGCGGGCGGGGTTGCGAGTGTCGGCGGTGAACGTGTAGGCGTCGGCGCGGGCGAGGCGGATCGTGCCCTTGATCACGAGAGCGGACTTGCCGGATTTTTCCATGGGCAGAAGGCTGAGTGCGTCCAAGGTGCCGGACGAAGTCGGCGGCGTGGAGTAATCGCCGAGGCCTTTTTGTTCACCGGTGCGGAGCTCGTAGGTGAGGCCGGAGGTGGTGACGGGCGGGGTGTCGAAACGGAGGGTGGAGAGGCGGCGGATCGCGACCGGGCCGTGATCGCCCTGAATCATGATGGGACCGCGGGCGGCCTCGGGGCCGGTTTCGAACAGCGCGCTGCGGGTCGGGCCGGTGACCTCGACGTTTTCGTGGATCAGAAAATCGTTGAGGATGACGCGGACGAACTTGGCGTTGGCGATTTTTTTGCCTGAGGCGTCGAACCGCGGGGCGCGAAATTCAACCCTTAGATTTTGCCAAAGGCCGGGTGCGCGGGAGGCGTTGGCGCGGGGCGCGAAGCCGTCGTAGCTCTCCTTGCCCTTGCCGCGGGCGGCGTTCCAGCGGTGATAGATGGCGCCGCAGTCGATGTCTTGCGGGACTTTTTTCCCCCAGCTGTCGAAGAGCTGAATCTCGTAGCGGCCCATGAGGTAAATGCCGGAGTTGGAGCCGGGGGTGAGCAGGAAATCGAGCTCGAGTTCGAGATCGCCATGGTCCCAGGCGGTGACGAGGTGGGCGCGGTTTTCCTTGGTGGTATTGTTGACGAGGATGCCCTCGCCCGGGAGGCCGATGAGTTTCTTTTCGTGGCGCGGATCGCCGCCGAGGCCAGATGCGACCTGCCAATTGGCGCCGAGCGGTTTGAAATCGTCGGCGACCGAAGGCAGCGACGTTTGGGCCGGGAGACTGCAAGCGACGAAGAGGCTGGCGACGAGGCTGAGGGATGAAATCTTCATGGGGAAAAGGGAGTAAACGAGGGGAACGAAGCGACGCTGCCGGGCAAACCTTTACCTGGAGACGGCGAAAAAAAACAAGAGCGGTCGGGACTATTTTAGCGTCGCGTCGAAAAGCTGGTAGGCGGTCTCGCGTTGGGCGTCGGGGAAGTCGTGCTCGCTGTCGGGGTGGGCAACGGTCAGACGGGCCGCGGCGTTGAACAGCGCGTAAACGTCGCGCGCGGAAGCGACGACGCGGTCGACGGAGGACCACTGGAAATTAGCGTCACGGAGCGGAGCGCTGACAAAGACGGGGCGGGGGGCGAGGGCGCCGAGGATCTCGTGGAAGTCGAACGGGATGTCGGCGAGGCGGCCGGCGTAGTTGAGCAGGCGCGGCATGTAGCGCTCTTGGCACCAGCCCTTTTCGGGCGCCCAGACGGCGGGTTTCCCGCCGTAGTAATCGAGGAAGGAATCGAAGCCGCAGCTCGAAACGATGGCGGAGAGGCGCGGTTCGAAAACGGCGGTATAAAGGGCGTTGTGGCCGCCGAGCGAGTGCCCGATGGCACCGAAGCCGGCGGAGGTTTTCACAAACGGAAGCGACTCCAGCAGATCGAGGGCGCGGCTGTTGTCCCAGATGGCCTTCATGGTGCCACTGGCGTAGCCGAGGCCCTTGAGGTCGGGCGCGTAGTTGGCGAGATGGGGGTAGGCGGGCGCGAGCGTGACGTAGTCGCGCGCGGCGAGTTCGCTGGCGTACTGACGGTTGGGTTTTCCGCCGAGACCGACGACGACACCCGCGCCGGCGGTTTGGTCGGTGGGGTGCAGGCAGAGCACGGCGGGAAACGTGCGCGCGGTGGCGGCGCCGGCGATGAGCGCGGCTTTCGGGATACAGAGAAAGGCGGGAGTCCGGCTACCGGGTTCGGATTGGTAGGTGATGCGGCGGATGACGTAGGTGCCGCGGTCGATTTCCTCTTCGACGCGCACGTCGAGCGCCACGCGTTTGACTGAGGTGGGGCCGGGAAAGGCCCCCATCACGGTTTCCATGCCGCGAACGATCTCCGCGCGGCGCTGCGGCCAATCGGCCGGGGTGCGCACCGGGGCAGAAGCACCCGAAGCAGCGCGAACCAGCAGCAGTTGGTCGCGCGGCAGGCGCGGTGATTCGGCGGCGGTCGCGAAAGACGAGAGGGTGAAAGCGGCGAGGACGAGTTGCGGAAAGAGAAAACGCATGGATGGGGAGGACGGGGCGCGCGACGCACGGTTGCACTGACTGAAGGGGTAAGCGCGGTCCGGACCGGGGACGGAGTCAAGCCAGCGGGGCCGACGAGGATCGAAAAGTGGCACGGGCGTCTCGCCCTCGAGTCCGGAACTTGGGCGGTACGCGCAGGACACGGCGGAGCCGGACGTAGGCGGAAGCCCGAGGGGGACATTGAGCTCCACCGGATCGGGCTGTGCCCCGATCGGTTTTTGCCTGGCGAGAAGGCCGGGTCGGAGACCAAGCCCGGCGCTACGCTCAGGCGGCGGCGGGGAGGCCGGCCATCAATTGCATGAGGGCAGCTTCGCTGAAGGCAGCGTGGGGGAGTTCGCCCGCGAGCGCGCCTTGACGCATGACCAGAATCCGCCGGCAGAGGCCGATTAACTCAGGAAGCTCGGAGGACACGACGAGGAGCGCTTTACCCTCGCAGGCGAGTTCGTCGAGCAGTTGGTAAATCTCGGCCTTCGCGCCCACGTCGACCCCGCGCGTGGGTTCGTCGATGAGGAGCACGTCGCAGTCCCGGGCGAGCCATTTGGCGAGGGCGATCTTTTGTTGATTACCGCCACTGAGGCCGGCGGTGATTGCCTCCATCGAAGGTGTTTTTACGCGGAGGCGCGTGGCATAGCGCGCGGTGAGGGTCGCTTCGGCGGCGCGCCGGACGAAACCGAATCGCGTGAGCAACGGCAGCGCGGCGAGGGCGGTGTTTTCGCGGCAATTCAGTCCGAGGACGAGACCTTGGCGCTTTCGATCTTCCGGGACGAGGCCGAGGCCGGCGGCGAGGGCTTGGTCGATGGAGCCGAGGGCAAGCGGGCGGTCGTTGACGCGGACCTCGCCGGTGGCGGCGGGATCGAGGCCGAAGAGGGCTTGCACAACTTCGCTGCGACCGGCGCCAACAATGCCGGCCAGACCGACGATTTCGCCGGCGCGGACCGAAAGCGGGATGTTGGTGAAATGGCCCGGCGACGTGAGTGCGGTTGCGCTCAATCGGACCGGACCGAGCTCGCGGGTGAGATGGGCGGGCGTGTGGGCGCGGAGTTCGCGGCCGATCATTTGGGTGACGACGCGGGCCGGCGTGGTCGAGGCGATGGCCTCGGTGGCGATATGGCGGCCGTCGCGGAGGACGGTGATCTGATCGCAAAGGGCGAAGAGCTCCTCGAGGCGATGCGACACATAGATGAGGGTGAGGCCGCGGGCCTTGAGCTCGCGGACGAGGCGAAAAAGATCGGTGGTCTCGGCGGCGGAGAGCGAGCTCGTGGGCTCGTCCATCACGATGATCTGCGCGCCGGTGCCGACGGCGGCGGCGATCTGAACGAGTTGCTCGCGACCCGTCGAAAGGGTGCCGATCGGAAGGTCGGGATCGATGTCGGCGCCGACGGCGGCGAGCAAAGCGCGGGCGCGGGCGCGGAGGGCGGAGCGGTCGATAAAGCCGCGGCGACGAGGCAGGTCGCCGAGGCAGAGGTTTTCGGCGACGGAAAGGTTGGGGCAGAACGCGAGTTCTTGGTGGACCATCGCGATGCCGAGTTCGCGGGCGGCGAGTGGGGTGGTCGGCGCGACCGGGTGATTGCCGATGAAAATTTGGCCGGAATCGGCCGTGTAAACGCCGGCGAGGATTTTCCCGAGGGTGCTCTTGCCGGCGCCGTTTTCACCGATGAGCGCGTGGCAGGTACCGCGCTCGACGGTGAGCGAGACGCCGTCGAGTGCGAGGACGCCGGGGAAACGCTTGGTAATCTGGCGGAACTCTAGGAAGGGCACGGGACCAAGGGTGAATCGGAGGAAGGCCGGTGGTGGCCGGCCTTGCGCCCGAGGAGGGCGGGTCGGAGACCCTGCCCTACGTTTTTACTTGGGCAGCCACTTGTCCCAATTTTTGGCGAAGGCATCCACGTTATCCTTGGTCACGGGGATGAGGGCGCTGATGTCTTTGACGGCGACCGGGTCTTGCTTGAGGACGATTTTGTTGATGAGGTGCTCGACGGATTTGTAGCCCCACTCGTAGCACTGTTGGGCAAGGAGCACGGGGACGTGGCCGCTGCGGATGTAGGCGAGCTGCGCGGGCAAAGCGTCGACGGCGACGCACTTAACGGTGCCGGGTTGCCACTTGAGAGCGTTCTCGGTGAACAGCGGCCAGCCCCCGATCATGGCCCACCCGGTGATATCGGGGTTGGCCTGCATGACCTGCTCGACCTTGGCGGCGGCGTCTTGCGCGGTCTCCTTGTGATAGTAGGCGTCGCGAATCGTGATGCCCGGATACTTTTTAGCGGCTTCGCGCACCCCTCTGACACGAATTTGGAGATTCGGGGCGTTTTGGTTACCGGCGAGGATGGCGACGACGCCGCGGCCGTTCATGATTTTGGCGAGTTCGTCCATGACTTGGGCGCCGCAAAGCAGGTCGTCGACACCGTAAGTGACGAAGCGCTTGGAAGCGGGGGCATCGGAGTCGAAGGTGGCGACGGGCACGCCGTTTTTGACGGCGGAGTTAATGGCGTCGGTCAGTTTGTTGGCGTCGGAGCAAGCGACGGCGATGCCCTCGGCGCCGGTGAGGACGAGTTGCTCGATGGCCTCGGCCTGTTTTTGGGCGTCTTCCTCGTTGGGGGTGCGCCAGTCGATTTTGATGGTCAGTTTGTGTTTGGCGCCAAGTTCCTTGGCGGCGTCAACGGCACCGACGCGGGCCGCTTGGAAGACGGGGTTGCCTTGGGATTTGGCGACGAGACCGAGGGTGATGGTCCGGGATTTTTCGGCGGCTTGGGCCACCGAGGCGAAGGCGAGGACGAGAGCGGCGAGGAGGATTTTTTGCATGGGAGGGGGAGTTTTTAACGCGAAAAAAGGGGACGACGAAGGCAACGGGAGGGGGCGGGGTTTTGAGGGAATTAGGCGGCGGCGGTGAGGCGGCGCTTGGCGAGCCACGAGTTAAGGTTGTCGAGGACAACGGCGAAGATGACGACGGATCCGATGATGATCTGGCTGTAGTTTTGGTTGATGCCAAGGATGACGATGCCGCTGGAAATCATTTGGATGATCAGGGCGCCGAGGACAACCCCGAGAGCGGAGCCTCGGCCGCCGTTGAGACTGGCGCCGCCGACGACGGCGGCGGCGATGACGTTGAGCTCGTAGCCTTGGCCGTCGCCGGAGGTGGCCGCGCCGTAGTAACCGATTGAGAGCAAGGCGGCGATGCCCGCGCAAAGGCCGCAGATGACGTAGACGCCCAGTTTGACCCGCTCGACGCGGATACCGGAGAAACGCGCGGCGAGCTCGTTGCCGCCGATGGCGTAGATGCGTCGGCCGGCTGCGAGGCGAGAGAGAAAGATCCAGCCCACGAAAAGCACGACGATCATCGTGGCGAGGGGCACGACCCCGAGGCCGTCGCCGCCTTCGAAGCGCACAAATTCGCGAAATGCCGCGGGAAAACTGCCGATGGATTGACCTTCGGTGATGACGAAGGCGATGCCGCGGTAGATCGCCATGCCGCCGAGCGTGATGATAAACGGGTGCACGCGGAGCGCGACGATGAGACTGCCGGAGGCGAGGCCGCACAGTGTGGCGACCCCGAGACAGGTGCCGGTCCCGAGAAAAATTCCGAGGAGCGGAGAAGTCGCGGCGGGTCCCTCTGCGCCGAAGTGACGGAGCACGAGGGCACCGGCGACCGAGGCGAGAGCGTAGATGGAACCGACGGTGAGATCGATCCCGCCGGAGATGATCACGAGCGCCATGCCGACGGCCATGATGGCGATGAACGAGGTGTCTTTGGCGAGTTGCGCGAGATTCTGGGCGTTGAGAAATTTGTTTTTCTCGATCGTGAGCGGCACCCGTTCGCCGGCGGCATCAGTGGTGTAAACGCGGGTGCGGGTGCCGTCGGCAGCGCGCTCAAAAACGGGCGTGCGCACGGTGCCGGCGAAGGCGGTGAGGAGGGCGCCGAGGGCTAGGATAACGAGGAGCAGGCCGCTTTCTTGAAAACGAAAGAGCGCGCGAAGACGGGCGGGCATGGGGAAGGGACAGATTAGGTAGGAGCCCAACCCAAGTTGGAAACCATGAAATGCGCGGGACGTTCCCGGGAGCAATTGGAAGTGAAGTCAGGGTTCGAAGTGGCATGGGCGTCCCGCCCATGGGGTCGGACACGAGCGGGCAAGATGCCCGCTCGTTCATGGGCGGGACGCCCATGCCACGCCAGTAGCGGACTTGTTGCCTTCACGTTCAATTGCATCCCATGCGGACCGGAGGTGTCCGATGAACCTCGGCCCTCGGCGCTTGGACTCCGACGGGGAAGGGCGGGTCGGAGACCGCGCCCTACTTGGAAGGCGGGAGGAATTCGGTGGTCATTGCTTGGGCGGGTGTGACTTTGCCTTTAGCGAGCAGGCCGATCTCTTCGAGCTGGGTAATCTGGGTGGCGAAGCGGCGGGTGGAGAGTTGACCGATGTTGGCGAGGCCGCCGTCGGCGTCCCGGCCGGTGACGAGCTTCTCATCGAGAATCAGTTGGCGGGAGGCCAGCGCGAACGTGTCGTCGATGGATGAGTTTGTGAGTTTCATCGCCGCGTGGGCGGCGGTGGGATCGCCTTCAAGGTAGTCGCGCCAGCCCTTGACGTAGGCCCGCATGAACGCGCGGAGCGCCTCCGGATTTTCGCGGGCAAATTTGCGATTGGTGAAAAGGACCGCGTAAGCGCGGAAGCCGGCGTCCCACGAGGAAAGGAAGCGGGGTTTGGCGCCGCCGGCTTTTTCAATGAAGTAGGGCTCCGCGATAAAGTAGCCCTGTTGGATCGCCTCCTTGTCGCCGAGGAAGGCGGCGACCGAAAAACTCTGTGGGACCACGTTCACGGTGACGCCGTATTTCTTTTTCAGGAGGGCGAGAAACGTCCACTCGGGGCGGGCGATGACCGTTTTGCCCTGAAGGTCTTCGAAGCGGCGAACGGAGCTGGAAGGGTTGATGAGCAGGCCGGAAGGATCGTCCTGGAAAACGGCGGCGACGGAGAGCAAGGGCAGACCGACGGCAATTTTTTGGAGGAGGTCGGTGCTGTCGCCTTGGCCGAGCTGCGCTTGGTTGGTAGCGACCTTTTGGGTAACGAAGGCGTTGGGTCCGCCGGGCACAATCGTGACGTCGAGGCCCTCGGCCGCGAAGAAGCCGCGGACTTGGGCCTGATAAATGCCGCCGTGCTGGGGTTCGGCGACCCAGTCGAGTTGCAGGGTGATTTTCGTGAGTGGTTGCTTCGCGGTGGAGGCCGGCGTCGCGGCTGTTACGTTGGCGACGGACACAAGGGCCGTGGTGAGGACGACGAGGGCGTAGAGGGTCGGTTTCATGAGCGGGAAAATTACGGGCGGTTCAGGTATCTGAGCGGTCGTAGGAGTCATGCCATTTGCGGAGGGAGACCCAACTGAGCGAAAGCACGCCGGCCACAAAGATAAAGCCGAGCGCGCAACACACCGCGGCGGTGGCGAAGAGCGCGGGATATTTCGCCTGGCTGCTGTAGATGATCGTTTGGAAACCGAGGCCGCCGCCGTCGCCGGCGGAGCTGCCGGCGGTGTAGTCGCCGACGAGGGCGCCGATGGGTGCAAGCGTCGCGGCGATGCGCAGACCGGTGAAAAAATACGGCAGTGCGGCCGGGATGCGGAGCCGGCGGATTTCCTGGAACTTGGTGGCGCGGTAGAGTTGGAAGAGCTCGACGAGATTGCGGTCGGTGGAGACGAGGCCCTGGATCGTATTCACCGCGAGCGGAAAAAAGCAGATGAGAAACGTGATGATCGTGACGCTCTTCAAGCCGGCGCCGACCCAAAGCACGAGGATGGGCGCAAAGACGATGATCGGCGTCATCTGCAGGAGCATCAGGTAGGGATAAAAAGTCACCCGCACGAGCGGTGAGAGAGAGAGCAGGATTGAAAGCAGGAAGCTGACAAAGACGGCGGCGAGAAACCCGAGGGTGGCGCCAGCGGCGGTGTTGAGGGTGGCGCGCCAGAGCTCGCCGCCATGGTCGCGGAAGGCGGCGAGGACCTCTGTGGGCGCGGGGAGCAGGAAACGGAAATCTTCGGAGAGCGACGCGCGGACGAAGACCCAGATCGCGACGAAGAGCGCACCGGCGAAGGCCGGGAGCAGAATGGTGAGGAAACGACGGGGCGGCATCGACGGCGGGGGGTTAGGTGGCGACGGTGTCCTCGACCGAGCGGAGGAGTTGCGAAGCCTCGTCCACCCGTGCGTGGTAGGCGGGATCGCGGCGCGTGGCGGGCGTGCGCGGGTAGGGCAAATCGACGCGGATCTCGCGGTACAGCCGGCCCGGGTTGGCGGACATCACGACGATGCGGTTCGACAAAAACACGGCCTCGGCGACCGAATGGGTCACGAAAAAAGCGGTCCAGCTCTGGCGCTCGCGGATGGCGAGCAGTTCTTCGTTGAGGCGGTCCCGGGTCATT
>CAMBRG010000084.1 GCA_945869845.1 Opitutus sp. GAS368 | reverse complement strand
GATGCGGCGCATGGCGTCAGATTCCGATTCGGCGCATCACATCGCCAAAACTTGCGTCCGAGGTTCGCGCCTCGACCTTTTCCCACCGTGCGGGTGCGTAGAGATTAAATTTGGTCAACGAGCCGACCAGCACTGCGTCTTTGCCAATTCCGGCGAAGGCCAATAAATCGGCACTCACGCCGACCCGACCTTGCTTATCGAATGAGAACGATTGGGTCCGAGCAAAGAATCGTGCGGCAAAATCCTGCCCAGCTCCATCGCTCAGCGTCATCTGGGCGATCTTGGCATGGAGTTTTTCCACTTCTGAAGGCGGCAAAACGGCGACGTAACCATCCGGATGCGGCGTCGCCAGAAAGGTGTCGCTCTCTGCGTGCGCATAACGCCACGCCGAGGGGATCGTTAAACGACCTTTCTCGTCGAGGGTGTGCCTAAACAGGCCCGTATAAAATGCTTTGCCGGTTTGCGTCATGGGGTGAGAAGCCGCGAAGTGCTCCACAACACCCCATTTCAACCCATTTCAGCCCATTTCCGTCAAGCAAAGAACCGTCAAAACACGCTTAAGTTGTTAATAATTTTCACAAATCTCCGGAACCGGCAGGCCATAGCCGATGGACTCAAAGCGTTCAGCGCCGCGGGCTGGGGTAACGAACACCTGCGCGCGCACCTGTCTTTCTGCGAGCGGCACAAGCGCACAAGGACCCGGGGCAGAGGTCACGCCGTTCAAATCTCACCGCCCAAGCGTTTGCGCCGCGATGGTTGCTGATGGTGCGGCTCATTCAGCAGCGAAAAGGCACCCCACTCAGGAGAAAGTCTTATCCCCGTGACTTTGATTTTGTTTTTTCCCTTCAGCTTACCACTGTCCCGATATGGCTAACGAGCAAAACGAGGTTCTCGAAATTTTCACCCGCACCCGAGCTCTTTTGAGTGGGCACTTTGTGCTCCGCTCCGGGATGCACAGCGGACATTACTTCCAATGCGCCCAAGTTTGCCAGCAGATGGACGCTGTCGAACGCTTGGCCGAGCTGCTGTTGGCGAAAGTGCGCGGCGCCGGAATCCAATTCGATACCGTTCTGGCGCCAGCGATGGGCGGCTTGGTGATCGGACAGGAGGTCGCTCGGCAGGCCAAAGCCCGCTACATTTTTGCCGAGAAAGAGAACAACGTGCTGGTGTTACGGCGGGGTTTCACGCTTCAGCCGGGCGAACGAATTTTGATCGTTGAGGACGTAGTGACCCGGGGAGGTCGCGTGCTTGAGTGCATCGAGATTGTTCGCGCTGCCGGCGGTGCCTCAAGTGCCGTAGCCATGTTGGTTGATCGCAGCGCTGGAAGCGCACGATTTGCGATTCCAGCTCTATCTTTGTTGGAACTCAGCTTCCCCACGTATGCCGCCGATGCGGTGCCGGAGTCGCTGATGAAGATCCCGGTGCAGAAACCCGGGAGTTGAAACTTAATCAGATTTCCGGGGTGGGGCGCCCCACCCGCCTCACATTATTTCACCGACACTGCAATAAACCGGTAGGCGCCGCGAAAGTTAACCAAGAGGAGATTGCGGCCTGGGACGAGGGATTGCTTGGCCATGGCCAGATTAACCACCGGCACGCGGTTGATTTCGATGATGACCATGCCCGGAAATATCCGGTCGGCGAAAGGTGAAGTGGACTCAACGTCGGTGATGACCAAGCCGTTCACCCGGGCTTCAAGGCCGCTCCTCTGTCGTTGTTCATCGTCCAGATTCGCGGCGTTCACCCCGGCCAGCAGCTCATCGGGCTTTTCGGACAGCTTACCCAGCGTGACGTCGAGCGTCATTTCTTTCCCATCCCTCATTAACTTAACCTTCGCTTTCGAGTTCGGGGCCATCTGGGCGACGGCCAAACGCAGTTCTTCGAGCGAGCTTACGGATTTTCCGTTGAGCATCAAAATCACGTCGCTCCGCTTCAGGCCGGCTTGATCCGCCGGTCCGTCTGGGGAGATGTCGGTGATCGCCACGCCTTTGGCATCTTTCGGCAAACCGAGTTGCTCCGCCACGTCAGCCGTTACGGTTTCAGTTGTAACGCCCAGGTAGCCTCGGGTGACGGTACCTGTCTCGATCAGACTGCTCATGACACTTGCGGCAAAATTGATCGGGATCGCAAAACCGATCCCGATGTTTCCGCGCGAAGGAGAAATGATGGCGCTATTGACGCCGACCAAGCGACCTCTGGCGTCAACCAAAGCACCGCCTGAATTGCCCATGTTTATTGCGGCGTCGGTTTGGATAAAGTTTTCGTAGCCGGCCACGTTTTCGAGTAAGCCGAGTTGGTTGCGGCCTTTCGCGGAAACGATCCCCATCGTAACCGTCTGCCCGACTCCAAGGGGATTACCCACGGCAAACACAACATCTCCGACCCTGATTTTTTCACTGTCCGCGAGCGTGATGACCGGCAAATTGTCGGCGTCGATTTTGATCACCGCTACATCCGTCTTGGGATCGGCGCCGATAACCTTGGCCGTGAATTCCCGGTCATCGGTCAGTGACACCTTGAGTTCATCGGCGCCTTCAATGACGTGATTATTGGTCAAGATGTAGCCATCGGCCGAAACGATCACGCCCGAGCCCAAGCCTTCTTGCTTACTGTTGCGCTCGGCATCCGGCACCGCGTCACCAAAAAACTGGCGCAGCGGATTAGCGACCCGCTGCTTCACAATC
The DNA here is from genome assembly GCA_945869845.1 of Opitutus sp. GAS368. GTDB lineage: Bacteria > Verrucomicrobiota > Verrucomicrobiia > Opitutales > Opitutaceae > Tous-C4FEB. The sequence continues at coordinate 12,142 of CAMBRG010000084.1, read as the reverse complement.
TTCGTCGAATAAATCGAAACGACCGACTTCTGCACAGGTTCGATGACGTCCGCGTAACTGACGACGCCGGACCCCTTACCCTCAACGACCGGCGCAGGGTCGATTTTTAAGACCGGCTGTTTGCCCGCCCCTTCTTTTCCAATCAGCCCGGTGAAGGATACGGCAGCAACGATGAATAGAATCAGCGACCGAGTAAGCGTGAAGTTCATGAAATGATTTCGTCCGACCCGTGGTCGAATTGTTCCACCGTCAAAAACGGTGCCGTGGCCGTGTGCCTCAAAAACCCTTGATCCGAAAAAGTCCTGTGACGCTTGAGTTGCTGTTGATTCGGGTAATCGCCTGGCCCAACAGCGAGGCGATACTCAGAACCGTAATCGGCAACCCACGCGTGTCGACCGGCACGGAATTCGTGGTGATCAACTCGTCAATCACACCGCTCCGCAACCGCTCGTAAGCGATTTCGTTCAAAACACAGTGGCTGACGGCCGCCCGGACACTTCGGGCACCGTGATCACGCAACATCTTTGCCGCCGCGGTCAGCGTGCCGGCAGTCTCCGTAATGTCGTCGACCAATAGCACATCGCAGCCGGCAACCTCCCCGACGACATTGATCGCTTCGACGGTGGTGGCGTTCTTTCGTTTTTTGGCCACCAAACCCAATCCAGCTCCAAGAATGTCGGCATACGCTGAAGCCATTTTCATCCCGCCGACATCGGGCGAGCAGACGACTAACTTGTCGCTTCGGGTTTTGGCCAGATAATCGAAGAAGACGGGTGATGCAAAAAGATGATCCACCGGGATATCAAAAAAGCCCTGAATCTGTTGGCTGTGCAGATCCATCGTAAGAACACGATTGGCGCCGGCTGAAACCAACAGGTTGGCCACCAGCTTGGCGGTGATCGGAACGCGCGGTTGATCCTTACGATCCTGCCTTGCGTAGCCATAAAAGGGCAGGACCGCCGTGATTCGCTGAGCGGAAGCACGCCGCGCGGCATCAATCATGATCAGCAGCTCCATCATGTGGTGATTGGTCGGAGGGCACGTTGACTGAATGATGTAGACGTCGTGACCTCGGACGTTCTCGTTGATTTTCACGAACGATTCCCCGTCCGGAAAGCTGGTCACCGTCGCTTCCCCCAAAGGCATTCCGATGGCTTGGCAGATCTCTTCAGCCAGAGGCCGATTCGAGTTTCCGGTAAAAATCTTAAGTCGAGAGTCGCTCATGTATCGGTTAGCTTGAGGGCCGGCAGTTCAGGCGGAAGTCTTTTCTTGGACAGAGTCACCAAACTGCGACTCAAGAGCGTCCACCCGGCGAAACAGCTCGGGTAACTTTTGTCGAAGCACATTTATGCGCTGCTCCAATTGGTAGGGTAAACACGGCGAACCCTTCACAAAAGCCCCCGTGGCAACATCCGAGTTCACGCCGGCCTGACCATCAATCTTGGCCCCTCGATGCACCGTCAGATGTCCCGCCAAACCCGCTTGGCCGCCGACAATGACAAAGCCATCTATCGTCGTGCTCCCCGAAATACCCACTTGGGCACAGACAATGCAGTGAATCCCGATCTCAACGTTGTGCGCGATTTGAACCAAATTATCGATCTTCGAACCATCACCCACCGATGTTTTGCTGAAACGCGCCCGGTCGAGGGCCGAATTGGCGCCGATCTCGACATCATTGCCAATCACCACCGTGCCGATTCGGGGAATCTTCGCATGCCGCCCATCGACGAACTCGTAGCCGAAGCCATCCGAGCCGATCACCACCCCGGGCTGAAGCCGGACCCGTTCCCCCAACGTGCACTCAGCTGCAACAATGACCCCGGGCAGCAGCCAGCAATCGTCGCCCACGATCGCTCCCCTTCCAAGAAAGACCTAGGCCTGGAGATATCAGAATCACGGACGCCTCACTCTTTGCCACGTCCGACCGATACCGAGGGTTGCCTAAAAAAGACAGGTCACCGGCTGTTGCCCGATTCAAAGAGGCCACACCGGAAATCATATCCGTCGTAGCTCCACGCATTCGGGAAGCTTGGACCAGATCGGCAATTTGAGCCGCGGAGAATGCGAATCGCATCGTCGGAAACGTGGAGGCCAAAGCCCCGTCGGCCATATTCAGATGTTGAGAATCGGTGTTATTTTTGGGCACAAAAAAGCCCCGCTGACCCAGCGGGGCGTGATCGTAAAGCGTCGCTCAGTTTAATTCTTTGGAGCTACTCCCGGGACCGTGATCTTCGGCGCCTCAGGCGAGGCAGAAGCCGCCGGTGCAGGCACTGCGACGGCCGAGACTGCCGGCCGGTCTTTGTTAATTTCTTTCATCACCTCGTCGGTGATTTCATAGGCCGTATCCGCGTAAATCACATTGGAAACACCGATCAAGGTAGGACCTGCCTTATCCAACAACAAAGTGGCTCCCTTTCGTTTAGCTACGTCCGTTGCGGTCTTGCTGATCTCCTCCAGCATCAGACTACGGAACGTCTGAAGTCGCTGCTGGAGAGATCTTTGAGTATTCTGAGCGAAGGTGCTGATTTCGTTTTTCTTGCGTTGGATTTCTTCGAGCTTCTTCTGCGCCTCGATCTGCGATTTGGCCTTGGCGTCCGCCGTCAATGCAGGGTTGTTGGACTGATCCGACAAGGTCTTGTATTCTTCGACGAGAACGTTGCCGTCCTTGTTCATTTTTTCGATCTCTTCCTGCGCCTTTTGCTCGTCTGTGCGCAGTTTCGAATTCTGTTCCTCCGTCTTGTAGTGCGAGTCGTAGAGTTTGGCCATATCAACCACGAGCAGCTTGGGCGCGGGCTGAGCGTGTGCGATCGCGGCAGAGAGCGCGAAAGCCGCGAATACAGAGAGGGTAGGAATGAATTTCATTATATGTTGGGTTTGGAAATGAGACAGAGACCAGATCAAAATCAGAACCGCGTGCCAAAGGAAAAATTGAACTGATTTCCCTTCTTATTTTGGACCGTACCCGTGATCGGAATACCGAAATCCAAGCTAAGGGGTGCACCGGCAACAAAGAGCCTCAGGCCGAATCCAAAGTTATCGTTGTAGGATGCCGGATTGAAATCGTAAGCCCCTTTGTTCACGAAGCCCGCGTCGTAGAATATCGCAAAACGGATCGGGCTGACGATATCGACCGAATACTCGGCGCTGAAAAACCCATAGGATTTACCACCGACCGGTTCGCCGAACTCGTCCCGAGGACCCACTTCACGAAATTCATAACCGCGCAAAGTGTAAGGGCCACCCAGATAAAAGGCGTTGTAGTAAGGCAAAACCTTTGAATCGCCGAAATTCTGCACCACACCCGCGCGCGCAATGAGAGACAAAACCTGCGCTTGAGTTTCGAATACTGGAAAGAATTGGGATCCGCGAAACTCGAATCGATAGAAATTATCACTCCCTCCGATGGGACCACCGGCGATATCGGCGTTTATTTCTACGCGATTACCCGAAGTGGTGTTGATGATTTTATCACGGGTATCACGCAAGAGTTGGAATCCAACTTTGGACACAGTGTTTTTGCCTTCAAGTGATCGGATTTGATTCGAGGCGCTGCTCGAAACATCCCTGATCTCGATGATCTGATAAGTGTAGGACAACTTGCCCTCGACCAACTCGAACAATCGCTTACGCAGATAAATCTCAGCCCCCGTTTCAACTTGGCTGTAGAAAGTGCTGTTGTAGTCGGAGCTTGTTCGAAAGATGCTAAATCCGAGCGCAAGCTGCTTTTGAAACAACCACGGCTCCTCGAAGGAAAGCACGACTTCGCTGGATTGACTGCCGAGTTGCATTCTCAAGCGAAATTTCTGCCCGTCGCCTTGAAACAGTGACCTGCGGTTGAAGATATCGAAATTTGATTGGGAGATTTCCGCGAAGATGGTCGCCCGCTCAAGCGAACTGAACCCCGCGCCGAACGTCAGGTTACCGGTGCGCCCCTCTTTGAGGGCGATCCGCATATTCCGACGCCCAGGAATATTGGTCTCCTGTGGGGTAACATTCACGTCCTCAAAGAAGCGGGTATTCTCAAGCCGAAGCTTGCTTATCTTCATCAAAACCGTGCTGAAAACGTCGCCCGGCCCCAATACGAGCTCACGAACGACCACCGTGCTCTTCGTCTTGGCGTTCCCTTCGATCACGATGGATTCAACATTGAATTTCTCGCTCTCGTTGATCGCGTATTCGATGTCGATATCGCCCGTGTTAACGTTGGGCTTTCGGGTTAGTCGAACCCGGGTATCCAGATAACCGTCCTTGCCGTAAAAGTCCTCCAAGCGCTCGACGTCTTTATCAAGTTTTGAAGGGACAAAAACGAGGCCGCTCTTCTGGCGAGCTACGCGCTTTAATAAAGCCGCAGTAAAGAGCTTGTTGCCCTTAAAGGATATCTCGCCGATCCGATACTGACGCCCCTCCGTCAAGTTGACCGTAAGCACCAATTTCTCGGGCGCCGGATAATCAAACCGCACGTTCTCCTGCGCGATCTCAACATCAAGATAACCTTTCTCGCGATAGTAGTCCCGCAGTTTCTCCAAATCGTCGTCGAACTCGTCATCCTTGAAGCGACCGGATCCGGTGAGCCACGAAAACATCCACCATTTCTTCGTTTCCATCACCCCTCTAAGCGCTCGCGCCTTGACGTTGGCGTTTCCAACAAAACGAACATCGGAGATCTTAACCTTGTTTCCTTCTTTGATCTTAAAGACGACCGTACCAAATCCAGTGGCCCGATCTCGTTCGACGGCATAATTAATCGACACCTGATTGTAGCCTGCTTTTTGGTAATACTCCCGGATCTTTTCGGCATCTTCTTTCACCTGACGCTCGTCCAACGCGGTATTCGGCTTCGTCTTGATCTCCTTTTCAAGCCGGGTGCCTTTGACCCGTTTATTCCCCTCATACTTGATCGCGAGCACCCGAAATTTCGGAGTTACCTCGACGACTAAATTGAACGATTTCCCGTCCACGCTCTCCCGCTTGATCTCGATGAATTCAAAGAGCCCCGTTCGGTAGAGAGACCGGATATCTCGATCGAGCATCGTGTCGTCCAAATCTCCACCCTCACGAACCTGCATGTTCGCGCGGACCACCTGTTCATTGACGTTTGCCGCCCCGACAAATTTGACGGTGATCGATCCAACCTTGAATACCGGAGCAGTGGCTTCTTGCCCAATAGCAGGCGCTTGCAACTGAGCAAGGACCGGCAACGAGCCCACGGACAAGAATCCAAAAATGGCGAAGGCAAGGCAGGCGACCCTGCGCGCAGGGTTACTGTGTGTAGTTTTCAAAGCGGGTGATGTCTCTTAGGAACGTAAGCTTCAATTCTCCTACCGGGCCGTTTCGTTGCTTGGCAACGATTAACTCGGCCGAGTCGGCGGCGACTTGGAATTTTTCATCGGCGTCTTTGGGTCGGGCGAGCATAAGCACTACGTCAGCGTCTTGTTCGATTGAGCCGGATTCGCGCAAGTCGGCCAGTTTGGGCGTTCGGTTTTCCTTTTCGGAGGCGCGGTTCAATTGACTTAATACAACGACCGGAAGGTTCAGTTCCTTCGCAAGAGCCTTTAAACCGCGGGAAGCTTCGGCGACTTGCTGTTCTCGCGGCATCTTCGAATCGGTGGGGGCAAGGAGCTGCAAGTAATCTACGACGATAAAGCCCAACGGGTGGCGGGCATGAATGCGACGCGCTTTCGCCCGCAGCTGCATGATCGAAAGCGCACTGGAATCGTCGATGAAAATGGGCGCCTTCGAGAATTGATCCGCGGCTGAGAGCAACCGCGCCTGCTCGTCACCGTTCTTCGACAACAAGCCGTCGCGCAGGAGCTTCATGTTCACGCGCGCGCGCGAACACAGCATACGTAGCGCTAGCTGCGCGGAACTCATCTCCAAAGAGAAAATCAAGACCCCAACCGGCTCTCCACGCAGCGGCAGGGCCGCTGATTCCGCCATGTTCAGAGCGAGGGAGGTCTTTCCCATCGAGGGCCGTGCCGCCAAGATAATCATCTCCTGCCGTTGAAATCCCCAAGTGAGAGCATCGAGATCCTTGAAGCCGGAAGTCACACCGGTCATCTCACCTTTCTTCATCATCATTTTTGTGATGACACTCATGGCCTCACGCGTCGGCTCACGCATGGGCTTGGCACTTTCGCTCACTCGATTTTGAGTGACGTTGAAAATTCGCTGCTCGATCTGGTCAACAAATTCGTCGATGCCACCGGTGAAAGCGTAGCACTCTTCAACGGCACCGGTGGCCGAACGGATCAGCTCCCGCAACAGGTGCAGTTCCCGCACTTTCTCAATGAAATAACCGGCTTGGGCGGTCGTTGGAATCCGGCTACTAATCTGGGTCAGAAAGGCAAAACCACCGACCAAATCCAGCTGTTTGATCGTCTTTAAATCCTCCGCCAAGACCGCCACGTCGATCGGCGTTTGCCGGTTGTAAAGATCGAGCAACCGTTCGAAAACGATCCCGTGAGCAGCCAAGTAAAACGACTCCGGCCTGATCCGCGCTTCCAGACAGCGGGAAATCACATCTGAACCATCCAATAGGCAACACGAGAGAAGATACTCCTCCGCTTCTAGGCTATGCGGAGCTGTCCGTCCGGCAAAAACGCCCGGCGAACTCTCCGATCGGCGATTTTGGAATTTGGATTCTTCTGCCATGCGGATTCTAAAATCAGAAAGGACAACAGGGTGTTCGGCAACGCCGAGTTGTCCTCAAACGGCTTGAAAAAACGAAAGCCGCGCCTTTCGACGCGGCCCGGTTACGGCATGAGCCTTTCTCTTATTTCCGATCAGTTCTTCCAGCTGGCTTAACCTCGGGAGCCGCCACTTCGATGGGGTTCTCCGAGACCACATCGAACGCCAACTCAACGGCGACATCGGCATGGAGTTTAACCTTCACCGTGTGTTTTCCGAGCGTCTTCACCGGGGTGTGCATGAGAATCCGCTTCTTATCGATGGAGAAGCCGGCCGCAGTTAATTTGTCATGGACATCACTGCCAGTGATTGCACCGAACATTTTGCCGCCCTCACCGGTCTTCACCGCAAAAGCGAAGCTCATTTTCTCAAGCTTCTTACCGAGTTCTTGAGCACCGTTAAGTTCAAGTGACTCACGCTCGGCCCGGCGGCGCTTGAGCGCATCAACTTGCTTACGATTAGCTAACGTTACGGGTGCCGCAAATCCCCGGGGAAGCAGGTAATTTCGGGCGTAGCCGGCACGCACTTTGACTTGATCGCCTTCACCGCCGAGGCCTTCGACGGGTTTGAGCAGGAGGATTTCACTGTTTGCCATAATTTTTTGTTTTTAAAATTTTACCGCTGAGAAAAGAATGTAAAAAGTACTCAAAACGGCACATCTTCATCAATATTTCCCGGTGCCGGGACCGTCGGGCCCGCTCCCCGCGCGGGAGGGGAATGACGTTCCGGGGAAGTTTGGTCGATGTCGTCGCTCGGAGAGCCACCGACCGCCGAGGCCCCTGGCCCACCCGTGGTCCCGGCGCCTCGCATTGAAAGAAACTGAACGTTCTCCAAAACCACCTTCATCTTGCTCCGCTTCTGACCACTTTGCTTGTCCTCCCACTGATCGAGTTTCAAACGGCCCTCAACCATCGCTGGACTTCCTTTCGTGAGATACTTTGCAACGAGTTCACCCTGCTTACCCCATGCCTCGATATCGACGAAGGTTGTTTCGTCTCTCGTGGCGCCAGATTCATCCTTAAACTGGCGATTCACCGCCAAGCCAAACTGACAAATCGCGGTGCCTTTCGGTGTGACCCGCAACTCAGGATCCCGCGTTAGGTTCCCAATCAAGAAAACTTTGTTAAGGTATGCCATGGCTCCACGCCCTCTCAGCAGATAAATTTCAAACCGTCTCTACGAAAGTCCGATAAACGCTCTGGTTGAGACGAAGGCGCTCCTTGATTTGACCCGGCCCCTCGGACGGTGCGGCGAACGAGATGTGCACATAGGTCGCGCCCGTGAGCTTGGGGTCGGTCACGCGCACGAAGTCACGACGACCCAAATTTTCAACCGCCGTCACTTCGCCGCTGGCGGAGGTGATGACTTGCTTTACGCCGTCAATGATTTGTTCGACGGATTCTTCCTTTCCGCGATTGTCGATAATGAATGTGGCGCGGTAGTTACGTTTGGTCGGATTCATGGTGTAGATTCTCGGCGATTAAGTTGATTCATGGCGAAAGAAGGACCGCGAGTCAGCAGTAATTCTAGGCCTTCGATAAAATAAGAGTTTTTTTGATTTAGAAGAATACTGTGATCTGAAGAAAATTTTCCCAAAACGAAATCCTTGAGGTCCATCGCCGCCGGAAGCTTCGGGCCAATGCCAAGCCGGTATCTTATGAAGCCTTCGCCCAAATGCTCGAGCAAACTGGCAATACCGTTGTGCCCCCCCGCACTCCCAGATTCCGAGACTTTTACCAAACCCACCTCTATATTGATATCGTCGTAAACGACCGCAACCGAAGGGTTGGCGAACCGGTGATAGCGCGCAAGAGCTCCTACCGCGCGGCCGCTGTCGTTCATGAATGTGTGTGGCTTTACCAGCCATCGCGTGCAGCCAGGACTGACCTCCCAGCGAGCAATCTCAGATTCAAAGTTCGCCCGGTGCTGCCAAACAAGACCATGCTTTTTGGCGAGCGCATCCAAGATGATCCAACCGAGATTATGACGCGTTTCTGCGTAGTTACGGCCGGGATTTCCCAAACCGACCACAAGCGAGATGGGCATGACTCAAAGAACACACGCTCTGGGTGCCTACCGAGTAGGCACCCAAGCGATCGACGAACCGTTACTTCTTGGCCGGCGCGGCCGGTTTGGCCGCTGCGCCCGGTTTGGCGGCTGCGCCCGGTTTGGCGGCCGCAGACGCGGCGGCAGGAGCACCGGCCTTTGCCGGTGCCGCACCTGCTTTGGCGTCGCCGGCGGCCGGCGCGGCGCCCGCGGCGGGAGCTGCACCTGCAGCTGGCGCGGCAGCACCATCGGTTGGGGTTGCTGCTGCTGCTTGGACGATTTCCCCGACGGGTTCGACGCAAGAAACGATTGGCTGACCCTTGGGTTCAAGAAACTCAACTCCAGGGACTGGTTTTAACTCCGAGACCTTGATCGTCTCGCCCACCTTGAGCTCGGAAACATCCACGTTGATAAATTCGGGCAAGTCTTTGGGCAAACAACGAACCCGCAGCAAATGAGCATTAATTTCGAGAACTCCGCTTTGATTTTTAACACCAAACGCCTCTCCGACTGCCATTACCGGAACCCGAATTTCAAATTTTTCATCGGCCTTCACTTCTTGAAGATCGAGGTGGAGATATTTGTCCGTGATCGGATCTCGCTGAACCTCTTGCAAAAACGAGAGGGCCTTCTCGGCTTTACCCGATTGCTGGAGCTCGATCAGGACCGCACGGCCGGAAACGACTTTTAGGAGGCGAACAAACTCCGGGGTATCAACGGAAAGCTTTTCTGGCTTCGTGTGCTTCCCGTAAAGAATTGCTGGGATGGCGTTGGCCTTACGAACCCGGCGCGATGCGCTACGACCGGTTTGCGTGCGTGGAGTGACAGTGAGCGAGAGCTGTGTTTTCATGAGTTCGGTCCCCCTGAGACCCCGGGAATCGGGGGCAGGCGTAGTGGAAAAGGGTTGAAGAGATAGAAACGCTCCGGTCGAAAGCAATCAAAAGTTTGAGGTCTCCGCTTTTTTTATTCGGCGGTCGCAAATGGAGCGTTGACAAGCCTTCGCCTGCTTCTGTTTTTCACGCACTCGTTTGGTCGATCACATCAACCAATCAACGATGCCTGGTAGCTCAGTGGCAGAGCAGGTGACTGTTAATCACTTGGTCGTAGGTTCGACCCCTACCCGGGCAGCCATTTTGGCTCCGAAAACTTCCCCGAAGTTTTCGGAGCTTTTTTGTGGCTATTTTTTTCACGTGTCCGGTCCGTGACCAGTTTTTTTCATTCTCTTTTTGCGGTTTGCGTTCGCAGGAGACCGCTACGGGACGGGCCACGGTGATCGTTTCGCCGGTTGAAAACGGACAGTTGTTTAAAAACCAAACGCGATTTTTGGTCCTAGTTCGCTTAACCCACGTCCCGCACGTGGCCCAAAAGATTCCTTTGGCCGCGAGGCTTCGCCTTGCTCCGCCCCCCCCACCCCGGCCTCCGCCTCCTCCGGGTTTCGCGCCGTTCGCGAGTTTCGCGAGCTAAACACTCAGGCTCAGCGCCTCCCCGCGCTCCTGCTGCTTTCCTGCTTTACCGGCTTTCTCACCGCCGCCTCACTGGTTCCCGTGGCTACGCCCAAAACTATCGGCGCCGATAACATTCACGCCGCCCTCAACCAAATCGCCGCGTCCATCGTCGCCCGGCACCGCGCCGATTCCCGGCTGATTCTCCTCGGTATCGCCAACGGCGGCATTCTCCTCGCCCATCGCCTCGCCGCCCGCCTTGCCGTAATCGCCCCCAAACTCAAGCCGGTCACCGGTATCATCGACATTTCGTTCCACCGCGACGACATCGGCCGCAACCCCATCCCGAAGGAGTTCACGCCCACGGTCCTCCCCGCCGACGTCAACGGCGCCAACGTCATCCTCATCGACGACGTCCTCTTCTCCGGTCGCACCGTCAAGGCCGCCCTCGACGAGCTCTTCGACCACGGCCGCCCGGCGAAAGTCGAACTCGCCGTCCTCGTCAATCGGGGCCACCACCTCATGCCCGTCGCCGCCGATTACACCGGCCTGACCCTGACCACCACCGCCGCCGAGAAAGTTGTTGTCACCCTCGACGCCCAAAGCCCCGCCCGCGACCGCATCACCGTCCGCCCCGCGCTCGCCAAATAATCGAAATTACGAAATCGAAAATTCCATCATGCCCTGGACCCGCCGCCATCTTCTCACGATCGAGGAACTCGCCCGCGCCGAGATCGATCAGATCCACGCCACCGCCACCGCCTTCAAAAAAATCCTTGGTCGGAGCGTGAAGAAAGTTCCCGCGCTGCGCGGCAAGACCATCGTCAACCTCTTCCTCGAACCGAGCACGCGCACCCGCATGGCCTTCGACATGGCCGCCAAGCGCCTCAGCGCCGATGTCATCTCCCTCGACGGCGCCAGCTCCAGCACCACCAAGGGCGAAACCCTCCGCGACACGGCGGAAAACATCCGCGCCCTCGGCGCCGATATGATTATCCTCCGGCACGCCGCCGCCGGCTCGCCGCTCTACCTCTCCAAATTCCTCGACATCCCCGTCATCAACGCCGGCGACGGCGCCCACGAGCATCCCACCCAAGGCCTCCTCGATACCTTCACGATGCTCGAGCACCTCGGCACGCTGAAAGGCCGAAAAGTTGTCATCCTCGGCGACATTCTGTTCAGCCGCGTCGCCCGCTCCAACATCCACGCCCTCACCAAGCTCGGCGCCGCCGTCACCCTCGTCGGCCCGTCGACGCTGGTGCCCCATTGGTTCACCGATCTCGGCGTCAAAGTGTCTCACGACCTCCGCAGCGCCCTCGCGGATGCCGAAGTTGTGATGCTCCTCCGCATCCAGCACGAGCGTCAGTCGAGCGGCCATTTCCCCTCACTCGGCGAATACACGAGCATGTTCGGACTCAATAAAACCCGCGCCAGCTGGCTCAACCCAAAGGCGATCATCATGCACCCCGGCCCCATCAATCGCGGAGTCGAAATCGACAGCGAACTGGCGGACGGTCCCCGCAGCGTCATCCTCGAACAAGTGACCAACGGCATCGCCGTCCGCATGGCTGTCCTGTTTCTCTGCGCCGGCGGCCAACCCGAATCCGTGATGCCAACGAACTGAACCCTCCTTCTCTTTCCTCTTACGCTTTCTCTTGCGTCAGGCCTCGGCCCGATAACCAGAGAACGAGGAGCGCGAAAGATTAAGAAAACGATCTTCCAGCGATGCCTTCCCTTCACATCCAAAACGCCCGCGTCATCGACCCCGCCGCCAAACGCGATGCGGTCGGCGACGTCTTTATTCGCGACGGCCTCTTCGTCGACTCCCTCAACGCCGCCGAAAAGAAGCGCGCCAAAAAAATCGATGCGACCGGCCTCGTCGCCTGCCCGGGCCTCGTCGATGTCCACGTCCACTTCCGCGAGCCCGGCCAGACCCACAAAGAAACCATCGCCACCGGCTCCCG
>CAMBRG010000083.1 GCA_945869845.1 Opitutus sp. GAS368 | reverse complement strand
GAAGAAAACGCGGGCCGCATAGCTCGGTCTGGCCTGCTCAAAGGCGCTCCTCGAAATGAGATTGATCTGACCGCCGATGGAATTGTTGGGCATGTCCGGCGTCGCGACTTTGATCAATTCGACGCGCGAAGCATTGTTGATCGAAAGCTGATCGAGACCGACCTGACGGGTGAGACCGCCCGGAGCGGCGTTGGCGACCGGCAGACCGTCGATCAAGATCGCGGTGTCCTCGGCGCCGAAGCCGCGAATAGAGACACCCGAAGCATCGGAGTCGGAGTAGCCCTGATTATTGCCGTTGTAGGCTCCGTAAGACACCTGCACGCCGGGGAGAAACTTGACGAGTTCGCCGACATTGTTGCTCGGAATATCGCCGAACTGGTCGGTCGAGATGACGTTCTTGATGTTCACCGACTGGCGCTCCTCGTTGATCGCAATCTCGCGGGAGTTTTTAAAGCGGTCGGCAGCCACTTCAAACACGCTCAAAACCACCGACTTTTCGGAACCCGTTGCCGCCGGACGCCCCAAGGTAACGTCCTGAACCGTGGTTTTTCCAGCTAGCACAACGACCGTCAGGTTTTGAGGAGCCTCGCCGGCGTAAGTCACCGCGAGCTTCGCCGAACCGGCCGGCACGTTGCGGAGTTCGAAGAAGCCGAAATCATCGGACACCACCTCGAGGCCGGTGCCTTCGACGTTGATCTTGGCGTTGCCGACGTAGCGGGCGTTGTTGTTGTTGAACACGCGTCCGCTGATGGAGCCTTGATTGGCCGACTGGGCGATCGCTCCGTCGGTCAATAGACCAAGAGCCAAGATCATTAGGCAGCTGCGCACAAAACATGCGGCGAGCCGGGAAATTGTATAACGTGGGGCACGAATCGTAGTCATAGGGAAAGGGGGAAATCGAACTTGCCCGTTTAAACGCGGGCGACGACTCGAATTTGGCCAAATGACCAAGTCGGTCGAAATTTAGAAAGGTGTGAGGGTTAGGGGTTGAGGAGCGTAGGCGGTATCCGAGGGATCGACTACCGGTCCGCCGGAGAAAACAGATTGGATCCTAAGATGCACCGGTCGATTTTCATGAAGATTTACTCGTAACGCCGCCGAGAGGGCCGCGCCCGGGCTCGGCGCGCGTCGGCGGAGTTTGAAAGATCGTCTTCAGATGCGCGACGTTGGCCCCGAAGTTTTTTCGCACATTTCTCGCATCCTTCGCGTCGCGAGAGCGCTCGACGACGAGCCATCCGCCCCACCCGATCGCGTCCAACGTCGCCTTCACCGCTGGTAGATTGAGCCGGGAATTGTTTTGCAGCCAAACTCCGTCCTCGTCGGTGCAATGGATTTGGCAGATTCGATCTTTCCCCAGCGTCCGGATCTCGGCGTTGAGGTCGCGGCCGTTCTGCAGGGCGTTGGCAAAATTAAAGTAGCTGCGGACCGCCGGAGAATCGACTTCATCGAGCAAGGTCGCCTCGCCCCGCGCGTCGAGCGCGGTCTCGATGCCAACGACCACTCCCGCCGTCTCGGCCCGCGCGGCCACCGACTTCAACCGCGCGACGATCGCCGGGCGAAGTTCGGGGCGCTTCACCAGGTCGCCCTGCACGCCGAGCGGCAGAAACGCGACCTTTACGCCCATGGCCACCATCGTATCCAAGCAATCCTGCACCATGCGTTCCACCCCCGGGCGCTCCGCGAAGGACTGGGCATAAAAGCCCGACATTGCCAGCGAGCTCACGCCGAGCCCGAGCTCCTTGGCTTTTTCCAAAAACTGCCGCCGGACGCCGCCATCGCCCAGCGCGCTGTCGAACGTAGGTCGGTCGCCCAACCCGCCCATATCGACCTCGACCCCGTCGGCCCCGATCTCATGCGCGAGCGCAAAGGCGCCGAGCTTCTGTCGTTTCAGCAGCATCCAATCACAGACGGAGATGCGATAACGCTGCACGGGGATCGCGGGGGTTGCGGCGCGCTCGGCGGCCGGGGCCCGCATTCCTGGCGCGAGCCAAGCGAGCGTGGTCGCGGTGGCGAATTGGCCGACGAAACGGCGGCGCGTGAGGGACGGTAAAGGCGAAGGTGTCATTGGGTTCATCGGGCCGGAATCCAGACGCTCATGTCGGTATCGCCGCGGTTGCCCCACGCGAAATACGGGACGGCCTTCAGCGTGATCGCACGCGTTGGCTCTGCCGTGGCTTCGCGGTAAAGTTCTCGGGACGACCAAGCGGCGCGGGCCACCACCCGCGCGGGAAACGACAAGGTGCGAACCTCGGAGTTCACCAACGTTTCCCGATTGGCCGTGAACTCCAACGGCGCAAGCAGCGGCAGCACGACATCCCGGAGTCGGACGCCGGCGGGAAGATCATTAGACTCGAGACAATAAACCAGCGGTCCGTTCTTTAAGGCGACTTGGTTGACGGCCTCTTCGACGAGGGGATTCGCCTCCATCAACACCGGGCGAAACGCCATCGTGAACTGCACCACATCGCCGGCGCGCCACGGTCGCGTAACTTCGGTGTAGGTGCCCGGCACGGGATCGCTGGCGACCGGTTGGCCATTGACGAGCAGCTTCGCATTCCCGGCGCGGAGCCAACCGGGGACGCGAAGCTTTAAGGTGATCGCGCGCTCGGGCGCGGTCTCGATCGTGAATTTCACCGCGCCCTCCCACGGATACTCGGTTTCCTGGCGGAGACGGATGCGCGCGCCGTCGGTCCACGCGGTGTCGAGCGTGTTCGCGGCGTAAAGGTGGACCCAGAGCGTGTCGGGCGACAGGGCGTAAACGTAATTGTGCGCCTCGGCGATGGCGCGCACGACATTGGGCGGGCAACAGAAGCTGGCTTTCAGGTTGGACGTGCGGGTGCGTGACCAGCGGAGCGGCCAGTCGAAGTCCGCGTCTTTCCGCAGGGCGTTGACGTAAAAGTAGTGTTTTCCCTCAAGACTGATGCCGGGAAGGATGCCGTTGTAGAAAGACTGCTCGAACAAGTCGGCATACTGCGCGTCGGCGGTGACGGTGAGCATCCGCCACATCCACATCGCGTAGCCGATCGTGGCACAGGTCTCGTTGTAGGCGGTGAGATTGGGCAGTTGGTAATCGCGGCCGTAAGCTTGGTGGACGGTCTTGATGTATTTGTGCTGCCGGTGGTCCACCCCGTCGGGCGAAGCTCCGTCGTAGATCGCGCCGGTCATGCCGGTGATGTAGAGTTTCTGGCCGGCCACATCGTCGGAGAGCGCGGCGAGGGTCTTGATCAACGTCGGGTCGCCGGTCTCGGCAAACACATCCGCGACGCCGGCGTAAAGGTAGTTGGCGCGCACGGCATGGCCGACGGCCTGGGTCAGCGCGCGGAACGGGACGCGGTCTTGGTTGTGGTCGCTGCCGTCCTGCTCGGTGACCAGGCTGCGGATTTCGATGAGTTGTTTCGCGAGTGCGAGGTAGCGCGGCTCCCGGGTGACCCGATAAAGTTCGACCACGCCCATGTAGTGCGAGGGACAGATGGCGTTACGGGCCAAGTCGGCGGGGACATTTGCGCACAGGCGCTCGATGTAATCGGCGGCCTTGCGCGCGCAATCGAGCAAGGTCGTCTTGCCGGTGACGCGGTAGTGCACGCACGCCGTGGTGATGAGATGCCCCATGTTGTAGGTCTCGAAGTGTTCGCGGTCTTCGAACTCCTTGGCCTTGGCGGTGGTGACGCCTTGGCGTTGCGGAATGATTTTCTGCGTGTGCAGATACCCGTCTTCGCGCTGGGCTTTGGCGATGACCTCGATGATCCGGTCCATTTCCGTATCGAGCGCGGGCTCCCGGGTGACGGCGTAGACTTGGGCGAGGGCTTCCAGCCATTTCAAGAAATCGCCATCGTTAAACGGCGGTCCGGAAAATCTTCCGGGCTGCAGGCCGGCCGCGATCCGGTAGTTGGCCCAAGCGGAGCTTTGCACCGGATCGCTGAAAATATTCCACAGGTGCGGGACCATCGTGGTCCGACACACTTCAAAGCGTTCGCCGAGCAAGCCGCCGTTCCATTTCACATCGGCCAAACCGGTCATGTACATCCGGGCCGAGGGCGAACGCGAGGTGTCGACCAATGATTTTTCGCCGGCGGAGGCGAGCGCGGCGCCCAACAGCGAGGCGAGGCCAAGGGAGGTGAATTGAAAGAGGTTCATTATGATTTCTCCGGTTGGAATCGTCCGTCGAATTATTGGTTACAAGTTCGTCCCCCGCCCGATCCGCGCCCGGCGCGTGTAGGGCGTTCGGGGCCGCAGCTCAAAGCCGCGCCGGATCGAGCACGACATGTTTGATGAAGCGCCGGTCCCAGGTGTAGGTGATGTGAATCCGACCGTCGGCGGTTTGAATCACGGCGGGATAAGCATAGCCGGCTTTGCACGGCTCGGTTTCGAGCGTAAGAACTCGGGACCACGTCACGCCGTCCTTCGAGATCGCCACATCGAGGGGAAAGCGATCGCCCTTGGCCTCGGCGGCGCGGTGGCCGCTGTGGTTGTAAACGAGCAAATGTCGCCCGTCGGCGAGCGTGACGGCGTCGGTGCCCGAATTCGGATTCGGCAGATTTATCGCCGTGAGCCGGCTCCACGTTTTGCCCGCATCCTTGGACCAAGTCTGGGCGACTACGCCCTGTTTCGTCCGGCAGAGCGCCTCGAGCGAGCCGTCGCGGTGGACCAAAATACTCGGCTGGATGGCGTCGAACCCCGGACCTTTGCTGACCGGTTCGGTTTTGCTCCAAGTGGCACCTGCATCAGTCGAACGCTCAAAATGCACCAGCCAGCCGTCTTTGTTTCCCTCGGTGCTGCTCGGAGCGAGCCAAGTGCCGTCGGCCAGTTCGAGAGGTTTGTTTTTGATCGGACCGAGTACGCCGTCGGGCAAGCGCCGCGGCGCACTCCAGGTCTTTCCCGCATCCGGCGACGTCATCATCATGCCCCACCAGGTGCTCGGCGACGGGCCCACTTTATAAAACAGCACGAGCGGCCCGGTTTTCGGTTGAAACAAAACGGGGTTCCACGTGGGCAGTCGGGGGCCGACCGACTGGACACCGTTGGCCACCTCGACGGCGGGCAACCACCGGCCGCCGTCTTGGCGCGAGAACCAGATACCGACATCGGGATTACGCTCGGCGGTGCCGCCGAACCAAGCGGCCACCAATCGCCCCGGTGCTACTTCGACGATCGTGGACGCATGACAGGAGGGATACGGCGCGTCGGCGTTGATGAAGCCCGCCGAGAGCAGAGCGGCCGATGGGATTGCCGCCCGTAACAGGCCGCAACAAATGAGGACGAAGCAGACTGAGACGATTTTTTTGGAGATCATGACAGGATAGAAAATGAGGTTGGGAGGAAGCGGGTTTGGATCGGGCAGGATGACGTTTAACGTGGCTGCACATCGGCTGCTTCGCGCAGACCTGAAATCACGGCTTTGCCGGGGAACTTTGACCGGTAGGCTTGCGCGGTCGCAGCGATCGTCGCGGCAGACGGCTTGCCGCCTTTCCAGAGCCGCAGGTGCTGTCGCGGCGCGAGGTTTTTTCCGCCCTTCGGGGCAAACTCACTGCCTTCGGGCGTGCGCCACCAATACGTGAGATCGATCACATCGATTACGGCGGAGCGTTTCGCGTCAGCGAGGATTGCGTCTTGGACATCCTTGGGTGCACTGAGCGCGATCAGCGGCCGGTGACCGGTCTCGGTTTCCCACTCGGCCACCACATCGAGCCAAAATTGCATGAAATGCAGCGGCCCGCTGTTCTCCGCGCTGAGGGTGTGGATCACGTTCGTCTCGGCGGAGAGATTGGCGAGGCACTGCCGGATATAAGCCCGGTGCAACGCGCGCCGCACCGGGTGCGCGACGTCGTAGAAAGCGTCCGCCATTTTGATCGTGTCGCCAGTGAACGGCGGCGGCTCGATAAAGTCGGTGCCGTTGATGTTGTTCGTCGTCCGCCACGGACTGTCCACCCAGTGCGCTGCCGACTCGAGGATGTTATGCTGGAAATACATTTCATTGATCAGCACGAGACCCTGCTGACGCGCCTCGGCTGCGAACTCCCGCAGCCGGGCGAAATACCAAGGATTGTAACGCGTGAGATCGTAGCGGCTCATGCCGTCCCAAGCGGTCCCCTGCCCGCTCCGCGCGAACGGCTGCTCGTAGAAGGGCGGATAGACATCCGCATCCGGACGCCGAATCATCTGATGATCGATGCGGCGCCGGTCATACCAAAGACCGTAGTGGTGGCGGAAAAAAACTTCGCCGGCCCGCACCATCGCGGCCGCGACTGCAGGAATCTCATCCGTCAGTCCCGTGCCCGTGCGGCCGGGAGAAAACCGGGCGATCGCCCGTCCGAATTCCGAGGCGCGCGCGGGTTCAAGTCGGCCCAACCACCAGGCCGTTTCCAACTGCTGGCCCGTCACCGGCGAACCACCCAGCAGCAGGGTGCCGTTCACCAACGCCAAAGGGCGACCCGGGCCGGCCGGCTTGGGCGCGAGGCGTTGCGCGAGATCCACAACGACCGTTTCCAACGCCGCAATTCCCGTCGCAGACTCGTAACGGCGCGGCTCGAGGGCGGCCAGAGCCGACGAACCCAGGCGCGCTTGTAGTTGGGCGCGGTAAAGACTTTTCGGCTGGGCGAATTCGTTGACCATGCTCCAGCGGCCGTCGCCGACGAATTGCCCCCAAACCGCCACCGCCCAATTTCCCGCGCCGGGTGCGCGGCGCACCGTGACGACGGAGGCGGAGGAATTCCACAGCACGGAATTCACCGCCGCCCAGCCCACGCCTTGGTTCCACGTCTCAAGGTTGTCGAGGCGCAGGGCACCGCCGTCGATTAAACCACTGTCGAACAAAAGCCCCGATGCCCAACTCCCAATCGAGCCGCTAAAGCCTTTCGTCTCTCGGGCGGTGCACTGGAGAAAAACGTTTGGCCCGGCCGCGAGATAGCCAACGGTGAAGTCGTTGCCGCCCTGCTCGGCGGTGCAGCGCAGAAACAAGATCTGCTGTCCACGCGAGTGAAACGCCATGCGGCGATAGCCCGCGCGCTCCGAGACCGGCGCCAGCGCGAAACAGTCCTGAACCGTGGCGCGGGCAACCTTCGCTCCGACCTGCACCGCGCTGCCGGCGAAATGCACGGCCGTCACGTCAGCCACCCAGACATCACTCGCGGCGTGCAGATCGATCGCGTTCCAAGCGTGATGCTCATCGAGCGGATTGCCCCGGTCGTAATCCGATTCGCAACGCAGATGCTCGACGCCGGACCGCTCGATGTAACCGGACTGCACATACGCCTGCACCGTGCCGCCACCGTAGCGGCTTTCGAGCGCCACCGTGAGCGGCGCTTCTAAGGTGAGCTTCGCGCCGTCCACCGCCACCACCCGCCGGTCCCAGCGCACGTTAAAAGCGCCCGCTTTCCAAATATAGGGCTGCCGCCCCGGGGCCTCGTTCATTCCGATCGTTTTGATCCATTCGATCGGACTCGGCCGTTCGACGGTGACGCTCGCGCCGACGGCGATCCCGTGGTCGGGCCGCGCCAACGTGAGCTCCACAGCGCCAACCGGAACCGTCTCCGGAGCCAACGCGACCGGTGCGCCCACGTTCTCGCGCCGATCATTGCCGCCCAACTCGATTAGCGGCCGGCGACCTTGGCCCGTCGCCACCAAGACGGAGCCCGATTCACCGGGCCCAACCCCGCGGAGGACAACCCCGCTGGTGCGAATCTTGAGTTGCCCCGCTATCTCGTAGCGCCCGGCCGCGAGTTGGACCGCCCCTCTAAAACCCGCCGCGTCGGGAGCCAAGCCCGCTATGAAATCGATCGCGGCTTGCAGGCGCGGACCATCGTCGCCGGGGGCCGGCGTCACCCGCACACGGGCCGCGACCACCGGCAAAGGGATGCCGCCGCCACCGAAACCGGCGCCGGAAAAATCCGGCACGCGGTCGCCCCGCGCATCGGTGAGGTAGGTCAATTGACCCGACTTCGACTGCGTGACGGGCGATGGCTCCTGCTTCGCACTTAGGGCCAACGTCGCGCCCGCCCAGCTCAGCAAAAATCTCACGATGAGGTTCATGGTAATTGGCCGGTTACCCGGCGAAGGCTGTCGGCATGGGCGATTTGTTTACCGTCGACAAAGACCCGCAGCCCGACGCCGCGACCGTAACGGGTTCCGTCACGGTCCCACAAAATTGTCAGCTCACGCCCGTGGTAACGCACGCGGTCGAGACAGAACCACGCCCAAGTCTCGGGGGGCAGTAAAGGCGCGACCTCGACGACGTTGTCAGCGCGCGGGCGTAGGCCCACGAGGCCGGTGATGAGCAGATCGGCATAGGTCGAATGGTTGTAGTAGTAACTGCGCGGATCGCGCCCTTTCAACCACTGCCCGGTGGTCTCGTCTTGGTATTCGCCGATGTAGGGCACGCCGTCGTAAACGTGGCTCCGCGTGTAGGTGAGGAACGCGTCGAACCAATCGCGTTGGTTCACGATCTCCTGGGGATAGTCACGCAGGACGTTCGCGAGCGCGGTGAGCGTTTGCGCCGTGGCGAAGGGCCAGACGGCGCCGTCCCATTCGCAGGTGCCGACCCCATGGGAGCGGAAGCGGGGATGGCGGCGTTCGGCGGTGGTGATGCCCCACGGCGCACGAAACCCGGTGTCGTCGGTCAATTGTTTCCACGCCACCTCGTAACCTTTGCCCGGCTCCGGCAGGCCGAAATACCACGGGATAAAACCGATCTGCTCGCGCACCGCGATGGGCTGAAGTTGGTCGTTCACCGCGCCGAAGAAACCGAGCGCCGGGTTCCAAAGCGTC
Organism: Opitutus sp. GAS368; assembly: GCA_945869845.1. Lineage (GTDB taxonomy): Bacteria > Verrucomicrobiota > Verrucomicrobiia > Opitutales > Opitutaceae > Tous-C4FEB. The sequence goes on along the minus strand of CAMBRG010000083.1, from coordinate 6,079 downwards.
GCCTGCACAAGGCGGCACAGGTGCGCGGCTTTGGCATCGAACTCCGCGGCCAACTCAGCGCGGCCCACCAACCGCGCGATGGCAGCCAGCGCCGTGGCGTTGCCATACATGTAAACGCTGATCGTCGGACGCACGTTCTGGACCTTGCGACCGCCGCTGATTGATTCCTCCATCGCGTCCCGCACATCGAATTGCCAAAACAGGCCATCGGGGCGCATCTGCTCTTTTTCCCAACTGCGATAGTCGCTCTCGAGGTCGTCGAGCAGACCGACGAGCGTGGCCGTATCCTGCGCGACCAGCCAGCGCGACCACAGTGCATGCTGAAGCCACTGCGAGAACCGGTGCAGATGATCCTGCGGTTGCCCGCCCTTACCCCGCAGCCAGTAAAGCAAGTAGTCGTCGTGGAACGTCTGATCACGAAGCCAACGGCCCTCCATCAAGTGATGCCCGAGGGCGCTGCTCACCGGGCGTGCGCGGGTGATGAACTCACCGAAAACGAAACGCCCGCTATCGGGATCTTTGCGCAGTTGTTTGCGCAGGGCCCACCAGCGGAACCAATATGTTTCCTCCACGCCCGCGTCGGAGCATTCGAATGCCGGCACGTTTGCGTCGAGCCATGCGGCCGCCGCCGCGTTGGGCACCTGGTTGACCACGCCTTCAGGCTCCATGGCGTTGAAGAACGCCACATGCCGCGCGGCCAAACCCGGCGGCAGGATAGCCGGCGCTTTGCCGGTTGCTGACAGGAGCACGGCCACGAAACCAAAAATAACCAGGCGGAGCAGGCGAATCATCAGAGTGGATTCGCAGGTTTGGCGGGAGCTCGATAGCCCACAAACTGTTTCGGATCGGTGCCGTTCAGAAATTCCTCGAGGCTCGTGTAGCCGTCCTTGTCCGGATCCGCGATGCCGTCGGCGGGATTGTTGACGTTGAGTCCATAACGTCGCTCCCAGGCATCCGGCATGCCGTCCTGATCGGTGTCGAACAAGGGCAAGTGTTCACGGTAAGCAGGCCACCCGCCGACCTGATCGGGGTGATCGATAATCCCCGAGCCGAAGGTCGCCACGCCGGCGGCGACCTCGCGCACGATGCGTTCGTCGACGGCATCGCGCACCGGCAGGATCGCACCGGCGTGCCGCAACACCAGGGCGTAGGCTGCCGCGGCGGGCTCCGTGGTGACGGGGGCGCTGGGAAATGCGGTGTGACTGCGGCTGGCGGCCAAGCTGACGCGCGGGGCGAGCTCAACGCCGAGCCAGTTGTCGTCGCTCAGTTCGGGGGCACCGACCATGACATTGCCCGCGATGTGCCACTGCGACGGATAACCGTAGGCCGACTGCGTATCGTCGATGCGGGCGATTCGCCGCTGCACGCCGGATTGGGTCGCCGGGCCGGGTCGCAGGTAGTTGTTGATGAAATTGGCCGAGACGGGCTTTCCGTCGCAGGTGCGGTGCTGCCAATTAAAAATCACCGAGCAGCGAAAGTCCAAGTTGACGGTGTGTTCCAGATGGTTGCCTGCGATGGACGGGTTGCGGGCCGGGGCATGGGCAAAAAGATTGTGATGATAGGAGGCATTTTTCCCGCCCAAGCTGGCCGCGTAGCCGTGCGCGCCTTTGGGATGAACCGACCGGTTCAGCGGCTCGGCGATCAGGCACCATTGGACGGTGAGGTTCTCGACTCCGTGCCACGTGTTCAGCGCCTCGTCGACGGTCCAACTGATCGAACAGTGATCAATGATGACGTTGCGACTGTTGCGCACTTCCACGCCGTCGAGCGGCAATCCGGCCCCCGCACCCGGGCGGACGCGAAGATAGCGAATGACGACATCCTCCGCGCCTTCGATGCGCAGCGAGCGACCCCGCAGGCAAATCCCGTCGCCCGGCGCCGATTGCCCCGCGATGGTCAGCCGAGAATTGCGCACCACGAGATCCGACTGGAGATCGATGATCCCCGAGACCCTGAATACGATCACTCGCGGTCCCGCCGCTTCGACCGCGCTCCGAAAACTTCCCGGGCCGTCGTCCGCGAGATGGGTCACTGCCAGCACCCGGCCGCCGCGTCCGCCGGGCGTCAGCGCACCGGCGCCCTCGGCCTCGGGAAACGCCGGGACGAGGGGCAGCACCGCCGCCAAAATCAACGTCTGCGACAAAAAAACCGGAGCACCCCAAACCATCACCCGCAAAGCAAGAGCAAGAAGCGGGTGAGCAAACATGGTTACAAACAAAGTCCGGTCGAAGGGTTACCCGAGCGGCCGGGATATCATGTCAGCAAAATGACCCGTCAGAACGAGGACCGGAGGCCCAACGAATACTGCGGACCGTAGTCCTCATGATTGGTGAGCGTTGACCATGCGGGCACCCCAGGGCCCGAAACTTCCCATTGGGTGGGTTCGCTGGTGAGATTGCGGCCAGCGAAGAAGACGGCGACGCGTTTGGTGACCTGATACTCCACGTTGCCGTCGAGCTGATAGCGCGCCCGGATGTATTCGTTGGCCCCGGGAAACTGGTTCGCAGTGTCGCGCAGCATTTTCCCGCGCCAGTTCAGCAACAGATTGCCGGACACCTTCGGGAAGCTGAAACGCAGCCCGAGATTTCGGCCGCGTGGAATATAGCGCTTCCAATCCGAAGCCGTGATGCGCGAGCCGGTGAGTTGCAAGTGGGTGATATTCACCATGGCCGTAAAGTGTTTTGCGATGTTGTTCGCGAAGGACAGCGGCTCCCACTGGGTGAAGGTCGTTAACGGCAGATCCGCCCGGGCTTCCCAGCCGTCGATGCGGGCGTCACTGAGATTGATGCGTTGAGTGTATTGATAGCCCAACGCATCGCTGGAAACTCCCAGTTGATCGAGCAAAGCTTGATCGGCGATCCGATTGACCGAGCTGAAGAAATCACGGATGTCCTTCTTGAAATAGTTGAACATAAGCAGACCGTTCTTCGGCAGATAATACTCGATCGAGTAATCATAATTCTTCGCGGTCCAGGGCCGTAGGCTGAGATTGGCTCCCGTGATGAACCCCGGAATCGTCGCCGAGGTATTGCCCGGAACCCCGAAGTTCAGGTTCTCGCCAACAAACAGGTTCGGAACGATGTCGGAGAGATTGGGCCGGCCGATGGTCTCCGCGTAGGCCGCCCGGATCAGCAGGTCTTTCGTGAGGCTGAACGTGCTGTGCACGCTCGGATGATAGTAGGCGTAATCCCGCGAATTGTAATAGCCCCGCCGCTTGTAGAGCACTTCGTTGTAGGCTCCGGAACCGTTCGGCAAAAGTTCGGGACGGATCTGGGACTGCACGCCTGCGACGGCCAGATTCGTGTCGAGCACATTGCCACTGGCGTCCTTCACCAAAACAGCGTCGGCATCCTGCCGAAAACCCAAGCCCTCGGTGAACGTCTGCTCGTAGCGCACACCGCCCACCAGCCGCAATCGGTTTTTCAGCAGCCTGAGGTCTCCCATGATGTAGGCGGCGCTGATTTTTTCACGCAACCAAGGCGACCGGATCGCGACATTGCGCGGGACGTCACCCGCTTGTCCCGCTGATTGAGTCCATGAACGGGGCGTGCTCACAAAATTCTTCCACACCTTGAACGAGTCGGGCCACTCCGGCGCGACGATGCCAAACCCCGGACTGATACCGCGATCAGCCTCGGAGACAAAGTTCGCCATGCCTTCATCGCCACTGCCCGCCACGCTATCGGCGCCGACGTAGGTGTAGTTTACCGGGGTGTAGCTGAGATCGCGCGTCATGTCGTTTACGCTGCCGCCGGCCTTCAGCGACATCGGTTGTCCGAAAAGGTTGAATTTGCGGGTCACATTCAAACGGGCTTCCTCCACTTCGTCGGTCGCGTTGAGCCGCTCCATGCCGGCCGTGGTCAGGTTGTAGTTGGCGAGCTTCAGTTCATCGATCCGCTGGCCCGCCGCGTTGAGCACGGTAACCTTCGCGATCGAAGGCTGATCTTGGTTGATCCCCTCGAGATTGACCGTGCGCACATTGGGCAAGTTCACACTCACGTTGCGGAAGAAACCCTTGTCGCCGTCCCGCGTGCGGTTGTTGGAGTTCGAAAAGCTGCCAGCCGCTTCGATCTCCCAATTTCCGCGGGTAAAGTTCCAGGCCCCCGAGACGGAACGGCTCAAGGCGTGGCGTTCCTGGAAGCTGTTGCCCAGTCCGACCGAACCGGCGGTCGTCAAGGAGCCGAGGACGTTGCTTCGATCCCAGCGGACCGGCTGGCCGCCGCCGACGTTGTAATTGATGCCTCGCGAGGCCGTCTGTTGCTTCGAGCCCGACCCAGAAAGTTTCAACTTAAACGTACTGGTATCCCACGCCTTGAAATCAAACGCCACGCCGCCCGATGTGCGATCGCTGCGATTGGGCGCAAAATTGGTGTTAAAGTTGGTCGTGTAGGGATTGTCCAACGCCGCGCCGGCGCTGGTAAAACGGGCGCCCAGCACGGCGCGGTTCTGGAGGTAATACTGGCTGGAATGCGCCGCTGTGAACACGTACCCGAAGCGCTTGTTTACGGGGTGCACGAACTGAAGATCAAATGAGGGCAGGATTTTACTGGTGTCCTCGGCTAAGGGTCCCGGCGTTTTACCGACGTCCATGGCTTTCTCGTTGGCCGAAAGATACACCGACAAACGCGTTTCCATCTTTGCGCGTTCAAAGGCGCTGCGGCTGACAAAATTCACCGCACCGCCGAGGAGATTTGCCGACATGTCGGGCGTGGGCAGTTTCACCACTTCGATCCGGGCGAGATTGTTGATGTTGGCGCCATCCAACACGAACTGCCGTGAAGAAGTCTGCGTATTGGCGATAATGGTGCTGGCGAGCATGCCTCCATCGAGCGTGACGTTGGTGTAGTTGGGGTCGAAACCGCGCACCATGATACCGGACGGCGTGTTGCCGTCCTTCACATCGAGCGAGACGCCGGGCAAAAACTTCACAAACTCGCCCACATTGCCCTGGTTAATTTCACCGAAAGCATCCGTGGAGACCACGTCCTTCCGGTTGGCCGAGAACCGTTGCTCATTGATCGCTATTGCGGCCGCGTCGTATTCGCGTTCCGAAGCCACGACAAATTTCTCCAGCACCATCGTGCCGTCCGGTCGGACGACGGCCGAACTGCGCCGCAGCGCGATGTCCTGCTGGACCGTGCCACCGGCACTGATCGAAACCTTAACGCTGTAGGGCGCCATACCCGTGAAGAACACGTCCAGCACGGCGTCACCGGCTGGAACGCCCGCCAACCGGTATTCGCCGGACGCATTCGTCTGCACGCCGGTTTGGGTGCCCCGCACGCTGACTTGGGCTTTGTTCAAATAGGTTCCGCTTTGTTCATTTTGGACGCGACCGGCAACCGTGCCGGTAAGTCCAGGTTGGGCCGCGAGCGACGCTCCGAGCAGGCCGATTGAAACCAGAGCCGCGCCAAAACAGGCTCGGAGGAACTTGCGGGCGAGGCTCGACCCAAGTAACGCGACGATACCGAACTGCGGCCGACGAAATGAAACTGCGGAATTCATGGTATTAGGGGTTGGGGGGGGACGATGTGCTGATCTAAAATTACTATTTCATATGAAATAATAATTGCGTGAGCATTGGTTTCATGAAACAGAATTAAGTCAAGGTTGTTTCGAACCGACCAAACGGCGCTTTTTTAGCACCATAGTTCGACCAGTATTTTCAATCCAACCGAGCCCTTCGATTCAACGGCCTCACTATTTCACTGCAATAAGACGACGGCGATTTTGCCGGCCCTTACCCCAACCCCATGCCTCTCTCCACTCCGCGAGCGACCATCACCGATGTCGCCAAAGCCGCCGGCGTCGCCCTCGGCACCGTCTCCCGCGTCTTTAACCATCACGCCGATGTAAACACCGAGATCCGCGATCATGTGCTGAAGACGGCGCGCAAGCTCGGTTACAGTCGGATTCGCCGACGCACCCCATCCGCTCCGGTTACCGGGCCGAGCATCGGCGCGGTGGGCGTGGTGATTTTTGGAATGGATGACACTCTGGTGCAGTTGCCCATCGTCAGCTCCGCGCTCCAAGGCATCGAACAGGCGCTCTCTGCCGGGAGGCGAAATTTGATGCTCGC
>CAMBRG010000082.1 GCA_945869845.1 Opitutus sp. GAS368 | reverse complement strand
GTCGAGTATCAGCTCAACGGCATCAACCAAGTGCCGGTGCGGGCGGACGTGGGGATGACCTTTGCTTCGGCGCTGCGATCCATGCTCCGGCAGGCGCCCAACATCGTTATGATCGGCGAGATTCGAGATCTCGAAACGGCCGAGATCGCGATCAACGCATCTCTGACCGGCCACATGGTATTCTCGACGTTGCACACCAACGATGCACCCAGCGCCGTGACGCGCTTAATCGATATCGGCGTAAAGCCGTTCTTGGTTTCGACCTCGTTGCGGGCGGTGCTCGGTCAGCGACTGGTGCGCAAGATCTGCCCCAAGTGCACGCAGCCCTACCAGCCGAGCGCCGCCGAGCTGCGCTCGCTCAACATCTCCCCGGCGATGGCCTCGGCGGCGAATTTTGCGAAGGGCACCGGTTGCGCCAATTGCAATGGCACCGGATTCCGCGGCCGGCTGGTGATCGTCGAGCTGTTTTTAATCAATGAGGACGTGCAGCGGTTGATCTATGAAAATACCGGTTCCGCCCGACTGCGGGACAAAGCGCGGAGCTTCGGCATGCGCACGATGCGCGAGGATGGCTTGCGCAAAGTGACGGCCGGTCTGACCACGATCGACGAAGTCGTTTCGATCACCGTCGGCGACGCCAGCTAACGATGACTTCGTTTCCGCCCGCGGCCGCACCGTCCCATGCGATGCATTACGAACTGAACGAGCTGCTCGATCTCGTGGTGGATCAGAATGCCTCGGACCTTCACCTCCAAGTCGGCCAGCCGCCGACGTTGCGGCTCAGCGGCAGCATGTTGCCGATCGACGGACCAGCGCTCACGCCCGGCGACACCGAGAGGCTCATGCAGGCGGTCACGCCCGAAAGCCACCTGAGCAACGTGAAGCTCAACGGCGGATCCGACTTTGGTTTTGCGTTTGGGGAAAAGGCGCGTTTCCGCGTCTCGGTCCTCCGTTCGAAGGGCTGCTACGGCATGGTGATGCGGCAAATTCCCAGTAAACTATTTGGCCTGCGCGAACTCGGTCTGCCGGACAAAATCCGCGAACTGCTTTATCGGCCGCGTGGTTTGATCTTGGTCACCGGCCCGACCGGCTCCGGCAAGTCCACGACGCTGGCGTCGATGATAAACTACGTGAATGAGAATCGCGACGGACACATCATCACGATCGAAGATCCGATCGAGTATTTGCATGCGCACAAACGGTGTGTGGTCACCCAACGCGAAGTGCACGCTGACGTACCGAGTTTCTCTGAGGCTATTCGCCGCGCGCTCCGGCAGGACCCCGACGTTATTTTGGTGGGCGAGATGCGCGATCTCGAGACGATCGAGGCCGCGCTCACTGCGGCCGAAACCGGGCATTTGGTCTTCGCCACGCTCCACACCAACAGCGCCGCGAAGACGGTCGACCGCATCGTCGATGCCTTCCCGGCCAGCGTGAAAGAAATGATTCGCACCCAACTGGCTTCGTCCCTCGTGGCGGTTATCTCCCAGGTGCTTTGCAAAAAAATCGGCGGGGGGCGCGTGGCCGCTTTCGAAATCATGGTTAATAACACTTCGATTGCTTCCCTCATCCGGGAAAACAAAACCTTCCGGATTTCCTCAGACATTCAAACCGGGGCCAATTTGGGCATGATCACGCTGGACACGCATCTCCTGAGCCTGGTGAATCGGGACCTAGTTTCCCCCGACGAGGCGCTCGAAAAAGCCCAAGATCCTTTGATTATGCGGGAAAAATTAGTGCAAAGCGGGGCGCAGTTGCGTTCTCTTTGATCAACCTCACCCGGCACCTATCCCAAAATGTTTTCCACCCACAGCCCGGCGGTTTACGAGTTTCTGAGGGACCATAAGATTGTCGCGCTCGCGCAACTCGACGAACTCAACGCAGAGCACAAAGCCACCGGCAAGCCGTTGGCCGATGTCGTCGTGGATCTCGGGTTGATCGAAAAATCCGCGTTGCTCCAGCGGATCGCCGCGCATCTGGGCTACGACTACCTGCCGGATATGCCGGCCCAATTTCCCGGCGATGCGATCGCGGCCCTGACCGGAAAACTGGCCCGGGACTACGCGGTCATGCCGATCCGAGTGGATAGTTTTAGCATCGATCTGTTGGCGGCCGATCCTTTCAACGGCCACGCGGTGGACGACCTGACTTTTGCTCTGGGCCGAAGCGTGCGCCTGTTTCTGTCCGACCCGGAAAAAATCGACGTCCAAATTCGCCAGCACTACGGCGAAGACGACGCCAGCATCGCGGATCTGTTGGAAGAGATCAGCACGGGCGAATTCACGCAGGATGAGAGCAAGCTCTCCGCCCACGATATCGAGACGATGGCGGAGCAGACGCCGATCATCCGGTTTGTAAATCTCGTGATTGGCCAGGCCATCCGCGACAAGGCTTCGGACATCCACTTCGAGCCGTTTGAGCACGAGTTCAAGATTCGCTACCGCATCGATGGTGCGCTCTACGAAATGGCGCCGCCGCCCCGCTCGCTGGCGCTCCCGATCACCTCGCGGTTGAAGGTGCTCGCCAACCTCAACATCGCCGAGCGCCGCATCCCGCAGGACGGGCGCATCAAGATCACGTTGGGCGGACGACAGGTCGACTTGCGCGTCTCGACCCTGCCAACGCAGTTCGGCGAGAGTATCGTGCTGCGCGTCCTCGACCAGTCGGCGGTGCAACTCGAGTTGGCCCAACTCGGAATGCCCGAGGACGTCTTTAACGGGATCAACGATATCATCCGCCGGCCGAATGGCATTTTCATCGTCACCGGGCCCACGGGTTCGGGAAAAACGACCACGCTCTACAGCGGTCTCCGGGTTGTGAACACGCCTGATCTCAAAATCCTTACGGCCGAGGACCCGGTGGAATACGAGATCGAGGGCCTCATGCAGGTCCCGGTGAATCCACTCGTCGGGCTGACCTTTGCGTCGGCGCTGCGTTCGTTTTTGCGGCAAGATCCCGACATCATTATGGTGGGCGAGATTCGCGATTTGGAGACGGCGCAGATCTCCATCCAAGCATCGCTCACCGGGCATCTGGTGTTGTCGACCCTGCACACCAACGACGCCGCCGGTGCGGTGACCCGCCTCGTCGACATGGGCGTCGAGCCCTTCCTGATCGCCTCAACCGTCGAGGCGGTTTTGGCGCAGCGGCTGGTTCGCCGCATCTGTCCGCATTGTAAGACGGCTTACGAGCCGCCGGATTCGTTGCTCAAGCCGCTTGGGATCACGCGCGAGAGCATCGGCGACCGACATTTCTCGTTCGGTCGGGGTTGCGCCGTCTGCAATCAGACTGGTTACAAAGGCCGCCTTGGAATTTATGAGTGGCTCCGGATGTCCGAAGCGGTCCGCGACCTCGTTGTGCAACGGGCGCCGACGCTCCAGATTCGCCAGAAAGCGGTTGAGCAGGGCATGCGGACGCTCCGCGACGACGGGTTACGGGCAATTTTTGATGGTCACACGACAATCGAAGAAGTCGTCAAATACACATGAGCACCGCCCCTAAACTCGCTCTGCGCCCCGCTGTTCCTCCGCCCCGGGAAAATCCCGTGCCGAAATCGGCTGCGGCCGGGGTCGCGCTGCGGGCGGCAGCGGCGAAGAAAAAATCCCGGCCGATGACGCTTGGTCGCGTGCTCAACAGTAAGGGACTCACGATTTTCACCCGCCAGTTGGCCACCCTCGTCAAAGCCGGCATGCCGATTTTGCGGAGCATCGAGGTGTTGGCCCGGCAGGAAAAGCGCGCGGGCTTCAAAATCGTCTTGGACGAGATTGCGGATACCATCCGCTCGGGCGGAAATTTCTCCGAAGGCCTGGCGGCACACCCGAAGCTTTTCGACCGGCTCTATGTGAACATGGTTCGCGCGGGCGAGGCGGGCGGTGTGCTCTCGACCGTGCTGGAGCGGCTCTCGGTGTTCAACGAGAAGTCCGAGCGCATCAAGGGCAAGGTGAAGTCGGCCATGATTTACCCAGCCATCATCTCGAGCGTGGCCGTCGCGATCGTTTCAATTCTCATGGTCGTGGTCGTGCCCCAGTTCCAAGCCATCTTCACGGGCATGCTCAAGGGGCAGCCCCTGCCGGCGCTGACCCAGATGTTGCTCTCCGTGAGTTTTTTCATGCGCGACAACTTTTTGCTCACGGCGGCGGCGGCGGCGGGAGTTTATTTTGGCTTTGGTCTTTTCAAGAAAACGAAATCGGGTGCGCGGGTGATCGACTGGCTCCTGATTCATGCTCCGGTGATCGGCGACCTGATGTTAAAAGCGACGATTGCCCGGTTCACGCGCACGTTTGGCACGTTGCTTTCCAGCGGGGTGCCGATTCTGCAGGCGCTGATCATCACGCGGGACACGAGCGGCAACGTGCATGTCGCCAACGCGCTGAACCTCGTTCACGACCGGGTGAAAGAGGGCGACAACGTGGCCAAGCCCCTGGAGGCGACGGCGATTTTCCCCGGCATGGTCACGAGTATGATTGAGGTCGGCGAAGAGACGGGCTCGCTGCCCGACATGCTCACGCGCATCGCCGACAGTTACGACGAAGAGGTGGACAACGCGGTCGCCGGGCTTACCTCGGTGATCGAGCCGATCATGATTGTGTTCATGGCGGTGGTCGTCGGCACGATCGTCATCGCGCTGTTCCTCCCGCTGGTGAGTATCATCGAGAGCCTCAAGTGAGGTCGGGCCATCGCCGCCCGGTTTGAGTGCGGCTAGTTTGGGACTTTCCGCGTGAGCAGAGGCGAACTCAGTCCCGGCAGACGTTCGGAAAATTCGTCGGTCTCGTTGGCCTGCCGTAGAGCGCGTTGGACCATGCCCATTTTGGCATCGAGGTTGTCGATCATCGAGACGAAGACGGCCTCGGGGGCGGCGGCGTAGACGGCGGCGCCCCACTCGGGTTCGCCCTGATGGCTGAGCACGATGTGTTCGAGCCGTTCGAGGCGTTCGGGATCGAGTTTGGCGCGCAGACCGGCTTTGCGGACGAGTTGGTAGCCGAGAACGACGTGGCCTTGGAGGATACCGCGCCGGCTGCGCTTGGTCGCGAGGGTGCCTTCGTATTCGATCGTTTTCCCCGTGTCGTGCACGAGGATGCCGGCCATCGCGAGGTCGGCGTCGACTTCGGGATAGAGCGGGAGCAGGGCTTGGCAGGCGCGCGCCATGTGGGTCGTGTGTTCGAGCAAGCCATGACGATAGGCGTGGTGCATCGCGACGGCGGCGGGCGACCAACGAAACTGCTCGCCGATCTCGTCGAAGACGGCCTGTACCGTGGCGCGCAACTCTGGATGAACAATGCTGGCGATGAAGCCTTCGAACTCGGTCCAGAGTGCGGCTCCATTCTCCGGCGCGACCTCGATGAGGTTCTCCAACATCGCCGAATCGGTCAGCTCGCTTTCGGGGACGATCGTCAGGCGCGAGAGTTTGGGCGAGAGCCGACCTTGGTAATACTCGATCTTCCCCTCGACGCGGATGACGGCGCCCTCGCCGGCCAGCCGCAGGGCGTCGAAGCCGGGATTGTCACCGAAGACCGTGCAACCAAATGAGCCGGAGCGGTCGCCAAGATCGAGGCTCAAGAAAGGATTACCGTTGGAGGCGGTCTTCACGGCGAGCTTCTTGATCACGAGCATGGCGGCGAACGGGGCTTTGCCGCCGGCGTCGAGGCCCTTGAGTTCTCGGACAGATGAAAAAGGCAGCGGGTCGTCAGCCATGAGATTTTACGAGTTGGGTGTAGGTCTTGAAAAAGGGATGGCGCACGTGGCCGAGCAGCGCGTAGAAAACGGCTTCACTCGGCAAGACATGGGCGCCGGCGCGGGCGAGCGCGGCGAGACAGGCCGCGGCGTCGTCAGGCCGTCGGGCGCCAACGGCATCGCTGAGAACGGTCACCTGCAGGCCGGCGTGAAGCGCATCGAGTGCGGTTTGGTAGACGCAGATCGGCGTCTCAAGGCCGCACACCAAAAGGTGTTCGGCCGGGGCGAGGGCCTGGCGGATGGGGTCGTCGTCGAGCGCCGAAAACGTATCTTTACCGAAGGCTAGGGCCCCCGGAGCGGCCGAGAGAAGTTCGGGCGCGGTGCCACCGAGCTTGGCCGGAACCTGTTCGGTGAAGACCACGCGTAGGCCGAGGCCATGGGCGGCGGCTGTAACAAACTGGCACCGACGCAAGAGACGATCCCCGTCGGCCACCGCGCGGAGGAAGACCGGTTGCACGTCGAGGCAGAGGACGGCGATGCTGGCGGAGGCCGGGTCAAGCGGGATCGGATTCACGAGAAATAGGGACGACGGGCCTTCACTTGTACGAAACGCTTTTCCGGCAAAATGAAGGCGGTGAGGTGTCCGCCCATTGCGCAGGCCGTGTCGATGCCCACGGACCATTTGCGTTTGTAGATCTCGGGACGGGGAGTGTGGCCGTAGACGACGAACGGAGGGCCGTTCCAAAGATCCGCCCATGACGGGGCTGCGGGGGCCTCGGCGCGTTTGCAGGGCTGGCCCGCGGCGTCGATGACTTGGATGCGGGTGACGATTTCGGCCGGTTGTTTGTTCCAAGGCATGTCCGGCAAGAATCCGCCGTGGACGCAGACGAGATTGAGTTCGGGCTCCTCGTAAGTGAGGAGCATGTTTTCTAGGTAGGTCCAGTCCTCGGCCGTGAGTTGGTCGAAAGTCTCGAGGTCGTTTTCTTTGACGAATTTTAGGTCACGAGTGTGGCGGTAGTTCAGCAGCCGGAGTTCGTGGTTTCCGAGGAGTGAAATCGCCCGGTGCGCGCGGGCCAGTTCGAGGACGCGCGGGGTGTTGGGACCGCGGTTTACCAGATCGCCCAAGAGGACCAGGCGATCATCGGGCTGGAGGTCGATGAGACGGAGCAATTCGGAGAATTCTTCGTGGCAGCCGTGGATGTCGCCGATGGCGATGAGGCGTCCGTTCATGCGTTGGGAAAGTGCTAGCGTCCGCCCTTCGCGGGAGTAAACACTAAAGGATATGGAAATGATTCTGCAGCCGCTGGCGACCGCGTGCTTGGTTTCGGGTCAGGCCTTTGCCGAGGGCGATGGCGTGGCGAGCTATCTCGTGCGCACGGCAAATCTGGAGATCATCCGGCACGATGTGCTTGCGACCCAAGTGGCGGCGTTTGCCCCGGCGGGGTTCGTCGCCTGCAGTTGGGTGCATCCCTACAAGATGCGAAAGGCGGGCGAGAACCCCGAACGCACCCTGAAGTTGAATGCGGAGACGCTTTTCTTGGCGCTCGCCGATCCGGCGACGGAGCCGAGTCCGGAAAACACCCGCCTCGTACAGTTTCTAGCGTTTATGTTGGAGCGGAAAAAGCTACTCCGACCAAAAGGGCGCAGCGCCGACGGGACGAAAGATGTCTACGAACACGCCAAGACCAAGGTGCTGTATGCGGTGCCCAAAGGTGAATTGACGCCCGAGTTTTTCGTCAGTGTACAGGCGCAGTTAAGTGTGTTGGTGGGGGAACCGAAGCCGAAGGCGACGACGGTTGCCATTGCCTCGACGGCGGAAGCCCAGACGGTGATCACCCCATGATCACGCCCGAGCCCGTCCCTGCGCCCGTCCTGCCCGCTGCCGTTCCGGTTTCGGCCCCGGTGGCAGCACCCTTTCTCAAGCTCAAAGCCAACATCAAGCCCCGCGTGGTGCAGGGGCACCCTTGGGTTTTTGTGAATGAAATCGAGGCGCTCATCCCGACGACTCACGACGGCACGGCGATCGAATGTCGGGATCGCACCGGGCGTTTTATCGGCACGGGAATCTACAACAGCAAGTCGCAGATCGTCTGGCGGCGGTTGAGTCGGAATCGGGTCACGCTGGACGTGGCGTGGATTCGGGCGGCATTGGTGCGAGCGATCGGACGCCGGGCGCCGGGGACGGCACGGCGGTTGGTGTGGTCGGAATCGGACGAATTGCCGGGCCTCGTGGTGGATCAATTTGGCGACGCCCTCGTGGTGCAGATCCAGACCTTGGCGCTGGATCGGATGACGGCGGTGATCAGCGATCTGTTGGCCGAGCTCTTGCAGCCGGCGGAGATTATTTTCCGCAACGACGCGAACATCCGGCGACTTGAAGGGTTGCCGTTGGAGACCCACACGCGGTCGGGGCAACCTTGGCTACCACGTTGGGTCACCATCGAAGGGATGGAGTATTGGTTGGATCTGGAGGGTGGTCAGAAGACCGGGTTTTATCTCGACCAACGGGCCCAGCACCCGCTGGTGGCGAAGTATTGCGCGGGCAAACGGGTGCTCGATGCCTTTTGCAATCAAGGTCCGTTTGCTTTGCACGCCGCGCGGGCAGGAGCGAGCGAGGTGCTCGGGCTGGATAGCTCCGCGGAAGCGATCGCGGCGGCGCGACGCAACGCGGAGCGCAATGCGGTGCGCGCGGTGTTCGAAGGGGTCAACGTCTTCGACTGGTTTAACGCCGAAGCGCGCGGGACCGAGGCGGCATGGGATGTGATCGTGTTGGATCCGCCGCCCTTTGCGAAATCGAAGAGCGCACTCGATGGAGCGCTGCGCGGGTATAAGGAGCTTAACCTGCGGGCCCTAAAGGCGCTCGCGCCGGGCGGAGTTTTGGCGACGTATACGTGCTCCCATCACATGCAAGACGCGGAGCTGCGCGGCGTGTTGGCCGAGGCGGCGGCGGATGCGCGTCGACGGGTGCAGGTGCTGGAGTTTTGCCACCAGCCGACCGACCATCCGGTGCTATTGACCATGCCGGAAAGCGAATACTTGCGTGGCTACCTGCTGCGGGTGGAGTGAGGGGCGGTCGCCATGACTCGCCCCAAACGTGCTCTCATCGCGGATGACGAATTGCCGGTGCGGGTTGATCTCTAACGGGTGTTGAGTGAACCGGGGATCGACGCTTTTTCGTGAGCAGCGTTGGCGCAGGGGTTGGCGCCGATCGAATTCCAAAAGCGCACCGCTCACCCGCGGGGCGATCGGGATTCCGTTAACGCAGGGCGCTTTCGAGATCGCGGCGCAAGGCCTTGATCTCGTTGAGCTCTTTGCGGAGCGCCTCCTTTTCTTCCTTAGTTTTGGCGTAGGCGATGGCCTCCATCAGGTCGCGCTCTGACTCCATGAGGCTGACGCGCTCCTTCGCGACGGATTCGCGCTGAGAGGTCGTTTGGCCGCCAAAAATTGAGAGGGTCTTGCTGGAAGATTGGTTCAGGGCCCGGTCGGTGCCGGTGGACTTGATCTTCGCCTTCTCGCGCTCGATCTCCTTTTCCTGTTTGAACACTTCGAGTTCGATTTCGGTCGCGCGGGAGCGGCGCACCTCGACCTTGGGCAAAATCTCCGGCGTTTCAGCTTTTGATTTGGCGAGTTCGGCGCCGGTGGGAGCGGGCAGGTGGGCGGGGGCGCCGGTTTCGGATTTGCCGCTCACGGGCACAGCGGCCGATTTCGGCGCAGTCTTGGCCTTGATTCGCTCGGCTTGGCGCGCGCGGATCATGGCTTCGGTCACGTTCGCCGATGGGGCCGGCGCAGCTGAAGCCGATGCGCTCGGCTCTGGAGCCTTGGTCGTGGGCGGGGTCGCGGGCTCGGCGGCGGTCAGCGAGGCGGCGAGGGCGACGGCGAGCCAGGCGGCGGAAAAGGTGGGCGCATTCATGTTGAGGTGAGAGCGTGCGAACGGGGGGTGAGGTTCCGAGGAAAAAAAAGACCGGGCCCGGGCCCGGTCTCGTAACAGACGATGCGGCCGGGAGCGGCCGCGGGCCCAAGGCTTAGCGCCTGCCGGCGTAGATGGCGCTGGCGCCGAGCTCCTCCTCAATGCGGAGGAGTTGGTTGTATTTTGCCACGCGATCGGTGCGGGAGGCGGAGCCGGTCTTGATCTGGCCGGCGTTGGTGGCCACCGCGATGTCGGCGATCGTGACGTCTTCGGTCTCACCGGAGCGGTGCGAGATGATCGTGGTGTAGCTGTTACGCTGCGCGAGCTCGATGGAATCGAGGGTCTCGGTGAGGGAGCCGATTTGATTCACCTTCACGAGGATCGAGTTGGCGGTGCCGGTCTCGATGCCCTTCTTCAGGAACTCGACGTTGGTGACGAAAAGATCGTCGCCGACGAGCTGCACCTTGTCGCCGATGGCGTCGGTGAGTTTTTTCCAGGTGGCCCAGTCATTCTCGGCGCATCCGTCTTCGATGGAGACGATCGGATATTTCGAGCAAAGATCCTTGTAGTAGGCGACAAATTGATCGCCGGTGAAGGAGCGTTGGTCGGATTTCTTGAAGACGTAGGTTTTCTTTTCCTTCACGTAGAACTCGGACGAGGCGACGTCGAGAGCGAGGAAGATGTCTTTACCGAGCTTGTAGCCGGCGCCCTTGACGGCTTCGGCGATGGCGTCGAGCGCGTCGGTGGTGGAGGCGAGGTTCGGGGCAAAGCCGCCCTCATCGCCGACGGCGGTCTGGAGGCCTTTGGCTTTCAAAACCTTCTTCAGAGAGTGAAAAACTTCAGCGCCGGCGCGGAGGGCATCGGAGAACGAATTGAAGTTCTTCGGTACGATCATGAATTCTTGGAAATCGATCGGGGCATCGGAATGCGCGCCGCCGTTCATGATGTTCATGAGGGGAACGGGCAGAACCTTGGCGTTGGGCCCGCCGATGTATTTATAAAGGGGAACGCCGGCGGCGGAGGCGGCGGCTTTGGCGGTGGCGAGGGAAACGCCGAGAATGGCATTCGCGCCAAGCTTCGCCTTGGTCTTAGTGCCGTCGAGTTTGATCATCGCGCGATCCACTCCGGTTTGGTCGAACGCATCGAAACCGATGAGCGCCGGGGCGATTTTGCCCTTCACGTTGCCCACGGCTTTTTGAACCCCTTTGCCGCCGTAGCGATTTTTGTCGCCGTCGCGGAGCTCGATGGCCTCGTGCTCGCCGGTCGAGGCACCGGAAGGAACGGCGGCGCGGCCGAAATGGCCCGAGGCGAGTTTGACGTCGACTTCGACGGTAGGATTGCCGCGGGAATCAATGATTTCGCGGGCGGTGATAGCGCTGATGGTGGTGTTCATGAGTGAAGGATTAAAGGGAAAGGAAAGAAAAGCAGGGGCAGCGGAGAGGGAAAGGCGAAAGTGGGGCAGCGGATAGATTCGGGAAAAAGACGATGGCAGCCCGTTCAACCCCGGAAGGGAATGGGCTTGATTGAGTTGATCGGCCACCTCGGAACCCGCCGTCTAAAAATCAACCGCCATGGGTATAAAAACGGCCGTTGAACCACGGATGGACCCGGATCCCAAACAGCTGGGAGCAGCGAACGAATCACCCGTGAGGTGAAGCCAGTTCCCCGGCTTTATCCGGATTAATTCGTGTCCATTCGTGTCCATTCGCGGTTAAAAAACTACGAGGGTTGGGCTGCGGCGGATTCAAGGTTCAAGCGGACGGGGCGAGTCGGGCCTTGAGATAGGGGGCCGTAGGGCTGCCTCTGGTTTTGAGCAAGCCGGCGAGGTCCCCTTGGTAAAGCAGCTCGCCGCCGCTAGGGCCCCCCACGGGCCCGAGTTCGAGGATGTAGTCGGCCTCAGCAAGCAAATCGAGGTGATGCTCGATCACGACCACCGTGTGACCTTGATCGACGAGCGAGTGCAGGACGCGGATGAGTTTTTCGCAATCGCTCAGATGCAGGCCGATGGTCGGTTCTTCGAGGAGGTAAAGATTTCGCGGCGGCGTGCCGCGGGAGCGTTCGCGGTAGCTGGCCAGGCCGGTGGAAAGTTCGGTGACGAGCTTGAGCCGTTGGGCTTCACCGCCAGAAAGTGTCGGCGACGATTGGCCGAGCGTGAGGTAGCCCAACCCGCAATTGACCATGAGCTGGCACACTTGTGAAAGCTGGGAGTGAAAGTCGAAGAATGCTGCGGCTTCCTCGAACGTGAGCTGCAGGACTTGGCCGATAGACTTACCTTTCCAAAGGATGTCCGCCAGTTCGGAACCGTAGCGGAGGCCGCGACAATCGTCGCACGGGAGATAGGTCGTCGGCATGAACGCCATCTCAAATTTGATGCGGCCGGCGCCCTCGCAGGTGGGACAGCGGCCACCGTTGGTATTGAAAGAAAACCGAGCGGCGGCATAGCCGCGGATTTTTGCCTCGGGGAGCGACGCGAAAAATTGGCGGATGAGATCGAAGATACCCAGATAGGTCGCGGGCGTGGAGCGCGGGGTCTTCCCGATGGGGCTTTGGTCCACTTCGACCACGGTGCGAAAAATATCCGCGCCGGTGAGTGCGGCGAACGGGGTGGTTGCGCCTTCAGTGGCGAAGCCCGTGGCTTGCACGAAGTCGCGGCCGGTAAGTTTGGCGGCTTTGGTCTTGATCGCGTGGCTGACGACGGGATGGAGCACATCGCGGAAAAGAGTGGATTTGCCCGCACCACTGGGTCCGGCCACCATGATGAGGCGGCCGAGCGGGAGGCGAAGGCCGATGTTCTTTAGATTGCGGAACCGGATTTGGGTGAGCTCGAGCCAAGCGGATTTTGCGCGGGCGGCGGGCAGAAAGCGGTAATCGCCGCGGAGGGGATGGGTGATGCCTTTGGCGAGGAAAACGCCGGTGAGGGAGTTTTCACTGGCGCGAATTTCCGCGGGCGTGCCGGCGGCGAGCAGGGCGCCGCCATGAACGCCGGCGCCGGGGCCGAGGTCGATGATTCGGTCGGCGCGCGCCATCAATTCGTCGTCGTGCTCGACGACGAGGAGAGTGTTACCTTTGTCGCGGAGCGCGAGGAGGGTTTCGATGAGTCGGTCGTTGTCGCGGGCGTGCAGGCCGATGGAGGGCTCGTCGAGAACGTAAAGGACGCCGGCTAGGTTGGTGCCGAGTTGGGCGGCCAAGCGGATGCGTTGGGCTTCGCCGCCGGAAAGGGTGTCGGTCGGTCGGTCGAGGGAGAGGTAGCCGAGGCCGACGTGGTCGAGAAATTTGAGGCGCTCGGCGATCTGCGGGACGATGTCTTGAGTGATGAGCTTGCCGCGGTCGTCGAGTTCGAGGGCGCCGAGGTGCGTGATGAGTTCGGCGGGAGTGGCGCGGAGCAGGGCGGGCAAAGAGAGCGGGAGTTGTTTGCGCTGGAAGTGGAGTTTCACCGCCCGGGCGGTGCGGTTGAGGCGGGCGCCGTGGCAGTCGGGGCAAGGTTGGCCGTCGTCGGCAACATCTTCGGCGTCGTCGATTCCGAATTCACGGAGGCGTGCGGCGGAGTCATCTTTTTCAGCCTCGTCTTTCACCTCGAGCATCCAGGGGAAAATGCGACCGTGGCCGCGGCAGGACGGGCACCAACCGCGGGGCGAGTTGAAGGAAAAATGTTTTGGGTCGAGCTCCGGAAAACTTTCGCCGGTGTCGATGTCGGTGCGGGTGGTGGAGAACCAACTGAGGATGGTGCCATCGGGGGTGAGGAGAAAACAGGAGCCTTTGCCAAGGCGGAGGGCCGCGGTGAGGTGGTCGGTTTCGGTTTTTGATTTTCGAGTTTCCGGTTTCGGCTGCTTGAGGTCGGCGACGACGACCTCGATGTCGTGCTCGATATAGCGGTCTAGTTTTTGGAAGGCGTCGACGCGGGTGAGTTTCCCGTCGGCGCGCATGAGGTCGTAGCCCTGATTGGCGATCCAAGTCGCGATCGGCTGATGGTGACCCTTGCGGCCACGGATGAGCGGAGCGCAAAGATAGAGGTGCTTGGCCCGGCGGGCGGCGGGGGTGTCGATGACGCGCGCGAGCAGTTTCTTCAATGCGCCGGGTGAGAGCGGAGTGACGGGCTTGTCCGAATCGGGATGGTGTTGAACGCCGAGGCGGGCGTAGAGGAGGCGGAGGTATTGGGCGACCTCGGTGATGGTGGCGACGGTGGACTTGCGGGAGCCACGGGTGATGCGCTGCTCGATGGCGACGGTGGGTGGGATGCCGGTGAGACGGTCGACGTCGGGGCGTGGGAGCTGTTCGACGAACTGGCGCGCGTAGGGCGACATCGACTCCATAAAGCGGCGCTGGCCCTCGGCGAAGACGATGTCGAAGGCGAGGGTGCTTTTTCCGGAACCCGAGACGCCGGTGACGACGGAGAGTTGGCGATGCGGGATAACGAGAGAGAGATTCTTGAGGTTATTTTCGCGGGCGCCGGAGATGACCAATTCTGGGGTGCGGAGGGCGGAGGGCGGCGTGGTTGAGTAGCTCGACTGAGTTTCGGCGGCGATGGCCACGGACTCGGGTGTCGCGAGTGCGGCAGCGAGGAACGGGGTGGTCGCGGTGACGGCGCGGAGGTGATGCTCGGGCGGGCCTTCCGCGACGATCTGGCCGCCGGCCGCTCCGGCCTCGGGGCCGACTTCGAGAATCCAATCGGCGGACTTTAGCACGTCCAAGTTGTGCTCAATCACGACGACGCTGTGGCCGGCGTCGACGAGGGCGTGGAGGGCCAGCAGGAGACGTTTGACGTCGTGGCGATGGAGGCCGGTGGTGGGCTCGTCGAGCAAGAGGAGAGCGCCGGGTGAAGGCGCGACCTGAGAGCGGGGAACTGAAACTTGAGGGCCCGCCGAGCCGGCGAAAGCTCCGAGGTAGCGAACGAGTTTCAGGCGCTGGGATTCACCGCCGCTGAGCGTATTGAGCGGCTGGCCGAGGGTGAGGTAGCCGAGGCCGACCGACTCGAGGGTGGAGAGACGCTGGCGGATCGTCGTGAGGGCGGCGGTGTCGCGGCGAGAAACAGGAGCGGCGGTCGGATTGAAGAGCGGGAGGGCATCGGTGATGCTGGTCGCGAGGAGATCGGCGACGGACTTTTGCTGCCATTGGACGGCGAGGACTTCCGGTTTAAAGCGACGACCCTCGCACACGGGGCATGGCACAAAGACGTCGGAGAGGAACTGCATCTCGACGCGTTCGTAGCCGAGTCCTTGGCAGTGATCGCAGCGGCCTTCGCCGGAATTGAAGGAAAACGAAGAAGCGTTGAAGCCGGCGGCCAAGGCGGCGGGGGTTTCGGCGTAGAGTTCGCGGATAAGCTCCCATGCTTCGGTGTAAAGAGCGGGGTTTGAGCGTGGAGTGCGGGAGAGCGGAGATTGGTCGACGAGGACGATCTCGGAGAACGTGAGATCGCTGGCGATGGCTTCGATGGCGGCGGGGTCGTCGGTGAGTTGGAGGCGCTGGGCGAGTAGCCCCTGATAGATGACGTG
>CAMBRG010000081.1 GCA_945869845.1 Opitutus sp. GAS368 | reverse complement strand
TCTTGATACGCCGCAAAACAACAGCGGCCGGAATCAATTTCAGGTGCAGGCTCCGTTCAATCTCTGGGACGCCGAGACGCGCATCATCGGCAAGGATTCCGCCGGGCGCGACGTCGTGATCAACTCCGGCATGAGCAACCCCTACGGCGCCCAAGTCGCGACCTCGAACGGCAGGAAGAAAGAGGACTCGATCCAATACGGACTGCAAAGCAGCTTCCTGGAAGGGCGCCTCAATCTCACGGTGGGCGAGCGTTTCTCGAAAGCTTCGTTTGCCCCCTGGGTCGGACAGGGCGGCGCGTCGGGACGACTCCCTCGGCGCTACAATGCACTGACGGGCACCTACGAAGAGCCCGTCCGCCGCGGGACGGCCATCGTTTTCCCGAGCGACGGCCGGGCGGTCGGCAATGCCGGCTTTGAACCGTGGGATGCCATGTTGAGCCGGGGCGGTGAACACGACTCGCTCGAGGCTCCGACCAAGTATGATGTCTCTTCCCGCCTAAAGAGCGTCGTCGTTCATCCGCTCGGGCGGGACGGTATTCCCAGCCTGCATTACACCGAATCTTCCTCTGCGTTTGTCGCGGATTTCACCCGGAAAGCGCCCAACGGCGCCGAGGCTCAACTCGACGACGGCACCACGCGCGAATACGGTTTTTCCGTTCGTTTAATGGAAAACAAACTCGTGCTGCGGGTGAATGCCTACGAATCCGTTTATTTGGGAATCAATGGCGGAGCGCCCACCCCGCCCAACCCGGTGGCGATCAATGGAAATTCCGCCATGGATCGCACCGACATTCGCTGGACCTCCATCCACATCGAAAAATCGGTGCAGAACTACAACCTCATCAAGTCCGGCGGTCGGTACGAAACAGCGGCCACCGGCGCACCGGTGATCGGCGGCACGGCCAACGGGATCGATGCGGGTAGCCCGTTCCGCTTTTTCCAAGACGATGTTTCAACTTGGATCAGTGATGCCGCCGCGGGCACCGCTTTTTCGCTCAAATACGTGAATGCGGCCGACCGAATTGCCAAAGGTGTCGAGTATCGCCTGATCGCCAATCCCGTTCGCGGGTGGAGTATCAGCGCGAGTCTATCCCAAAATAATACCCGCAGCACCAACATCGCTGCGGACTGGTTCGGGGTGATCGGTCTGCGACTCAAGAGCTGGCTGACTGCGGCCAACGACGCTAACACGCCCCAACGCGCCGGCGGCACCGGCCCGACCCAGCTCCACATTAACGCTGCGACCAACGCCAACGAAAGCCTGCTCGACTACGTTCGTAGCTCAGCCCTCGGCTGGGCCTTCCTCCGTGAAAGCGAGGGCGCGGCCACCAGTCAGGAGGTGGAGTGGCGCGGCAATCTTACCAGCTCGTATCGCATTCAACGCGGCCCGCTCCAAGGACTCCGCTTCGGCGGCAGCCTGCGCTACCGCGGCGATCGCATCCTCGGCTATCGCAATAAGACCGTGAATACCTCCGACCTATCGGGCGATCCGATCCTCGGCACCCCCGGCCTCTTCGCCCCGGGATCGAGCATCTCGATCGCCAACATCGATCAACCGGTGATGGGCGGTTCAAACTGGAACACCGATGCGGTCGTCGGCTACTCGACCACCCTGTTCAAGAAACGGATCCGCTGGAATCTGTCGCTCAACGTCCGCAACGTGCTTAACGACGACACGCTCATCGCCCAAAACGGGCTGTCCGCCGCGAGCACGCCGGTCGTATTCCAATATCCCGAGCCCAGAATATTTCTCCTGACGAGCGGCTTCGATTTTTAGGCCCCCACGCGGTTATCGCGCCCCCAGCGGCGCGCCCGTAGAGTTGCTCCCTGCTATGGGCGAGATAGCCCCCCGGCCGCGAGTTCGGCCGCCGCTGCGCCGAGGCCTACCTCAAGCTCGCCCGTCCGCCGCAGGGAGAAAGTGGCCCCGGCGTCCCGCTCCCCTGAGCCCACTGTGGTAGCGAGCTTGCTCGCGACTCGTTGGCCAGGTCGCGAGCAAGCTCGCTCCCACCACCGGCCCCTACGCCAAGATCCCCTTCACCACGTTCGACTCGACGACGCCGGTAAGTTTTTGATCGAGGCCCTGCGACTTGAACGAGAAGCGGTGGTGGTTGATCCCCATCAGATGCAAAATCGTCGCGTGCAGATCGCGGACATGCACCGGATCGCGCACGATGTTGTAAGACATTTCGTCGGTCTCGCCGTAAACCGTGCCGGGTTTCACGCCGCCGCCCGCCATCCAAATAGTAAAGCAGCGCGGGTGGTGGTCGCGCCCGTAGTTCGTCTCGGTCAGCGTGCCCTGACTGTAAACCGTGCGGCCGAATTCTCCGCCCCAGATCACCAGGGTGTCGTCGAGCATGCCGCGTTGTTTCAAATCCTGCACGAGTCCGTAGCACGCCTGATCCACGTCTTTGCACTGGGCCGCGAGATCGCGGGGCAACGAGCCGTGCTGGTCCCAGCCGCGGTGAAAAATCTGCACAAAGCGCACCCCGCGCTCGACCAGTCGCCGCGCCATCAACGCCGAACTGGCGAAGGAGCCGCGCGTGCGCGAATACTCGCCGTAGAGATCGTAGGTCGCGGCACTCTCGCCTGACATGTCGGCCAGCTCCGGCACACTGCTCTGCATTTTGAACGCCATTTCGTATTGCTGCGTGCGCGTCTGGATTTCGGGGTCGCCGATCTGTTCGTAACTGCGGCGGTTGAGTTCGCCAAGACCGTCGAGCATCCGGCGGCGTAACTCGCGCGGGATGCCGGGCGCGTCGTTGAGGTAGAGCACCGGGTCGCCCTGGGTGCGCAGCGAAACGCCCGCATATTTCCCGGGGAGAAAGCCACTGCCCCACAGCCGCGACGAGATCGCCTGCACGTTGGAAAACGGGCTGGAGTGCTTCGCGTGCAGCACGACGAAAGAGGGCAAATCTTCGTTCATCGAACCGAGACCGTAGGAGAGCCAAGAGCCCATCGAGGCTTTGCCGTTCTGCATCGAGCCGGTGTAGACGAGCTGGTTGGCCGGCTCGTGGTTGATGGCGTCGGTCTTCATCGAACGGATGAAGCAGAGGTCGTCGCTCATCTTCGCGATGTGGGGCAGCAGCTCGCTGATCCACATCCCGCTCTGGCCGTGCTGCGCAAACTTGAAGATCGACGGCGCGAGCGGAAACGAAGCTTGGCCCGAGGTCATCCCGGTGAGGCGCTCGCCTTGGTTGCCGAGGTAGGACTTGAGGTCTTCCCGGAAGCGGGTCTTGAGCGCGGGCTTGTAATCGAAGAGGTCAAGCTGCGAGGGCGCGCCGATGAGCGAGATATAGATCGCCCGCTTGGCCTTGGGCGCGATTTTCCACGGCTCCGTCATCGCGGTGCGCAGCGTGTCCGCCGGGGCGGTGTTCGCGCCCAACAAACGCGGACCGAGCAACGACGCGAGCGCGGCCACGCCGAGTCCCGTGCCGGAATTGCGGAAAAACTGCCGACGCGTGAGCGCGGCATTGTAAGCATCAAACGTGGCCTGCCAGTCAGGAGGAAGGGGGGTCATGGCGGTTATTTGGTCAGCGATTCATCAAGGTTAAGCACCTGGCTCGCGACGAGCGTCCAGGCGGCGAGTTCGGGCGCGGGCAGTTTCGTATCGGCGGGCGACTCGCCGACATCGAGCAATTCAAGCGCGGCCTTCGGATTGCCGCGGTAACTCGCGAGGGAGTCGTCCAGCGTGCGGCGGACGATCGCGCGTTCGGCTTTTTCAAAGGGACGGCCGATCAGGTTCAACGACACAAAATCGAGCCGCGCATCGACCGAAGAGGCCACGTGCAATGCCCGCGTGGCCAGCGCGCGCGAGGCCTCGACGAAGAGCGGCTCGTTCAGCGTAACGAGGGCCTGCAACGGCGTGTTGGTGCGGTCGCGGCGCACACATGAGACCTCGCGGTTCGGCGCGTTGAGGATGTCCATCGCCGGCGGCGGCGCCGTGCGCTTGAGGATCGTGTAGAGCGAGCGGCGGTAAAGCGCATCGCCGACATCCTGTTTGTAGAAGCGCGTAGTTGATTGCTTCATCGCGACTTCTTCCCAGATGCCTTCGGGCTGATAAGGCCGCACGGGGCGGCCGCCGAGTTTCGTCACGAGCAAGCCCGAGGCCGCGAGGACTTGATCGCGCAGTTGTTCGGCGTCGAGCCGGTAGCGGGGGCCACGCGCGAGCAAAACGTTGGCCGGGTCGCGCTCAAGCAGCGCGGGCGAGACCGCCGCCGACTGGCGGTAGGTGGCGCTCGTCACCATCCCGCGCACGAGCCGGCGGTAGTCCCAACCGGAGTCGCGGAAATTCACCGCGAGCCAGTCGAGCAGCTCCGGATGCGTGGGCCGAGTGCCCGTGACGCCAAAATCACCCGAGGATTCGACGAGGCCGGTGCCAAAGAAATTTTGCCACACGCGGTTCACCGTGACGCGCGCCGTGAGCGGATTCTTCGGATCAACGAGCCACCGCGCCAACGTGAGGCGGTTGAGCGGCGCATCGTCCGGCAGCGGCGGCAACACGCCCGGGGTCGCGGCCGGGACGAGCTCGCCCAGCTGGGCATACTCGCCGCGCGTGAGCACATGGGCGAACGGCACGGTGCCTTTCTTCTCCTCCATCACGAGGGTGACGCCGCCGCGGGCGCGCAGCGCATCATCCTCGCCCAGCAGAGCGTCGAGCTTGGCCGCGAGCGGCAACGACGCTGCATCCACCGTCGCGAGGTAGTGCGTGCGCAGGCTCTCTTTCTGCGGATCGGTGCGCTCGGCGGGCGCGGCGAGGAACGCCTTGTAAACCGCGACCGTGTCGGCCCCAGGTTTGTCGGAGACGACTTGTTTCGAATCGGCCGGCAAGAAACCGCCGCTATAGTGCCGCACGTCCTGCACCCAGACTCCACCGCCGGTCAACGTCACGGCTGGCCGGCCCGTCTCGGCCGCGCGCGCGCCGAGGCGCAGGGGAGCCGTCGGCACGATATCGTTGGGAAAGCGGCTGACCTCGCCGGAATTCGCGACCGCCCCACCGTTCACGAAGACGTCGATCGAGCGGCTGCGCTGCGACGCCGCATCGTAGCTCAAAAACACATGATGCCACTGATCCGGAGCCAGCGCGGTTCGGGCCACACCCCGGCCACTGACCCCGCTCTTACCGTCGGTGAATACCAGACCGATTTTACCTTCTTCCAAAAACAGCTCCCAGCCGTTCGCCTTGCCGTCCGGCTCCAGACAGGAAAGCAGCGGGCCGCTCGGCGTCCCAGAGACGCGGACGAGCAGGCCGAAACTTTCCGCGCCTTCCCGGGTCATGGCCACCGGCGGCGCGAGGACTTGGTCGCGCCCGTCGATCTTGGGGGCTTCGCCAAACGGACCGGCCACCGTGGGACCGCCATCGACCGAACCGACCTTGGGCCAGATCTGGCGCACGTAACGCTTCGAAGGCAGCGGCGCGAGGGACTTGGCGGAAGCGAGCCACGCTTCAAAATCTGCGTCCGAGCCCTTCGTGCGGTCTTTCAGCGCGGCCTTCACCGCCGCGATCTCGCCTTGCAACGCCGGCCACCGCGCCCGGTCCGCGACCGCCGGCACGAACATACTCGGCGGCGTGTCGGAAATATTCCCGTCCATCGCCGGCATGGTGTTGTTGCGGAAAAACGCGGTCAGCGCGTAAAAATCCTTGGTGCTAATCGGGTCGAATTTGTGGTCGTGACATGCCGCGCAACCGGTCGTGAGTCCGAGCCACACCGTGGACATCGTCTCGACCCGATCCTTGGCGTAGATCGCTTCATACTCGGCCGCAATCGCTCCGCCCTCGCTCGTGGTGGGCAGGCAACGGTTGAAACCGGAGGCGACTTTTTGGTCGACGGTCGCATCGGTCAACAGATCGCCGGCCATCTGTTCGACGGTGAACCGGTCAAACGGCATGTTCTGCTTGAACGCGTTGATCACCCAATCGCGGTAGGGCCAGATCGAGCGGTAGTTGTCGATGTGGATGCCGTGGGTGTCGGCGTAGCGCACGGCATCTAACCACTGGCGGCCAAAATGTTCGGCTGAAGCGTCGCTCGCGAGCAGGCGATCCACCGCGCGCTCGTAAGCGGAGGGTGACGGATCGCGGGCAAACACCGCGAGCTCAGCCGGCGTGGGCGGCAGACCGGTCAGGTCGAGCGTGACCCGGCGCAGCAGCCGTGCGGGCGACTCGGGCGGGCTCGGAGTGAGGTTCTCCTCGCGCAGTTTGGCGAGGATGTAGCCGTCGATGGGATTAGCCGGAATTTGAGAGTTGAGCGCTGAGAGCTGAGAGCCGGAAGGAAGCGCGGGCGGCTTCACGACCGGCGGGAGAAACGACCAATGCTCCTGATACTCGGCGCCCTCGGCGATCCAGCGTTTGAGCAACGCGATCTCGGCCGGTTTCATCGTCTTGTGCGCTTCGGGCGGCGGCATGATCTCGTCGGGATCGGTGGCGAGCATCCGCTCGATCAAGGGGCTCACGCCGGGTTTGCCCGGGACGATCGCGGCCTCGGCGTCACCGCGGTCAACGGTCGCAAATTCGGCGCGGTCGAGCCGCAACTTGGCCTTTCGCGTGCCGGAGTCTGGCCCATGACAATGAAAGCAGTTCTCGGCGAGAATCGGTTGGATGTGCTCGTTGAATGAAAGTTTCGCGGGCCCTTTGGCCGGCGCCGCAACGGGGACTGAAGTAGCGACCGCGGCCGGGCGGGCGGCGTCGGGGGCGGCTTGGCTCGTGCCGCATCCGGCATGGGCGAGCAAAACGGCCGCAGCCGATACTGCGGAAATGGAGATAAAAATACGGCGCATAAGGGTAAAAGACGGCGGGGCGTAAACAGCTAGCTCCTGATCTTACCCAAGCCCAGCGATGCTGTCTATTACGAGAACAACATTTTTTGGATGAGCTACGGCCCCGCTAAAATTTCCTGCGGCGAGCCGTAGTTGGATGGCGGCGCCGCAGATCAGATCGCGTCTGCGCGACCCTAGCCGATGGGCACGAGAAACGAAAGGTAACCTTAAAATACCAACGCCTGATTATATTTAGACTTCAGGCGGTGGGCCGCCTGCTTGCAGGCGCTCGGAGCGTCCGCAAGCGGACGGCCTAAGAAAATCCAGAAATCATCAGCCGCCGGTACAATACCCAAAAGAGCCTCGTAACCGCACACGACGAGGATCCATAAAAAAGCCGCGGACGAATCCGCGGCTTCGACTGTAGCTGGGGTAATTACCAATCCAAGGCTCAACCCGCGCTGACCTCAGCCACCGAATTTTCGTCAGCCGGCAGCTCCGCGCCGAAGGGCAAGCTGATCTTGAGTTTCTTGTAACGCGGCAGGCCAGTGCCCGCCGGAATCAAGTGACCCATGATGACGTTCTCCTTAAAGCCGCGCAGGAGGTCGACCTTGCCGAGGGTCGAAGCGTCGGTGAGGACGCGAGTCGTCTCTTGGAAGGAGGCTGCAGAGATGAAGCTTTCGGTCTCGAGCGAGGCTTTGGTGATACCCAAGAGGATCGGTTCCGCTTCGGCCGGCTTGCCGCCAGCTTCGTCGATGCGCCGATTGTCCGCAAGGAACGCGGCGCGATCCACCTGCTCGCCCCAGAAGTATTCGCTGTCGCCCGGATCGGTAATCCGAACTTTGCGCAACATCTGGCGGATGATGATCTCGATGTGCTTGTCGTTAATCGTGACGCCTTGGAGGCGATAAACTTCCTGCACTTGCGAAATCAGGAAATCGTAGAGCGCGGACGGCCCGAGGATTTCCAAAATCTCGTGAGGATCGGCGGAGCCTTCCGTGAGATGCTGGCCTTTGTGGACCACGTCGCCGGGCTGCACGATGATGTGCTTTCCGGTCGGAATGAGATGCTCTTCTTCTTGAGCAGTCTCCTCGTTCTTCACGACCAACTTGCGCTTTCCGCGGACCGTGCCCTCGAAGGCGACGACGCCGTCGATGCGAGCCATCTCGGCTGCGTCCTTCGGCCGACGAGCCTCGAAAAGCTCGGCGACGCGGGGCAGACCGCCGGTGATGTCTTTCGTCTTCGAGGCCTGACGGGGGGTCTTGGCGAGGAGCGCGCCGGGGGCGATGGTGTCACCCTCGTTGACCGCGATCTGGGCGCCGACGGGAATCGAATAGGCGGCGAGCGCCTTGTTCTTCGCGTCGCGGATCTCGATCTGCGGATTGAGGTCCTCCTTGTGCTCGATCACCACCGTGGCGATGCGGCCCGACGATTCGTCGAGTTCGCGCTTAACGGTAACGCCCGGGATCATGTCCTTGAAGTGCAGCGAGCCGCCCTTCTCGGAGAGAACGGGAACATTGTAAGGATCCCATTGAGCGAGGATATCGCCTTTGCCGATCTTCTCGCCGTCGCCGACGTGCAGGAAGGAACCGACCACGATGTTGTAGTTTTCGACTTCCTTGCCCTCGCTGTCGATGACTTGGATCGTGCCGGTCTTGTTCAGGGCAATGTTGCCGCCCTCGGCCGTCTGCACGAGGCGCAGGCCTTTATATTTGATGATGCCTGCCGAGCGGACGCGGATCTCAGGGGTCTTGAACCCGCCGGAAGCGACGCCGCCGATATGGAAGGTACGCATCGTGAGCTGCGTGCCGGGCTCGCCAATCGACTGCGCGGCAATGATGCCGACCGAATCGCCGATCTTTGCAACGCGGCTGGTGGCGGGATTGATGCCGTATGATTTGGCGTCGATTCCGGCCGGGCTCGTGCAGGTGAGCGGGGACATGACTTTGACGCGCTCGATGCCGACGTCGTCGATCTTGGAAGCGGCCTCCTCGGTGATGAGCTCGCCAGAGCCGACGATGAGTTCGGACGGATTGAGCGGGTTGTAGACATCGTCGCTCGAGCAACGACCGATTAGGCGTTCTTTCAGCGCGACGATTTCGTCGTCACCTTCGAAGATCGCTTTCTTCCAAACGCCATCACGGGCACCGGAGTCGTCTTCGCAGATGATCACGTCCATGGCGACGTCGCACAACTTACGCGTGAGGTAGCCGGCGTCGGCGGTCTTAAGCGCGGTGTCGGCGAGACCCTTTCGGGCGCCGTGAGTCGAAATGAAGTATTCGAGGACCGTGAGACCCTCTCGGAAGGACGAGAGAATCGGGCGTTCGATGATTTCGCCGGAGGGCTTGGCCATCAAACCGCGGGCGCCGCAAAGCTGGCGGACCTGCTGTTTGTTACCTCGCGCGCCGGAGTCCATCATGATGTAGACCGGGTTGACCTCGGTCTTGCCTTCGTTGGTTTGGAGCTTCGAGAAGACTTCTTTCGCGATCTGATCGGTGGCGGCGGTCCAGATATCGACAACCTTGTTGTAGCGCTCACCGTCGGTGATCGTGCCCTTGTTGAACTGGGCTTCGACCTCGGTGATCTTTTTGCGGGAGTCGGTGACGATCGCTTTCTTCGACTCTGGGATGATCATATCATCGATACCGATCGAGATACCCGCCTGGAACGCGGTTTGGAAACCGAGCTCCTTGAGTTTGTCTAGGGTCTCGACCGTCATCGAGTGACCGGCGCTCTTGTAGGTATTGAGGATCAGGTCGCCCAATTTCGCCTTCGGGACCGGGAAATTTACAAAACCCAATTCCTTCGGCCAGATCTGATTGAAAATCACGCGGCCGGCAGTAGTACGGAGAATTTTTTTCTCTTTGTTGCCGTAGACGGTGTCTTGACCGAAGTCAGGATTCGGCACTTCGACCCAGTCATGAACTTTAAGTGCGCCGTCTGCTTTCGCGTAGAGCACCTCGTGCAAACCGCTGAGGAGCGGCACTCGAACACCCTTCGCCGGCTTAGTGCGCGGCTCGATCGTGAGATAATAGGCGCCGAGAACGATGTCTTGGGATGGAGTGAGGATCGGCTTGCCGGAAGACGGCGAGAAGATGTTGTTCGTCGCCATCATCAGCAGCTTGCACTCGAGAATCGCCTCAAGGGACAGCGGCACGTGAACGGCCATTTGGTCGCCATCGAAATCCGCATTGTAGGCGGTGCAGACCAGCGGATGAACTCGGATGGCTTCGCCTTCGATTAGGACGGGCTCGAAGGCTTGGATGGAAAGACGGTGGAGGGTCGGCGCGCGGTTGAGCAGCACCGGATGCCCCTTGGTCACTTCCTCGAGAATATCCCAAACCTCAGGTGACTTCTTCTCGATCATCTTGCGCGCCCCGCGGACGGTGTGCACGAAGCCGAGTTCCTTGAGCCGACGGATGATGAACGGCTCGAAAAGCACGAGCGCCATCTTCTTGGGTAGACCGCATTGGCTGAGCTTGAGCTCGGGCCCGATGACGATGACGGAACGACCGGAGTAGTCCACGCGTTTGCCGAGCAAGTTTTGGCGGAAACGACCCTGCTTGCCCTTCAGCATGTCCGAAAGGGATTTCAACGGACGGTTACCGGCGCCCGTGACCGGACGACCGTGGCGACCGTTATCGAAGAGCGCGTCGACGGCCTCCTGCAGCATGCGTTTCTCGTTATGGATGATAACGTCGGGCGTCTTAAGCTGCATCAGGTTTTTCAACCGGTTGTTGCGGTTGATGACCCGGCGATAGAGATCGTTGAGATCGGAGGTCGCGAAACGACCGCCCTCAAGCGGAACCAGTGGACGAAGATCGGGCGGGATCACCGGCAACACCTCGAGGACCATCCATTCCGGACGGGACTTCGAGTGGATGAAGCCTTGGATAACCTTCAGCCGCTTGGAGAGCTTCTTTTTGATCTGCTTCGATTTTGTCGCGCGCATCTGCTCGTGCAACTCGGCCACCGTGGCCTCCATATCGGTCTTGACCAGCGCATCACGCACGGCCTCAGCGCCCATTTTGGCCACGAAGGAATCCGCGCCGTATTCATCGAGGGCTTGGCGATATTCAGTATCCGTGAGCAGCTGCTTGAGTTCGAGCGGGGTCTTGCCCGGATCGATGACCATGTAGTTCTCGTAGTAAATCACGCGCTCAAGGGAGCGTGCGGTCATATCGAGCAACAAACCGAGACGGCTCGGCATGGACTTAAGAAACCAAATGTGCGTGACCGGCACCGCCATCTCGATGTGCCCCATCCGCTCGCGGCGGACGCGGGCGATGGTGACCTCGACTCCGCAACGATCGCAGACAACATCCTTATACTTGATGCGTTTGTATTTGCCGCAGGCGCACTCGTAGTCACGCACGGGCCCGAAGATCTTTTGGCAGAACAAACCGCCTGGCTCGGGTTTGAACGTACGATAGTTGATCGTCTCGGGATTCTTCACCTCGCCCTTGGACCATTTGCGGATGGTCTCGGGCGAAGCGACGGTGATGGACACGCAGTCGAACGGGCTCTCTTCGAGGCCCAGGGCGGCGCGGGCTTCATCACGGTTGGAGGCGGCGGTTTCGGCGGGTTGAATCATGGCTTTAGCTCCTGAATTTTGTGGAAGGTGAACGGGACTCGGGCGGTGGCTTAGGAGCCGTAGCTGAGCGAGTCGCGTTTCTGGAGTTTGATATCCAGGCCGAGGGACTGGATTTCCTTAATGAGAACGTTGAACGACTCGGGCGTTCCGGCGACCAAGGTGTTGTCGCCCTTGACGAGCGACTCATAGATCTTCGTGCGGCCCTGCACGTCGTCGGACTTGACGGTGAGGAGTTCTTGGAGCGTGTGCGCGGCGCCATAGGCCTCGAGCGCCCAGACTTCCATTTCGCCAAAGCGCTGGCCGCCGTATTGGGCCTTGCCGCCCAACGGTTGCTGCGTGACCAGTGAGTAAGGGCCGACCGCTCGGGCGTGGATCTTGTGCGATACAAGATGGTTCAGCTTCATCATGTAGATGTAGCCGACCACGACCTCCTGATCGATCTTCTCGCCGGTGCGACCGTCGAAGAGCACGCTCTTGCCGGAAGTCGGCAACTTGGCCTCCTTCAGGTATTCGCGGACGCGCTTCTCGGATATGCCGTCGAAGACCGGAGTCGCGACTTTCAAGCCGAGCTTCTTACAAGCCCAGCCGAGATGCGTTTCCAGAACCTGGCCGACATTCATGCGCGAGGGCACGCCTAGGGGGTTCAAGCAGATTTCGACTGGAGTGCCATCCGGGAGGAACGGCATATCTTCTTCGGGGACAATCTTCGCAACCACGCCCTTGTTGCCGTGGCGACCGGCCATCTTGTCTCCGACTTCAAGCTTCTGCTTCGTCGCGACATAGACTTTGACCTGCTTGATCGCGCCGTCACCGGAGCCTTCTCCAGCTTCAACCGCACCGATCTTGCGCTCGCGATCAGTCTCGAGTTCGTCGAACTTCGTTTGGTAGCCGCCGATGATCTCCATGATCTTGATCCGAACCGGCGAAGGATCGATCTGGACGTGCTTGGATACGGCTGCGAGGCGCCGGAGCAGAGTCTTCGTGATCTTTCGGTTGGCTGGGATGATGATTTCACCAGATTCACCGTTGATCACGTCGAGCGGGATTTTTTCGCCAAGCAGGATGTTCGAGAGCGCCTCAGTCAGGCCTTCGCGCAATTTATCGATCTGCGTTTTGTATTCCTCTTGGATTTGTTTGCCTTGGCGGCGGCGGTCAGAGGGCGAGAGCTTCTCCTCTTGATTGTCGATCCGGGACGACACCTTTACGTCCATGATGATGCCACCAACGCCTGATGGAACCACCAGCGAAGTATCCTTAACATCGGCGGCTTTTTCACCGAAGATTGCGCGGAGCAGCTTTTCCTCAGGGGCGAGCTCGGTCTCAGACTTCGGCGTGATTTTCCCGACGAGAATGTCGCCAGGCTTCACTTCCGCACCGATCCGGATAACACCATTATGGTCGAGATTTTTGAGCGCTTCTTCGCCAATATTCGGGATGTCGCGGGTGATTTCCTCCGGCCCAAGCTTCGTGTCGCGGGCGTTGACCTCGAACTCTTGGATATGAATCGAAGTGAAAATGTCTTCCTTCAAAACCTTTTCCGAAATGAGGATAGCGTCTTCGAAGTTATAGCCGTTCCACGGCATGAAACCGACGAGCACGTTTCGGCCGAGGGCCATCTCGCCTTTATCCGTCGAAGGACCGTCAGCAATAATCTGGCCCGCCTTGATCTTCTGGCCCAGCGCGACGATCGGCTTCTGATTGAAGCATGTGCCGGCGTTCGAGCGCATGAATTTCCGCAGCTCGTAGATGAAAACATGATTTTTCGGATCGTGCTTCAGATTACGCGGCAACTCGCCGTCTTTCGTGACGACAATGCGCTTAGCATCAACGGAAGCGACAACACCAGCCTCGTCAGCGACGACTACGATCTTTGAATCGCGGGCGACGCGCTCTTCGATACCGGTACCGACCAGCGGCGACTCGGCTTGGAGCAGCGGCACGCCTTGGCGTTGCATATTCGCGCCCATGAGCGCGCGATTGGCATCGTCGTGCTCAAGGAACGGAATCATACCGGCCGCAATCGAAATGACCTGCTTCGGCGAGACGTCCATATAATGGACCTCGGAGGCTGCGACTTCGAGAAATTCACCGTCTTGGCGGACGGTGACCTTTCCGATAAAGTTACTCTTATCGTCGAGCTCAGAGTTGGCCTGGGCGATAACCTTGGCCTCTTCTTGGTCGGCGGTGAGATACTCGATTTTGTCGGAGACACGGCCGTCTTTGACGATCCGGTAGGGAGTCTCGATGAAACCGAATTCATTTACCCGGGCGTAAGTTGAAAGGGAGTTGATCAGGCCGATATTCGGACCTTCGGGAGTTTCGATCGGGCAAATGCGCCCGTAATGCGACGGATGAACGTCGCGAACTTCGAAACCGGCGCGCTCGCGATTAAGACCACCTGGCCCGAGTGCGGAAAGTCGACGTTTGTGCGTCACTTCCGCGAGCGGGTTAATCTGGTCCATGAACTGAGAGAGCTGACTCCGCGCGAAGAAGTCACGGATCAC
The DNA here is from genome assembly GCA_945869845.1 of Opitutus sp. GAS368. Classification (GTDB taxonomy): domain Bacteria; phylum Verrucomicrobiota; class Verrucomicrobiia; order Opitutales; family Opitutaceae; genus Tous-C4FEB. The sequence continues at coordinate 1,400 of CAMBRG010000081.1, read as the reverse complement.
GGTCGTAAGAGCCTTCGGATTGATCAGCTTCTGCGGGGTAATCGAGTCAACGCTCTGATCATACATGGTCATCCGCTCGCGAACCAGCCGCTCGGTGCGACTGAGGCCAACGCGGCACTGGTTGGCGAGCAATTCACCCACCGTGCGCACGCGACGGGATCCAAGGTGATCAATGTCGTCCACCACGCCTTCCCCCTTCTTGAGACGACCGAGATATTTCGTCGCCGCGACGATATCGCCACTTTCGATGATGCGCTGCTCGAGCGTCACTTTGAGACCGAGCTTTTGGTTGACCTTGTAACGGCCGACCCTGCCGAGGTCGTAGCGCTTAGGATCAAAGAACAGCCGCTTCAAGAGGGCCTTAGCATTCGCCGTCGTCGGTGGCTCGCCAGGACGCAGACGTTTGTAGATTTCCTTGAGTGCCTCTTCTTCGTTGCGAGTCGGGTCTTTCTTCAGCGCACGGATCAGCGCCCCCTCGTCAACGGTCGTGTCGATCACGCGAATCGTAGAGATTCCGTGCTTCTGGAAAGTCCGCACGATCTGCTTCGTGAGCGGTTCAAAGGCGCGCGCCAAAACCACCCCCTGCTGTGCGTCGATCGCATCTTCGACCAACACCAGAGTCGAAACGTTCTCGAGGTCCAAAGCCTTAACAACCTTGAGATCCTTGATCTCGTAAAAGAGATTCAAAATATCGATGTCGCTCGAATAGCCGATTGCCCTGAGCAAAGTCGTGATCAGAAACTTTCGGCGGCGACGACGACGATCAAGGTAGACGTAGAGCAAATCATTGTTGTCAAACTGGACCTCGAGCCAAGTCCCGCGGTCGGGAATGATCCGGAAAGAGTGCAGCAACTTACCGTTCGGGTGCGGTGTGACTTCGAAAGCGATACCGGGCGAACGGTGGAGCTGGGAGACAACGACACGCTCTGCTCCGTTGATGATGAAGGAACCACGTTCGGTCACCATCGGGATCTCGCCCATGTATATATCTTCATCCTTAATGAAATCCTCTTCGCGCAACCGCAGCTTCACGTAAAGCGGCACGGAATAAGTGATCCCTTCGCGCAAACACTCGAGTTCGGTATTTTTGGAGTCGCCCAAATTATAGGAAACATACTCCAGCACCAAACGTTCGTCGTAGGAATGGATCGGGAAGACCTCCCGAAAAACGGCTTCCAAGCCCTGAGGCTTACGTTGTTTCTCGGGAATTCCCTTCTGCAGGAACTCGAGATAGGACGTGATCTGAATCTCGATGAGATTCGGCGGCTGAATGACTTCGCGGAGTTTTCCGAAGTTAGTGCGTTCGGGATGTGTGCGGTCGGCCATGGGAATTTCCGGAGGAGATGATTAACGAGGGAACGGATACACAGGGCTAGAATCGCCCCGCGCGGGAACCTGAC
>CAMBRG010000080.1 GCA_945869845.1 Opitutus sp. GAS368 | reverse complement strand
GCCCTCCATGTGCTTAGGGTTGGTCGCCAGATCAGTCGAACCGCCCTTGCAGGAGCCGATCAGGTGCTTGATCACGTCGTAGCCCGTCTTGGCCTTGGCCGGCTCCGGGGTGACGCCGTAGGCGCGGAGGGCGCGGCGCACGAGATCGCCCTGCGAGAGTTTTTCCTGTTTGGCGCGTTTACGGATCGCAGTCCGCTCGGACTTGGAGATCCGGATGGCGAGGGTTTCGGTGTTCACGTAAAATAAGCAAGACACGGGATACACAAAAGCAAGACGCTAGTCGGCGTTGGCTCATGACTCCAGCGTGCAAAGCGCGGATCAGGCGGCGGAGTCCTGAGCTGAAAGCGGAGAGCCCTGATACCACGAGCGATTGAATTTCATCCTAAAAACGGCAGTTGAACCACGGATAGACCCGAATGAACCCGGATACCAAACCGATGGGAGCAGCGAACCACTCGCCCATGAGGTGAAGCCGGTGCCCCGGCTTTATCCGGGTTAATTCGGGTGCATCCGTGGTTAATAAATTCGGAGGGTTGGGCTGCGGCGGATTCAAGGTTCATTCTCAAATCCACGGGCAAGATGCCCGTGCCGCCTCGAAACCCGCAGTCTAAAAATCAGCCGCCATTGGTATGAGCTGAGAGTTCGGAGGGGGCCCACGGAACCCACGGAAGACACGGAAAATGGTCGGACCGAAATTGAAGGAGAGCCCGGAAAGTTTGTCATCTATTGGATGACAAACGGGAGCGCGGGCGGGGCGCGGAGGGCGGGTCGGAGACCCTACCCTACTTGGTGAGGTCGTAGAGGGCGTAGCCGGCGAGAAGATTGGGCAGCATCGGGCACGGGGATTTCCAGTCGCCGTCGAGGTGGACGCGGCGGGTGATCCGAATCGAGTGCGTGGCGCAAAAGTCTTCGAAGTCGGCGACGGAGACGGGATTGGCGGGACGGCTTTCGGCCCACGTGGTGGTGTAAACGGCGTTCTGCGCTTTGCGGCCGCGGGTGAGCAGATCGAGGCGGTTTTTCCAGAAGGCGTGGTTGACGAAGCCAACGGTGACGGAGCGGGCGACGCGCAGGGCTTCGGCGATGACGACGGCGGGGGCGGTGAGCTCCTGCACGGTGCGCGAGCAGATGACGCGGTCGAAGTGGCGGGCGGGGAAGGCGGCCATGCAGGCGATCATGTCGCCTTGGTAAGCGGGGACGCCGCGGCGGACGCAGGCGGAGATTTGGTCGAAGTCGAGGTCCACGCCGAGGGCGGAGACCTGTTTCGATTGGATGAGGAAGTCGAGGAGTTCGCCGCGGCCGCAGCCGAGGTCGAGCACGCGGGTGTGCGGCTCGACCCAGTCGGCGATGATCTGCATGTCCACGGTGCGTTTCTCGACGGGCGGGGTCATAGGGAGAGAAGCGGGATTTTTGGGCCCACGGAACACACGGAAGACACGGAAAAAAGAACGGGTGGGGACGGACCAAAGACGGCGTCGAGGCGAGGGCGCGGTGCGGCTGGGGAGGTTGATTTCATTCCGTGTTTTCCGTGTGTTCCGTGGGCAATCTCAGATCGCGAAGTCGGTGGTGGTGGCGGGCGGGGTGCGTTCGAGGAAGCCGCGGATGAGGGCGTAGAGCTCTTCGCTTTCAAGGAGGAAGGAGTCGTGGCCGAGGTCGGTGGAAAGTTCGGCGTAACTGGTGCGTTTGCCGGCGCGGAGGAGGGCTTGGGCGATCTGGCGGTTTTGCTCGGGTGGGAAAAGCCAATCGCTGGTGAAGCCGACGATCAGCGACTCGGCGAGCACGGGCGCGAAGGCTTGCTCGAGGGAGCCGTAGGCGTGGTCGAGGTCGAATTGGTCGAGGGCGCGCGTGATATATAGATACGAGTTGGCGTCGAAGCGGTTGATGAACGTCTGGCCTTGGTGCCGCAGGTAGCTCTCGACTTCGAACTGGAGGTTGAAGTCGGCGGCAGCGGCGGACGGGGACGCGTCGCCGGGGGCGAGTTCGGCGCTGAGCTGCGGGCTTTGGGCGCGGGACTGGATGGTGCGGCGGCCGAATTTGCGATCCATGGACGCGTCGGAGAGGTAGGTGATATGCGCCATCATGCGGGCGATCGCGAGGCCGACCCGGGGGCCGCCGTTGGGCGGGTAGTCGCCGTTGTTCCAGCCGGGATCCTGCATGATGGCCTGGCGGCCGACCTCGTTGAAAGCGATGGCCTGCGCGCCTTCGCGGGCGGTGGTGGCCATGGCGAGCAGGCGGCGGGTGAAGTTGGGGAACTCGATAGCGAAGAGCAGGGCGGTCATGCCGCCCATGGAGCCGCCGATGACGGTGTGGAGTTCGGCGACGCCGAGGTGGTCGAGGAGGAGTTTTTGGGCGCGCACCATGTCGAGGATGGTGAGGGCGGGGAAGCGGAGGCCGTAAGGCTCGCCGGTGGCGGGGTTGGTCGAGGACGGGCCGGTGGAGCCGGAGCAGCCGCCGGGGACGTTGGCGCAGATGACGAAGAAGCGGCGGGTATCAACGGCTTTACCGGGGCCGATGAGGTTGTTCCACCAGCCGGGTTTTTTGTCGGTCGGTGAATGCCAACCGGCGGCGTGGTGGTTGCCGCTGAGGGCGTGGCAGATGAGAACGGCGTTGTCGCGGGTGGCGTTGAGGGTTCCGTAGGTCTCGTAGCGGAGGGTGAGGCCGTCGAGCGGTTGACCGTGCTTAAAGGTGAAAGGCCGCGGGAGAACGAAGTCGAGGGGCGTGACGAGGCCGACGTCGTCGGGCGCGAGGTGGCCCGGGGTGGACGAGAGCGGAGTCGAAGAGTGAGCGGTGGGCTCGTCGGTCATGCGAAGAGCAAGCGAGTGAGCAAAGGGCGTGCGAGGCAAGGGCGCGGGGCGGGATATGACGCAGGACGCGTGTTACTCGGCTTCGTTGGAGAACGTGTGTAGGACGTCGTCGAGGGCATCGAGGGAGGCGTGGAGTTCGGCGAGGTCTTTGGCGAGGTGGCCGACGGGGGCGGTGACGGTGGTCGTGGGCATGTAGGCGAGTTCCGCGCTGACGGGTTTGATTTTGCGGTCGTCGAGGGCGTGGGCGATGCGGTCGAAGGTGGCGGTCGCACAACGCAGCTCGTAGCCTTCGGCGGTGGTGATGATGTCGTCGGCCCCGGCTTCGAGAGCGAGTTCCGTCAGCGCGTCCTCGGTGACGGCTTCGCGGGCGATGAGAAACTGGCCGGCGTGGAGGAACTGAAACATCACGGCGCCGGACGCGGCGAGGTTGCCGCCGTGGCGGGCGAAGATGGAGCGGAGATCCTTGGCGGCGCGGGTTTTGTTGTCGGTGACGACTTGGACGACGAAGGCGACGCCGCCGGGGCCGTAGGCTTCGTAGGTCATCGCTTCGTAGACGATGCCGGGGAGTTCGCCGGTGCCCTTCTTGATGGCGCGGTCGAGATTCTCGGCGGGCAGGTTGGCCTCGCGGGCCTTGAGCAGCAGGGTGCGGAGGCGGGCGTTGCCATCGGGATCACCGCCCCCGGTTTTGGCGGCGAGGGTGATTTCCCGGGAGAGACTCGAAAAGACTTTGCTGCGGCGGCCGTCGGTGACGGCTTTGAGGCGCTTAACTTTGGACCATTTGTTATGGCCGGCCATGCGGGGAAGAAGAGTAAGTTGCGGGCGGCGCGGAGGGCGGGTCGGAGACCTACTTTATTTTTTCTTCTTGCTGGGCGTGACGTTCTTCACGGGTTTGCCGTGGTAGCCGGGGGCGGCGGTCGGGTTAGACTCGGGGGCGACGACCTCATCCGGATCCTTCATCTTGTTGATGAAAATCTGTTGGGCGATGGTGAAGAGACCGTTGGTCGTCGAATAAAGGGCGAGTGAGCAGGGGAAGGTGTAGCAGAAGAGCGTGAAGATGACCGGCATGAACTTCATCATCGCGGCCTGAGTCTTGTCCATGGTGGGGGACATGGGCGTGAGCCTCATCTGGTAGATCATCGTGACGCCGAGGAGCAGCGGCATGATGTTCAACGGGAGGCCGGCGATGCGCACGACGGTGTCGGCCATCGACAGGTCGGGTGCCCAAAGAAACGGGGCAAAGCGGAGTTCGGCGGTGCTGCTGAGCATCGTGAAGAAACCCATGAAGAACGGAATGGTGAGCAGTTGGGGCAAACAGCCGCCGATGGGGTTCACCTTGCGTTCTTTGAAGAGGGCCATGGTGGCCTCCTGTTGTTTGCGGGGGTTGTCTTTGAATTTTTCTTTGAGGACGGCGAGCTCGGGCTGGAGCTTGGTCATGCGCTTCATCGATTTCGCCGAAGCGAGTGTGAGCGGGATAAACGCTATTTTCAGGATGAGCGTCGTGACCATGATCGCGACGCCCCAGTTGCCGGCCCAACTGTAGGCCCAGGTCATGAGGGTGATGAGGAGTTTGCTAGCCCAGCCGAAGAAGCCGTAATCCATGACCTTGTCTTGATCGGCCTTGAAAACATCGGTGTTGGAGAGGCGTTTGTATTCTTTGGGGCCGACGTAATAATTGCCACCGAGCGTGGTGGACGCGCGGGCGGCGAGAGCCGGGAGCTCGAACTGGGCGGCACCCGCGATGCCGTAGGCGTTGGGGTCGAAGTCGGGGAGCGCGGGGAGGAGTTTGACGCGGCGGGTGACGAGGGTGGAGGCGGGCGCGTCGGGGGTGAAGATGCTGGCGAAGAATTGATTCGTCACGGTGGCCCAGAGAATGGGCCCGGAGCTGGTCACGCTGGGCAGCGGAATGCTGGAGCCGATGCCGAACATCGTGAGGAAGCCGCCGCCCTCGAGGTCGGAGCGGGGAATAAAGTGCTCGGTTTCGGCGGTGTGGTAGCCGGTCTTCAATTGGAGACCGTAGTCTAGGGCGTTGACCGGTGCGGCGGTGCCGAGGGCAAGCGCGACGCGGAGCGGGACGGCGGTCTCGTCGGTGAGATTGCGGAAGGTCGTCTCGTGGCGCAGCACGTAGGGATCGGTGCCGGCTTTGGGCGCACCGCCGCTATCGGCGGGAGTGAGCACGTAGCGGCGCGTCACCTCGAGGCGCTCGTTGAGGACGGCTTGGAAGACGATCTCGGTCGAGTTGCTGCGGACAACGGTGTAGCGCGTGTTGCGGTCGAGCCCGGGAAACTCGGTGAGCGCGAGCATGGGGTCGACGTGGAGTTCGTTAAACACGAACGGCGCCGGCTGGCCCTGGATGGCCGGGAATTTTTTCAGGGCCACGTCGCGCAGGGCGCCGCCGTAATCGGTGAAGCGAACTTTGATGAAATCGTTTTCGAGCGTAGTGACGCGGGCGTTGGCGTTGTCGCCGGCGGCGGCGGCGAAACTCGCGGAGGGACCGCCGGCGGAAAGCGTCGGCGGCTGGGCGGGCGCGCTGGCCGGGTTGGCGGCGGTTTGACCGACCGCTTCGCGCACCGCGGGTGCGGTTGCCGGTGGCTTGGGTGAGAGGGCTTGGCCGACGTAGAGGCTCGCAAAGGCGGCGCAGATGAAGCCGGTGCCAAGGATCAGATTTTTTTTGTCCATTTAGAAAAGGGAAGAAACAGCGGTGGTCGAACGAGAGGGAGCGACGCGGCACCGGGGGCGGCGACGTGGGGCGGGCACCGGATCCTCGCCACCGGGGTGGAGAGGCGTGCATTTGAGCAAGCGCACGACGGTGAGCCAGGTGCCGATCACGGCGCCGCGCAGGCGGAGCGCGTCGATGGCGTAGTGCGAGCAAGTCGGTGAAAAACGGCAGCCGCAAGTGGGGCCGAGGAAAACGGGCAGCGCAGGTGAGAGGGTGCGTTGGTAAACTCGAACCAACAGCACGAGACCGGCGGCGGGCAGGCGCGAAAGCCGAATCAAAACGTGTGGGGCGCGCTTAGCCATGGGGCAATTTGGCGACGGCCGCCGAAATCTGGGTGCAGGCCGCCAGGAAGTTTTTTTCGAGCTCCGGAAACGGCCGTTGGGTCATGGCGGCGCGGGCAATCAGGAGATAGTCGCACTGGGCCGGCAGTTGTTTTTGGTGGGCACGAAATAATTCGCGCAGCCGGCGTTTGGCGCGGTTGCGGTGGACGGCATTGCCCACGGCGGCCGTGGAGGCGATGATGCAGGCACGAGGCAGGGAGCGCGGTGTGACCGGATCGGCGGGCATGAGTCTCCACCAAGCGGTAAAGGATCGGGCGTCAAAACGACGGCCTTCAGTCCGGACAACACGAATTTCGTCTTGGCGGCGGAGATGCTGCTCAGGGCGAAAACGCATGGGCCGCGGCGATGTCGGGCGCGGCCGGAGGCCGCACGGACTCAGACGACGGTCAGGCGCTTGCGGCCCTTGAGGCGGCGGGCGCGGATGACTTTACGACCACCTGGAGTGGCCATGCGGGCGCGATAGCCGATTTTGCGGGCGCGTTTTAAGCGGTGTGGGCGGAAGGTGGGTTTCATGACTCTTGAGCGATTTAAGGATGTTTGAAGTGCCGAAGGGGTTTGGTAGTGTCAAGGGCGGGGTTTGTCCGAGCCGAAGCGGGGAAGGGTTGGCGAAAAACGGCTGTTAATTCGCGAGGGGAGTGTGCAGCCTTTTACCCCATGCGCATTGCGGTGATCTCTGATACCCATGACCGTTTTCCCGGTTCACTGCCGGGGCGTTTGAAGGCAGCGGATGAGATTTGGCATCTGGGTGATGTGTGTGAGCCGGCAACCCTGGTTGAATTTCAGAATTTGGGTCGGCCGTTGCACGTCGTCTTGGGCAACTGCGATTGGGGTGTAGTTTGGCCGCTGGAACTTGAGTTGGAACGCGAAGGTTTTAAGTTTTTTCTCACCCACATACCGCCAAAGACGGCTCCGTCAGGTTTCGCGGCCGTGTTGCACGGGCATACCCATGTGCCACGGGACGAGCTGAGTGCGGGCGCCCGATGGTTAAACCCGGGCTGCATCACGCGACCGCGCGGTGTGCCGCCCAGCTTTGCCTGGCTGACGCTGGAAAAGGGGCGGGCGTGGCAATGGAAAGTGGTGCCGCTGTGATTGAGGCCTTGGTTCTTCGACAACACGCTGGCGTCGGCCGGGCGATTCGTCTCTGTTGATCGGACGTGAGCGCGCACGAGCAACAACAGGATCTATTCGGGCTATTTGCCCCGACCGCCGGGGTGCACCGGGCCCCGCCGGCGGCGGCGGGCGTGACGGCGGGCTTAGGCGCGACGGGAAATTTCGTACCGTTGCCGGAGACTGAGCCGGATCGGCCGGAAATCGTTTTTGAACGCAGTCTAAAAGCGCGCAATTACCGGCTGACGCTGCGTCGCGATGGCGTGGCGGTGGCGACCATTCCTGCGCGGGGTTCGCAACGGGAGGCGGAGCGCTTTGTGGCGCAGCAGGGTGAATGGCTCGAACGGGCCCGGGCGCGGCAACGGCGGCGGCCCCGCGCGGCGGAGGTGTGGTCATTGGGGGCGCGCGTGCTCTGGCGTGGCGAGTTGATCGAGGTGCGCGTGGCCGCAGTGGGCGCAAAGCCGCAAGTGTGTTTGGCGGCGGATGTTTTTCGGGTGCCGCGGCTGGAGGGAGATTTGCGGCCGACGTTGGAGGCGCAGTTTGCGCGGCGGGCGAAAATCGAGTTGCCCGCGCGGGCCTGGGAACTGGCGGCCACGGTGGGCGTGGAGGTAAAACAAGTCGTCGTGCGCAACCAGCGTTCGCGCTGGGGCTCGTGCTCGGCGACGGGAACGATTTCTCTCAATTGGCGGCTGGTGCAAACGCCGGAGTCGGTGCGCGACTACATCATTTATCACGAGCTGATGCATCTGCGGGAGATGAATCATTCGGCCCGGTTTTGGGCGCGCGTCGAAGAGGTGTGTCCGCCATGGCGCGAGGCCGAGCACTGGCTCAAGCGCAACGGGTCTCTCGTCGGGTTGTAACCGGGCGGGGTTCGGCGTGGGGCGAATCGAGCCGAACGCCCGAAGGCGCGTTCAGCGCCAGTCGATCAACTCGACTTCGAAAATCAGCGTGGCATTTGGCGGAATCTTTGGCGGGCGGCCCTTTTCGCCGTAGGCGAGCCAATGCGGTACAATCAAGGTGCGCTTTTCGCCCTTCGTCATGGAAAGAAAGGCTTCCTCCCACCCGGCGATCACCGAGCCGAGACCGAGGCGGAAGGTGAAGGGCGCGCCGCGCTTGTAGGAGCTGTCGAAAACCGTGCCGTCGAGCAACCGACCCTCGTAGTGGACGATCACTTCCCCGCCAAGTCGCGGCGGGGAGTCACCGGTGCCCAATTTGCGCTGAAGGTAGCGGAGGCCGGACTGAAGTTTTTTGGCCGTGCCGTAGGTTTCCGCGATGAGGAGCGCATCGGTGGTGCTAAGTTGCGGGGCGTTTTCGTTCATCGCGGCACGCATCGTGGAATTGATGGGGCGACCGGGATTCTTGCGGGCGAGTATGCCCGACCGCACGACCATCGCGATGGTGAGGAGGAGCGCGCCGAGGAGCGCGAGGTAGAAGAAACTGCGGACGGGAGCGGAGAGTTTGGGCATGGGAGAGGGAAATCTCGATCTAGATGACGCGAAGGATCGTGGAAATGGCAAATCCGTTGCGGCCAAGGCGCGTCCGACCGACGGGTGGGGCATCGGCGGCGAACGCTCGCTCCCGGGTGACTGGGGGAATTTCCCCGGGAAAAATCAGTCCCTTCCTCCTAAGCGGCCGCGGGCCCCGTTGGGCAAAGGGGCCCCAGCCTCCAGCCTGCTCGCGTTGATCCAAAGCCCGTGAGCGAGACGATTCGGCCGTTTTTTCAACCGCCGCTCAAGGCCGGCGAGATCGAAGGAGCGTCGAGGCGAGAGCCCGGTGCGGCAGGGGCGATTGAATTCATCCCGTGTTTTCCGTGGGTTCCGCGGGCAACTTCAGATCGCGAGGTCGGCGGTGGGGGCGGGTGCAGCGAAGCGCGCGCCTACAGCGCAAAAGCGCAAAGCGGGCGGAAGTTTTTCACCTGGGTGTCAGCTTCGAAATGAGCGCGTCGAGCAAGGCGTCGGTTTGAAGTTTCAGGGGTTGCGCGGGGGGTGGCGGCTGATCGGGCGGGGCAGACTTTTGCTGGCGGGCGAACATCGCGTCGGCTTCCGCTTGGGCGGCGGCGAAATAGACGTCCTTCGCGTCGTGTAGGGCCGCGCCGTCGGCGAGGTCGGACGGAAGCGTCGATCGGCCGAGGAACGCGGTGGTGGAGTCGTCGCCGAGCCAGACGCGCCAGTCTTTTTCATCGGCAAAGTAGGCGAGGACGGCGCCCGATTTTTCGGTGCCGAGTTGCCGGGCCAGGGCGCGCATGAACTGGCCGGGCGCGGCATCCTCGGCTGCGGTGGGGGATCGGGCGAAGAGGCGCGCGCGGATTTTCACGCCGGTGGCCCGCTCGACGTTGGCGAGTTTGAAGTTGAAGGCGCGGGCGCGCGGCGGCGTGGACGGGAGCAAGTTTTGCGGATCGTCGAAGGCGGCGGTGGGGCCGGGCGAGGCGGGGGCGGAGAATTTTTTCGCGGCGGCAGAAAGCGTGGCGAAGGCGACGGCGTCGGCCTTGAAGGCTTGGGCGGCAGCACCCACCCGGACGACCGCGACGGCGAGGTCGTCGCCCGGCTGGATCTGGGCGAGCACATCGAGTCCGCGCACGGTGCGGCCGAAGACGGCATGAAGGTAATTGAGGCGGTTTACAGGGGCGAGCGTGAGAAAGAATTCGGAGCTGTTGGTGTCGGGGCCGTCGTTGGCCATGGAGAGGATGCCGGCGGCATCATGGCGGAGGCCGGATGCGAATTCATCGGGAAACGGCAAAGGGTGGCCGGCGTCGGTATCAGGCTCGGTGCCGGTGGTTTTCGTGGGGTCGCCGCTTTGAATGACGAAGCCGGGGACGACCCGATACCAACGCAGGCCGGTGAAAAACGGCCGGCCATCGGGACGGGCAGCGAGGGTGCCCTCGGCGCGGCCGACGAAGGAAGCGCAGGTCAGCGGAGCGCGGGTGTAGAGCAGTTCGACCGTGAACGCGCCGCGGGGCGTGGTGAATTCGGCGTAGAGGCCTTCAGGGAGGCCAGGGGCGAGGGGCGAAGGGCGAGAGGGCTCTGCGGCCGGCAGCGTGGAGGTGAGCGCGATAAAGAAACCGAGCAGCGATCCGGAAAGACGAAACATGCTCGGCAGGTTGAGCGTGCGCGCGTTTTGCGACAAGCCTAGGTGGCTCCCGGCTGAAAAACGGCGGGTCCGGGCGCCCCGCCGTTAGCTTACGATCAAGGCAGGAACGAGCAGATGTATTCGCAGAGACCGGAAGAAACGGCGATGGTGAAGCCGCTGTTGGCGGGGACATCGAAGGAGGTGCCGGCGCCGTAGGTTTTGGATTCTTTGCTGTCCTTCGGCGTGACGACGCATTCGCCGGCGACGATCTCCATGCGTTCGGCGGCGGCCGTGCCGAAATAGTAGGAGCCGGGGCGGATGAGGCCGAGAGTCTTTTTGGCGGCATCGGCGAAGAGCACGGTGTGGCTCACGACGTTGCCGTCGAAATAGACGTTGGCCTTGGTGACGACGGTGACGCCGGCAAATTGGACGGGGAGGGCTGACATGGTGATGGAGATTGAAGTGGGCGGAGCGGAGTTGGGTGGAAGAGCCGAGTGGCGTGAGGGGGTGGGTGGCAAGTGCGACGGGGCCGGCATCTCGGAAATTTTTGCTCCAACCGCCCGGAGCGAAACGGCAATCACGCTTCCGGATGTTTTCGGTCGGAATGCGCACGGAACGGCTCGACGCGAGGTCGAGCCCTACAAAAAGGCGAAAGGATCGGGCGATGGGGGTGAGACCAATCGCGGTTGAGTTTCAGCCTCAAACCCGCGGACAAGATATCCGTGCCACCTGGGAACTCGCAGCCTAAAAATCAACCGCCATTGGCATGAGACGGGAGCGGAGAGCGGAGATCTGAGCAGGAGAGATTCAGATGGAAATTGTGGGAGCGAGCTTGCTCGCGACTTTTGGTTCGGAGTCGCGAGCGAGCTCGCTCCCACACGGAGGAGCACCGGCTCCGGGTGCGGGGCGCGGAGGGCGGGTCGGAGACCCTACCCTACTTGGTGAGGTCGTAGAGGGCGTAGCCGGCGAGAAGATTGGGCTGCATCGGACACGGGGATTTCCAGTCGCCGTCGAGGTGGACGCGGCGGGTAATCCGAATCGAGTGCGTGGCGCAAAGCATCGAGTGATTGTTATGAGACCAATCGCGGTTGAGTTTCAGCCTCAAACCCGCGGGCCAGAGGCCGGCCAGAGGCCCGTGCCACCTCGGGACCCGCGGTCTAAAAATAAACCGCCATTGGTCTGACTGAGATGTTTTCGATTCCCATGGAGGGCAGGGTGACTATTGCCTCAGGCATGACGTGGTATCACGAAGCTCGACGAGCGCTTAAGATCGATTGGGGGATCTTCCTCCGCGTGGCCTTGGTAATGTCGGCCATTACTTGGCCACTCATGCTGATTGTCCGTCTGGTGGCGGGGGCTCCGTTATTCTCGGCGGTGCTCGCTATCTCAAGTTTAACGTTGGTCTTGTCGGGGTTTGTGATGCTGGGCGTTCTTTTATTTGGGTGGCTTCATTCTCACTCCCCGGCGTCTGGGCTGCGCCGGTGGGCGGCCGGAGTGCTCTATGGCGTGCTGTTGGTGACGGCCATTGGCCTGCAGGGTTATTTTAGTCCTAACCAAGATTATATCGCCCGGCAGTCTAACCCGCAGATTCTTTGGGTGAGTTTGTTCGCCTCCCGCCTGATCGGCGTGGGTTTGGCGGTTTACGTCTATTTCTATCTGTTTCAGCGCAAACAGGCGACCGCGGTCCAGGCTCGGGTGCTCGCGTTGGAGCAGATGGGGCGCGAAGCGGAAATCGAGCGGCTGAGGGCGCAGATCAATCCGCACTTTTTGTTCAACACGCTCACGGCGATCTCGAACCGATCGAGCGATCCGAGCGTCGATAAGATGATTTTAAATCTCGCGGGCGTGTTGCGCTATAACCTGTCGCACGTGGAAGGACAGGCGCCGTTCCACGAAGAGTTCAAAGCCATGGAAGATTATCTGCAGATCGAGCAGATGCGCTTCGGGGCTAATCTCGTGATCGACTGGGAGGTCTCACCTGCGGCTCACGCCGCGTTGGTGCCACAGCCGCTCCTCCTGCCGCTCTTGGAGAACGCGATCAAGTACGGTTTTGAAACGTCCCCGGGTGCGCTGAGGCTCAAGATCGCGGCGACCGTCCAAGGCCATGAACTGCGCGCCGTGGTAGAAAATACCGGACGTTGGGTTGATCCTGCCACCCCGGCCCCGCGCGGGACACAGATCGGGCTAAGCAACCTCAAGCGGCGCTTGGAGCTTTATTACCAAGGCCGGGCGCAATTCCACCAAGAGTCTTTGCCCGAGGCGGTGCGCATCACGCTCACCTTACCCCTCGACCCCGCTCCATGAAAACCACGCTCCGTTGCTTGATCGTCGATGATGAGGCCGATGCCCGGTCTTATCTGCAGAAACGTCTCCAACCGCACCCGGAGTTGGCCGTGGTCGGGGAAGCTGGCTCGGTCCGCGAGGCTCATGCCCTGTGCCTAGAGTTGCGGCCGGACGTGGTCTTCCTCGATGTGCGGATGCCGCTCGCCACTGGCTTTGAGCTGATCCCGCTCTTGGATCCGGCGCCGCAGATCGTGTTTGTGACCGCGCATGCCGACCGGGCGGTCGATGCGTTTCAGGTGGGCGCGCTGGATTACTTGCTGAAGCCGTACTCGGCCGAGCGCATGGCGCAGACGGTGGACAAGCTCCTCGGCCGCGGTACGAGGGGGCACGTCGCGCTAGCTCCCGTCGCGCTCAAGCCGCAGGGGAGTATGGTGGTGCGCACGGGCACCGCGTTGCTGCGGCTCAATGCGGCTGAGATCATTTTGATCGAGGCCGATGAACCTTACTCGCGGGTGTGGATCGCGGAGGAGACCGCTCACTTGGTGCCTCAACCGATGAAGGCGTGGACGGAGATCCTGCCCCCTGAGCCTTTTTGCCGTCTCGATCGATCGTATATTGTGAATATCGACAAGGTCAGCGGCCTGCACGCGGTCAGCCGATCTGAGAATCAGGTGTCGTTCGTAGGTTTGCAGCGCGTGCTCACCGTGGGTCGGGCGGGAGCCACGCGCCTGAAGCAACTCCTGCGATCGCGCGACGAGGGGTTGCAGGCGTAAGCCCCGCGTCATACCAGCGCCGTTTGGTTTTTAGACTTTCCGTCGCAGGCAGCCTGCTTGCAGGCGCTCGGTGCGTCCGCCAGCGGACGGCCTACAAAAGTCCAAATCTCGTGTGACGTTGGTATAAGACTAATCGCGGTTGAGTTTTATCCGCAAACTCACGGGCAGGATGCCCGTGCCACCTCGGAACCCGCAGTCCAAAAATCAACCGCCCTACGCTGCGATTTCAGTGTCGGTGGCCCCTATTTTTCTGACCCTATCTTTCTGACCTTTCGGGCCTTTTCAGGCCAAGCGTTGGTCAAAAAAATGGGGTCAGAAAAATGCCGGCCGCCCGATCGATCCACGGGATACAGCCAGGAAGCAATTTTGGGTGCGGTCCGCTGGCGGACGGGCGCCGCGGGTGGTTTCGTTTACCCCGCTGACTAAATTCGGAGGGTTGGGCTGCGGCGGATTGAAGGTTCAAGTGCCCGCGTGCCGGCTCAGGCCGATTTCGTTTTTGAGTGAAAAGGGCGGACCGGCGACGCCGCCCTCCTTTTTCTTGGTGATGAATTCTTAAGCAGGATAAAACTGACAAACAACGGCCAGACCCCTTTTGGCACGACGCCGATACGTTTTAATTCATGCACGGTGACGGGATGAACGGCTGTTTCTTGACATCCACCCGAGCCGGTAAGACCGTCATACGCCATGGTTGCGATCACCTTCAAAGTTTCACCGGAAGAGGCCCGTAAAATTCGCGCCGCCGCCAGGGCCGCTCATCGCACCGTTTCCGCTCATATTCGCTCCGCACTGCTGCCTCTTGCACCCGCGCCCCGACCCCGGCTCGTCTTGCGCTACCATCCGGTTTCCGGGCTCCCCTATAACGCCGGCGGAAAAAATCTGCCCACCGTCAGCCTGACCGACATCAAGGCCGCCCTGGCTGACTACCCGTGAAATACCTGTTGGATGTCAACGCGCTGATGGCGTGGAGCCATCCCACTGCCGCTGAACACGCCCACTTCCACGCGTGGGCAAAGGCCGCCGGCTTTGCCGCGCTCGCCACCTGCGCCCACGTCGAGCTTGGTTTCATCCGCGTCACCATGCAGACGCTGCGCTTTTCGCTCGCCGATGCCCAAAAAGCTCTGGCCGAAATGAAGAAGCACACGGGTGGATTCGTTGCCACCGCGCCATCGCCCTCGCTCGCCTCGTGGGCCAGCACCGCGGCAAAAACCTCCGACGCCTATCTGGTGCAGCTTGCCGAATCCGCCGGCCTGAAGCTCGCCACGTTTGATACCGGTATTCCCGGCGCGGTGCAAATTTGACTCGACCGTAGGGTTCGTTCCCGAGCGACGTTCAGCGATTGGAACAGCTAAAATTCGGGCAAGGCTGGGGTCCCGCTGGTCGGTAACCATGCACTCGGCGGCCCAACGGACGACCGATTTTCAGGGGAACGGATAGCCCAATCGACGGGCATGGGGCCGTCGGTGCGTGCGGTCATTTTCCTCGCGGAATAAAACTAACAAACAACGGCCAGACCCCTTTTGGCGCGACGCCGAATGGTTGATTCACTGGGATAAATGGTCGATTCACACATTGGTGCTTTCAGGGAGTGGGCGCGATGGCTAGATGCCCCACTCAAATATGACACCGCTCTCCACCACGACACAGCATAATCTTAGAGAGTCTGGCTCTTTCTATGGTCACGGACAATGTGCATGTAGCCTTGGGCTAGTGCGTCGCGTCTCGCTTGCGGCGGTCCTAGTCGTGCTAGGCCTGGTGGCATGCGGGAGCCCGGCGCTGTTTGCGGGTACTTACAAGGATAGCCAAAATGTGACCTACACCACTACGCTAGGCGCGCCCAATACAGCCGTTGTTACCCAATCAAATGGGGTATCTGGCGCGATCACGATTCCAACAACGATCAATGATGGCACCGATACCTATCAGGTTATTAGCATCGGTAACTCAGCGTTTTTTTCTCGCAGTAGTATGACAAGTGTGACCATCCCCAGCAGTGTCACCAGCATCGGGCAATTAGCGTTTTATGGCTGCACCGGCCTGACGAGTGTGACAATCCCTAGCAGTGTCACGAGCATAGTGGATGGCGCGTTCTATGATTGCACGGGTCTGACGAGCGTGACCATATCTAGTGGTGTCACAAGCATCGAGATGCGCGCGTTTCAAAACTGCAGTAATCTGACTAGTGTGATCATTCCTAACACCGTCACTAGCATAGGAAGCGACGCATTTTTAAGCTGCTCGCGCCTGACAAGTGTGACTCTCTCTAGCAGTATTACTAGCATCGGAGCGAGTGTGTTTTCTGGCTGCACAAACTTGGCCAGTATAACGATCCCTAGCAGCGTCACTAGTATTGGGGCCTCCTCCTTTTATGGCTGTGCAGGTCTAACGAGTATAACGATCCCTAGCAGCGTCACTAGTATTGGAGCCTCCTCCTTTTATGGCTGTACAGGTCTTACGAGTATAACGATCCCTAGCAGCGTCACCAGTATCGGGGCCTCCTCGTTTTATGGCTGTACAGGTCTAACGAGTATAACGATCCCTAGCAGCGTCA
>CAMBRG010000079.1 GCA_945869845.1 Opitutus sp. GAS368 | reverse complement strand
AGGGTTTTTTGTTGGTCGGCTTGGATGGCAACGAGGCCGAACTGGATCTGCTCGCCGGTGGTGGGGATGAGCTGGGGTTGGATGCCGGCGGCGGTGGCTTTTTCTTCTTCGGGCGTGTCGGGGCGTGGGTCGATGATGTTGAGGGTCAGCTTACCGCGGGAGGCGCGAGCGTATTGGCGGAGCATCTCCTCGACGCGGGTCGCGTAATTTTTGTAGGCGATGGGCAGGCCGGTGGCAGATTTCGTGAAATAGAAATCGAGGACGACGGGTTCTTCGATTTTGCCGAGCAGGGCTTGGGTGCCGGGGGAGAGGGTGTAGATTCGCTCGGCAGTCGTATCGAGGCGCACCGGGAGGGACGAGGCCAGGAAGTTGACGAGAACGAGGCCGATGAAGAGGAGGGCGATGGCGAGGATTTTGCCGCTGGGTTTCATGGGGCGGAGAAAGGAAAAGCTGGGAGTTAAAAGCTGAGAGTTGAGCGTTCGAAGCGGACAACAGAATCGTCCGCGAGCGGGCTCCTACCGTTCGAGGGCGACGACGTTGAGGAAGAGGGTGAAGCCGATCAGAGAGAGGAAGAAGGCGACGTCTTTCGGGTCGACGATGCCCTTGGTGAAGGCGTCGAAGTGGGTGACGAAGCTGAAGTTTGAAACAACATCGGCGATGCCGACGGGCAAAAAGCTTTCGAGCGTGGTGGTGAAGCTGCTGAGGCCGAGGAACACGAGCATCGCGCAGGCGGCGAGGCTCAGGACGAAGCTGATGACTTGATTCTTCGTCAGAGCGGAAGTGAGGGCGCAGACGCCGAGGTAGGCGCCGGCCATAAGGATCGCGCCGAGGTAAGTCGAAGCGATGATTCCCCAGTCGGGATCGCCGAGGAAGGCGACGGTGAGGGCCATCGGGAAGCTGAGCAAAACCGCGAGGGTAAGAAATGCCCAGCCGGCGAGAAACTTGCCGAGAACGGCCTCGAGCGTGGTCACGGGCAAAGTGAAGAGCAGCTCAACGGTGCCGGAGCGTTTTTCTTCGGACCAGAGCCTCATCCCGACGGCGGGCACGATAAACATGAATAGCCAGGGGAAAAACAGGAAATACGTTTCCAAGCTTGCGGTGCCGGCTTTGAAGAAATTGCCGTAGCGGGAGAAAGCGAGCGACACCGAGATGAGGAGGAAGGCGATCAGGAAGACGTAGGCCACGGGCGAGCGGAAGTAGCCGAGAAACTCGCGTTTGAAGAGGGGACGGATTTGGGACATGGGAAGGGAAAGCTGAGCGCTGAGAGTTGAGGGAACCGGAGGGGCGTTGGCGGCCGGGCTCCTGCGGTTAGGTGGTGAGGGCGCGGAAGATCTCGTCGAGGCGGGCGCCGGGTTGGCGGGCGCGAAGGGCGGATGGCGTCTCATCGGCGACGATGCGACCGCTCGCAATGATGATCACCCGAGTGCAGATGGCCTCCACTTCTTCAAGAATGTGAGTGGAGAGAATCACGGCTTTCTCGGCGGCCATGCTCCGAATGAGGGTGCGGACCTCGTTCTTCTGGTTGGGATCGAGGCCGTCGGTCGGTTCGTCGAGGACGAGGGCGGGCGGGTTGTGAATCAGGGCTTGGGCGAAGCCGACGCGCTGTTTGTAGCCCTTGGAAAGCGTTTCGATCGTTTGCGCGCGGACGGAGGCGAGATGGGTGAGCCCGAGGACGTGCTCGACGCGGGCGTGTTTCTCGCTGGTGGCGCGGAAGCCGCGAATTTCGGCGATGAAGCGCAGGAACTCCTCGACGGTCATTTCAGGGTAGGCGGGAGCGCTTTCGGGCAGGTAGCCGAGTTGGCGTTTAACGCCCACGGGGTCGACGGCGACGTCGATGCCGCCGACGGTGGCGGTGCCGGCGTCGGGCCGGATGAAGCCGGTGATCATCTTCATCGTAGTAGACTTACCGGCACCGTTGGGGCCGAGGAAGCCGAGGATTTCGCCGCGTTTGACGGTGAAGGTGATGCCGTCCACGGCGCGTTTGTTGCCGTAGGTTTTAACGAGGCCTTTGACTTCGATCATGGGGAAAAATTGGGTGGTCGACCGTACGGGGGCGGGAGAGACAGCGATGCAAAAAAAATTTCGGGGAAGGATTCAAGCCGATTTTTACCGATTAGGTTTCGGTAGAAAAAAAGCCAAAAATCCGAGGAGAGGGAGAAAAGCGCAGACCTTGAAGACATAGTCGAGTCCTTGGTGGTCGGCGAGGATTCCTAGGGCGGCGGAACCGAGCCCGCCCATGCCAAAAGCAAACCCGAAGAAGATGCCGGAAACGAGACCGACCCGGTGCGGCATCAGTTCTTGAGCATAGACGAGGATCGCGGAGAACGCCGAGGCTAGGACGACGCCGATCACCACCGTGAGCGCGGCGGTCCAAAACAAGTTCGCGTGAGGTAAAATCAAGGTGAACGGCACGACGCCGAGGATCGAAACCCAGATCACGGCTTTGCGGCCGATCCGGTCGCCCACGGGGCCGCCGATGATCGTGCCCGCGGCGACCGCGCCGAGAAAAACAAAAAGCAGGAGTTGGGAAGTTTGAATCGAGACCTGGAATTTCTCGATGAGGTAGAACGTGTAATAGCTGCCGAGGCAGGCCATGTAGAAATATTTTGAGAAGATGAGGACGGCGAGGATCGCGATGGCGGCGATGACGCGACGGCGCGGCAGCGGAGCCGGAAGTGCGGCGCGGTGAGCCGAGGCGCGGGCGAAGGCGAGTTGGGCGCGATACCAGTGGCCGACGCGGGTGAGTAAAATGAATCCGATGATGGGGACGACGGCGAACCAAGCGACTCGGGACTGCGAGTGTTGGGCGACGAAAAGTGCGGCAAGCAGTGGACCGAGGGCGCTGCCGGCGTTGCCGCCGACTTGAAAAAGAGACTGGGCGAATCCGTGGCGGCCACCGGAAGCGAGCCGGGCGACGCGGGAGGCTTCGGGGTGAAAAATGGAGGAGCCGAGACCGACAAGCCCCCCGGCGATGAGTACGGCTGGGAAGGTGGTGGCAAAGGCGAGCAGCAGCAGGCCGACGAGCGACAGGACCATGCCGGCAGCAAGCGAGTAGGGCTGCGGATGGCGGTCGGTGAACAGACCGACGACCGGCTGGAGCAGCGACGCGGTGAGCTGGAATGCAAGGGTGATGAGGCCGATCTGGGTGAACGTGAGGTTGAGGGACTCCTTGAGGAGCGGGTAGAGCGCAGGGAGCAGCGACTGGACGGCGTCGTTGAGCAGATGACCCACGCTGAGGGCGCAGAGAATGCCGAGGGCGGGAGACGGTTTGGCCACCGGCGAGGCGGCAGACGCGGTGGTCATGCTGAAGGGATGCCTGGTGGGGCGTGGAGGGCGGGTCGGAGACCCGGCCTCACGCTTGGGCCAGCTCGCGGGACTTCTCGGTCTTGAGGCGGAGCTGACCGCAGGCGGCGGCGATATCGTGGCCTTTTTCGCGGCGCAACGTCACGGGAACGCGGGCAGCACGGAGGACATCGGCGAAGCCTTCTTGCACCATGACGCTCGGGCGTTTCCACGGCAGGCCCTCGACGGTGTTATAAGGAATGATATTCACGTGCGCGTGGAGGTCGCGGGCGATGTCGCGGAGTTCGCCGGCTTGTTCGACCGAGTCGTTGACGTCCTCGATGAGAATAAACTCGAGGGTGACCATGCGGCCGTGTTTCTCGGAAAACTCGCGGACGGCTGGAATCAGTTTTTCCAACGGGTAGGCCTTGTTGACCGGCATGATTTTTTCGCGGACCTCATTGGTCGAACCGTGGAGGGAAACGGCGAGACGGAAGCCGATGGGCTCCTCGGCGAGTTTGAGGATTTTCGGGACAAGACCGCTGGTGGAAACGGTGATGCGGCGGGCGCCGAAGCCGAGGCCCCACTCGGCGTTGAGGATGGTGAGGGCGCGGATGAGGGCGTCGTAATTGGCGAGTGGTTCGCCCATGCCCATGACGACGATGTTGTCGAAGGAGGCCAGCTCGGGGCGGGCGCGGGGCGTGGTGGCGTCTTCGCGGTAGCAGACTTGGAGGAGCTGGGAGACGATCTCGCCGGCGGACATGTCGCGCTTGAGGCCGGCAAGGCCGCTGGCGCAGAACACGCAGCCCATGGCGCAACCGACTTGGGTGGAAATGCAGATGGTTTTTCGGGAAAGCTCCTCGCCGACATCAGACTGCGGGGCGCGGATGATGACGGATTCGATGAGGGAGCCGTCGCGGAGTTCGAGGAGGAGTTTATCGGTGACGTCGCCGGATTCTTTGGTGAGGACGAGGGTCGAGGGTGTGAGGTCGAAGGTGGCCTCGAGCTTCGTGCGGAGCGGTTTTGGAAGGTTGGTCATCGCGTCCCACGTGCGAGCGCGTTTTTTATAGACCCAATCGAGAATTTGTCTCGCGCGGAAGGTCGGCTCGCACAGTTCGCGCAGGTGCGCGGTGAGTGATTCGAGGGTTTCGCCGAAGAGGGCGGGCTGGGCCGGAGTGAATTTCATGGAGAGGTCGAACCTAGGGTGCCCCGACGGGTGCGCAAGCTACGTCACGGAGCGCGGGCCGGTGGCGGCGCGAAAGCGAAAGCGGGCGCGCCCGGATCAGGGCTTGAGGTGGCGCACGAGCCAAGCGCGGGCGGCGATGACGGACTCTGGGTTGGTCTTGTGGCCGGTGTTGGGCTGGAGGGTGAGCGTGAAGTTCTCCTCGGCCCCGGCGGCTTTATAGGCGGCGCGGGCGGCGGCGGCGCAAAGTTCGAGTCCGGGTAAAGGCGTGCGGTCGTCCGAGTCTCCGTTGATGGCGAGGAAGGGACGCGGTGCAATGAGTGGGAGCATCGCCGGGCCGTCGAAACGGTCGTAGATCCCCGGGGCGACGCGGTCATAAAAACGGCGCACGAAGGCGGCATCGGGCTGGGTTATGCCCGCATGCTTGGCGGCGGCATCGAAGGCGGCCTGGACGGTGCCGATGCGAGATTGCCACGCGTGGTGGTCGAGGGCCCAGCCGAAGCTTTGCACGCCGATGAAGGCGACGGTCGCGGCGATGCGTGGATCGGCGGCGGCGGTGAGGTAGGCCTCGATGCCGCCTTTCGAAAAGCCGATGAGTGCGATGCGGGCGGGGTCGACGTCGTCGCGGGCGACGAGGCAATCGACCAGGCGGGAAATATCCCACGTGGAGTCGATGAAGAACGGGTGTTCGTGGCCGGTCTGGAAGGCCCGAAGGATGGCGGCGTTGTAGTCGGCGGTGCCTTTGGGCTGCGAAGCGCGGGCGCCGTGGGAGCGGGCATCGATGGCGACGGCGATGAAGCCGTCGGCGGCGAGTTGTTCGAGGAGGGCGAGTTGGGTTTCTTTGTTTCCGCCGGTGCCGTGGAGGGCGATAACGGCGGGCTGGCGGACGGAGGCGGGGCCGGAAGAGGTTCGCTTGAGGAGGATTCCGGGCACGCGGTTGGTGGAGTCGGCGGCGAAGGTGAAGTCGAGGCGGGTGAAGCCGGAGGGTGATGGTGATGACGAGATTTCGAACTTGGCGTTGGCTGGCACGCGGGGGCGGTCGATGAGCTTTAGAAATTCGGCGCGGGTGTCGGTGGCCATGAGTGACGGAACGGCAAGCGGGAGGATGGCGGCGAGGACGAGGGGTAGAAGACGGCGGAGAAACATAAAAGTGGGGTAACGGAAAGGGCGGGTCGGAGACCCGACTTTTTACTTGGCGAGGGCGCGGTTGAGGGCGCTGACGATGGCCTTGATCGAGGCGAGTTCGATATTGGTGTCGATGCCGGCGCCGTAAAGGACGAGACCTCGCTCGGTCTTGATCTGAATGTAGCTCACGGCGCGCGCCTCGGCGCCGCTGCCAAGGGAGTGTTCGCTGTAGTGGAGCACGTCGAACTTGGGCAGCGGCGTTGCGGCGAGCGCGCGCACGAAGGCGGCGATGGGCCCGTTGCCGGTGCCGGTGAGGGCGTGGACCACGCCGGCCAACGTCACCGCGGCTTCGCACGTGACCGCGCTCTCGCGCTCGGTGGTTTTAAAATGTTGGAGGACCAAGGTCGCGTCGGCCTGCTCGAGGTATTCGCGGCGGAAGATGGCGTTGATCTCGTCGGCGGAGAGCTCGGTGCCTTTGGCGTCGGCCCGGTCGTTGATGAGCTTGCCGATTTCCTTGTGCATGAGTTTTGGCAATTGGAAGCCGAAGGCATTCTCGAGCACGTAAGCGACGCCGCCTTTGCCGGATTGGCTGTTGATGCGGATGATGGCTTTGTAGCTGCGGCCGAGGTCGGCGGGGTCGATCGGGATGTAGATTACGTCCCAAGGTGCGTCGGGTTTTTGGACGGCCCAGGACTTCTTGATGGCGTCTTGGTGTGAGCCGCTAAAGGCGGTGAAAACGAGTTCGCCGGCGTAAGGCTGGCGGGGAGGAACTTCGAGTTTGGTGCAACGCTCGTAGACGTCGCGGACGTGATTGATGTCGGAGAAATCGAGGCCGGGATGAATGCCGTGCGTGTAGAAATTCAGCGCGACGGTGACGAGGTCGAGGTTACCGGTGCGCTCGCCGTTGCCAAAGAGCGTGCCCTCGACGCGGTCGGCGCCGGCGAGCAGGGCGAGTTCGGTGGCGGCGATGCCGGTGCCGCGGTCGTTGTGGGTGTGGAGCGAGATGAACGTGCGGTCGCGGCGGGTGAGGTGCGTGGACATCCACTCGATCTGATCGGCGTGGACGTTGGGCGTGGCGTATTCGACGGTGGCGGGGAGGTTGAGAATGACTTTGTTCTCCAACGTCGGTTGCCAGACGTCGGTCACGGCCTCGCAGATTTCGAGAGCGAAATCGAGTTCGGTACTGGTGAAGCTTTCGGGCGAGTACTCGAAGCGTACGTGCGTGCCGGCGGCGGCGAGGGTGGCGGTGTGTTGTTTCACCCAAGCGGTGCCGCGGGTGGCGATGGCGACCACGTCGGCTCGGGCCGCGTTGAAGACGTGCTGGCGCTGGGCGGGCGAGGTGGAGTTGTAGAGGTGAAAGATGATGTGCTTGGCGCTGGCGAGAGCCGCGCAGCTCCGCGCGATGAGATCTTCGCGGCATTGGCAAAGGACCTGGATGGCGACGTCGTCGGGGATGCGCTTCTCCTCGATCAGGCGGCGGCAGAAATCGAATTCGATCTGTGAGGCAGAGGGGAAACCGATCTCGATTTCTTTGAAACCGATTTTCACGAGCAGGTCGAAATACTCGAGTTTCTCATCGACGCTCATGGGTTGGGCGAGGGCCTGATTACCGTCGCGGAGATCGACGCTGCACCAGATCGGGGCTTGGGTTAACGTGCGGTTGGGCCACTGGCGGTTGGGCAGGGCGACGGGGGGAAACGGACGGTATTTGGAGACGGGCGCGGATTGCATGGCGGAAAATGGAGAATGAAAATGGGAGATTGGAGAGACGTGGAGCGGGAAGCGAGCAGCCGAACCGTCAGTCCGCGACTCGGCGGACACGGGAAATTTCTAGCAGGCCAACGCGCGATCAACCGACAAGCGGTCAATCAATGATCGCGCGCGTTCGTAAGTCGAAGGGCCTGAGAAAGGAGAATCATTGCAACGTACAGACGGCTAGCGGTGCGGTGGAGCGAGAGTCAAGAAAGGGCTTTCTGCGGTCGAGTGTAACCCGGTGGAATCGAGGCCCGTCTTGCATCACGTGCAGGTTTTTAACTCTATCCTCCTATGTCTGATGAACCGCCGTTCGACGTGGCCGGCTGCTTGGATCGCGTGCGCCGCCGAGACCAGGCCGCGGCACGCGAATTGGTCGACCACTTGTATCCGCTGGTTATCCGCATCGTTCGCTCCCACCTGCCCCGGCGGGTTGCCGAGGAAGACTTGGCGCAGGATATTTTTTTGAAAATGTTCACCCGACTCGAACAATATCAGGGCGCGGTGCCGTTTCCGCACTGGGTCTCGAGGATCGCGGTCACGACGTGTATTGATCAGCTGCGCGCGCAGAAACGCCGGCCGGAATTTCGTTGGGCGGATCTTTCGGAGAACGAAGCCGAGGTGCTTGATGCGGTGATGACGAACGAGAAGGACGTGGCGGCCAATGACGCGATGGCGGCGCACGAATTGGTCCACAAGCTCCTCGATCAGCTGAAGCCCGACGACCGGATGGTGCTGCAACTGCTCGATATGGAGCAGAAGACCATCGCCGAGATCGGCGAACTCACCGGTTGGAACACCTCGCTCATTAAGGTGCGTGCCTTCCGGGCGCGTCGGAAGTTGCGCTCGATGTTTTTGGAATTACAACAAAAGGAACGAACATGAAACCCACCGCTCACGATCAATCCTGGGCTCGGCTCACGGCCGGCGCCCGGCGGGCCCCGCGCGGGACGGATGCCGCCGCGCCCTTTGGCTTTTCGACGCGGGTGGCGGCTTTGGCGTTCGCTGTCGAACGGCCGATGCGCTCGCTGCTGGAACGGTTTTCGCTGCGGGCGGTGGGCGTCGCCAGCCTGCTGGCGGTGGCAAGCGTCGTCGTGAACTATCCTGTGCTCACCGCGCACTCCGTCGACGACGAGTTGATCGCGCTGGAGGACCCGGTAGCAATGCTGCTTGAGGACGGCGAATAAACCGATGAACAAACCTTGGAAAGTGGTGCTCGCCTTTGCCGCCGTCTTTGCGGCGGGTGCGATCTTTGGCGGATTGCTGATGGTGCGGATCGGGCCGCGGATCATGGAGCAGAAGCGCGCGAAATCGATGCCGCCCACCCCGCCGATGTTGCTGCGTCACTTCACCGATCAACTCAACCTGACGGCCGCGCAGAAAGAAAAGATCCGGCCGATGGTGGAGAAGGTGGAGGAAGAAATGCGATCGCACCGGCAAAATTCGCTCAAGGAAACGGGCGCCATGCTTCGCGGGTTGCAGCAGGGATTTGCCGCGGAATTGACCCCGGAGCAGCGTAAGAAATTGGACAAATTGCAGGAGCGGCAGCGCGAACGGATGCGGGAAGATCGCCCGGGTTTGCAGTTTCTCCGCGAGCGATTGGGGGGCAAACGCGAGGGCCCGCCGCCCGAGCCGAAGAAGGACTGAAGTCCGGACCGGGTTGGGGCGGGAAATTAGGATTGCGCGGCGTTTCGGCCCCCGCATGGTCCGCCTCGGCCAGGTGCCATGCATGGGCAGGCGCGTGAACCCCGCCAGGGCCGGAAGGCAGCAACGGTAACGTCGTCCTCCCAGTGCCGTGGATTGCCTGGCCACTTTTTTTTCGCGGGCCGATGTAGGAGCTTGCTTGCAAGCGCTCCGGGGGTTGCGCTGAGCGTTTACTCGCCCGCCAGCGGGCTCCTACTTCCGAGATGTCCACCGGTTACCAAGTCATCGCCCGCAAATGGCGTCCGCAGATTTTCGCGGATGTCGTGGGGCAGGACCATGTCGTCAGGACGTTGAAAAACGCGATTGCCCGGAATCGGATCGCGCACGCCTATCTCTTCGTCGGGCCA
The DNA here is from genome assembly GCA_945869845.1 of Opitutus sp. GAS368. Classification (GTDB taxonomy): domain Bacteria; phylum Verrucomicrobiota; class Verrucomicrobiia; order Opitutales; family Opitutaceae; genus Tous-C4FEB. The sequence goes on along the minus strand of CAMBRG010000079.1, from coordinate 6,352 downwards.
CGCGGCACGGGCAAGACTTCGACGGCGCGGATCTTTGCCAAGGCCCTCAACTGCACCGGTGGGCCGAACGCGGATTTCGATCCGAACGATCCGGCGGTCTTGTCGATTGCGGACGGCACCCACCTCGACGTGATTGAGATCGACGGGGCCTCGAACAACGGCGTCGAACAGGTGCGCGATCTCCGCGAGACCGCGCGTTATTCGCCGGCGCAGGGTAAGTTCAAGGTCTACATCATCGATGAGGTCCACATGCTCTCGACGGCGGCGTTTAACGCGTTGCTAAAAACGCTCGAGGAGCCGCCGCCGCACGTGAAGTTCGTCTTTGCGACGACGGAAGTGCAGAAAGTGCTGCCAACGATTCTCTCCCGGTGTCAGCGGTTCGACCTGAAGCCGATTCCGGCGCCTCTGATTATTGAGCGCCTCAAGAAGATCGCGGTGGAAGAGAAGATAACGGTGACCGAAGCGGCGCTCGCGTGCATCGCGCGCATGGCGGACGGTGGGATGCGCGACGCGCAGTCGATTTTTGACCAGATGATTTCGTTTTGCGGGACGGAGATAGCCGAGCCCGACGTGCTCGACGTTTACGGGCTCGTGGGCGCGGAGAAGATCGCCGAGTTGGCATCGACCCTGGCCACGGGCGATCATGTGAAGCTGGTGGCGATCGTGGACGAGTGCGACGCGGCGGGGCGCGACTTGGTGCGTTTGCTGACGGATTTGCAGGAACGGGTGCGCGGGGCTTTGCTTGATGCGATTGCGAAGGGCGGCCGCAGTGACCGACTGGGCGGCTTACCGATGACGACGGAGCAAATCACGCGGTTGCTCGACGGGCTGCGCGAAGGCGAAGGCAGTGTGAAGCTGGGTCTGGCGGAGAAGATAAATTTCGAAGTGACGTTGTTAAAGGCCATCGAGGCGAGCCGCGCGCGAGCGATCGACAGCCTGATCAAGGAACTGGCCTCGCTCGCCGAGGAAGTGCCAGCGGCGGCGGGTTCTCCGAGCGACGACAGCGAAAAAAAAAAGGACTGAGTGAGCGGTTGGAGCGGCGGTTGAGCGCGGCCTTAGCGGCCGGGGCGCCGCCGACGGTTTCAAAACGGATGGCGACGGACGGTGATTTGCCGGATGAGGCCGGTGAAGGCGTGGCGATGCTGCCGGCGGTAGGACCGGAAGCGCCGAGCGCGGGCGGGCTGTTTGGCGACGAGGCGCCTTGGCCGACGGATGCGGCGAGCGAGGGCGCGTTTTTGGCGGAGGCACGCGAGCGAGGGGAGGCGGTGGTTGGGTTGCCCGTTGCGGCAACGCGGGCGGAAGAAGTCGAGGAAGTGAAAGGTCCGCTACCGCCACTGGATGAGATGATCCAGCGAATCCCGACGGCAGTGAGGGAGGTGTTGGAAGAACTTTACCGGGCGAAATTCACCACGGTGCGGCGCGTGCCCGCGAAGGATTTGAAATCGTAACAACCGGTCAGCGTTCAAACGGGCCACATTGGGCCGAGGTGGGGTCGGCCGGCGACCGGGCGGGCGTAGAAGTAGGTTTCGATCGGTGCGACGGAGCCGTGGGCGCCCGGAGTGGCGAGGGGAATCTCGGCGCGGCGGTAGAGATTTTCGGCCAGGCCCTCGAACTCGTCGAGGTGAGCGAGGCAGAGATCGTCGACGGACCAAAGTTCGCCGGTCACGCCCTCACGGTCTTCGGGTGAAAGGACGAGACCGGGGTAGTCGCCAAGTGAGACCAAGGTGTAGCCGGCGGCGGTGCGGGCTTGGCCGAGGAACTTTTGGCCGGCGAGGTGGGCGTGGTTGGAGCCGCCGCGTTTAAGGGTGCCGTAGGCGAAAAGCGTGGTCATCGCGGCTGGGCGCGGGAGCGTTTCGGGCGAGAAGGTGCGGCGGGTGCGCTGAGTTCGAGTTCGAGCGCGGTCGTGTTGTCGCGGCCGGAGCTTTCGAGGGATGCGACGACGAGACGTTCCGCGGGAGAGAGAAGGGCTTCAGCCGGCGTGGGCGTGCGGATGAGTTCGGCGATCTGGCGATCCCACAGACCGTCGGTGAGGCCGTCGGAGCAGAGGACAAAACGGTCGCCGGGTGAAAGGGCGACGGCGCCAAACTGGGGATCGATGAATTGGTGGCCCGCGCCGAGGGCTTGGTGCAGGGCGTTGCGGAGCGGGTGAGAGCGGGCTTGGCGCTCGTTGAGTTCGCCTTTGCGGCGGAGCCAACCGACGTGGGAGTGATCGTGGGTGAGCTGAGTCATGCCGCCGGAATGCGGCAGGTAATAAAGCCGGCTGTCGCCGAGGTGACCGAAGTAGAGCCAGCCGGGTGTGAGCCAACCGATGGTGAGGGTGGTGCCCATGCCCCGGCACTCTTCGTAGCTGGCGCCGAGTTTGAGCAACTCGTGGTGAATGGATTCGAACACTTCGAGCAGGATATCGGTGAAACCGCTGCTCATGCCGCTGGCGGAAAGTTTGAAGCTCTTGGGGAGGAGCTGGGTGATTTTTTCGACGGTGATACGGCTGGCGAATTCCCCGGATTTGGCGCCGCCCATGCCATCGCTGACGGCGAACACGTAATCGTTGGCCGAGGCCGAGGCTTCGCCGACCTTGCCGAGCCGGCGAACCTCTCGGCCGTCGAAGGCGAGGGCGATGAACGAGTCTTCGTTGTTGGGGCGCACTTTGCCGCGGTGGGATAGGCCGGACCAGCGGAGGTCGGGCCGGGGCGCGGGAGGGGTGGGGGGCTTCATCATTTTTTGGGCGGGGCGGGCGTAGGCGGCGTGGGGCCGAGCACGGTCGCGAATTCGAAGTCGATCAGACAGAAGCGTCCATCGGTCGCGCGATAAGTGACGTTGCGCAGGAAGGCGTCGTCGTGGCGGACGCCGTAGGTTTCGAGCTCGGCGAAAAGTGCTTTCATGCGCGCAGGACTGAGTTGGTCGACGATTGAGCCGCAGTTGGTGGTGACGATTTTGAGTGCGGCTGGGTCCGATTCCAAGAGGCGGGGAACGAAGTCGCAGCCGCGGTTTTCAAGGTATTGGAGCACACGGACTTCGTTGGCAAAACGTTCGGAGGCTTGGTGTCCGCGGAAAGTCTTGTGGACCCGGCCATCAAAACCGATGCGGACGATGGCGCGTTGGGTGTCTTTGACCTCATGCATGGGGACTGGACGGGGAGGGTTAGGGCCACGGGCCGGGAGGCAAGGGGCAAGCATGAGGTGAGGGGGCCGGGAGCGAGAGGAAAACTTGAGCCATGAATCGAATTTCTGGTTGCCGCTGGCATGTGAGGTGCTGAAAAGGTTTAGGTTTATCCTTGGGCTCGCCGGCGTAGTTGTTCGCCGGTGGATCCATCAAACCCCTCACAAAAAACCGTATCATCATGGCAAAATACAAATTAGAATACATCTGGCTGGATGGCTACAAGCCGTTGGCCAGCCTCCGCAGCAAGACCCAGATCAAGGAGTTCAAGAGCTTCCCGAAGCTGGGTGAGCTGCCGAACTGGGGCTTCGATGGCAGTTCGACGCAGCAGGCCGAGGGCCGCAGCTCGGATTGCGTGTTGAGGCCAGTGGCCGTTTTCCCAGACAGCACGCGCAAAAATGGCGTCCTCGTGATGGCCGAAGTCATGATGCCGGATGGCGTGACGCCCCACGTATCCAACTCCCGTGCCACCATTCCGGATGAACCGGATACCTGGTATGGCTTCGAACAGGAGTATTTTTTCTATCAAGACGGTCGTCCGCTCGGTTTCCCGGTTGACGGTTATCCGGCGCCGCAGGGCCCTTATTACACCGGCGTGGGCTATAAAAACGTGGGCGACATCGCCCGCGAGGTCGTCGAGAAGCACATCGATATCTGTCTCGATGCCGGAATCAACCTCGAGGGCATCAACGCCGAGGTCGCCAAGGGGCAGTGGGAGTTCCAGATCTTCGGCAAAGGCTCCAAAAGTGCCGCCGACCAGATGTGGGTCGCCCGTTACTTGCTCTCGCGTCTCGCTGAGACCTACGCCCTCGACATCGAGTGGCGCTGCAAGCCGATCCTTGGGCCCTTCCAACAGGCGCTCGATTGGAACGGTTCCGGCATGCATGCGAACTTCTCGACCAAGTTCATGCGCGAAAAGGGCGGTAAAGCTTACTTCGAAAAACTCATGGCGGCGTTTTCCAAGCACTGCGACGAGCACATCGCCGTCTATGGCCCCGAGAATCATCTCCGTCTCACCGGTCTGCACGAGACGCAGTCGATCGACAAATTCAGCTACGGGATCGCTGATCGCGGAGCGTCCGTGCGCGTGCCCCATAGCTTCGTCAACAACGGCTACAAAGGCTACCTCGAGGACCGCCGGCCAAACTCGGCCGCCGACCCGTATCTCGTGGCCGGTCGTATTCTCAAGACGATCCAGTCCGTCCCGACGAAGTGAGATTCGTATAACAGCTAACTCCTAACTACCACCGTCGCTGGCGGCTCGTTTTTCGAGCTGTGAGCGACGTTTCGAAAAACCGAGGATTCAACGTCCTCGGTTTTTTAGTTTTCCTGAATCAGAGAAGGCGGCGCAGGCTCTGCTTCCGCCGGCGCCGTTTCACCGCCGTAAACACGAGCGGGACGGTGATGCGATCTTTGCCTTTTTTCACCCTGAATTTCACCCCAGCACCCGTTGCCTCTACGAGCGAATCTTCAACGTAAGGCAGTCGGAAATGAATGGTGCATTCGAAGCGATTCTCTTCGACTGTTTTTGCGGTGATCGTGCTCACGACGCCTTCGAGGAATTTCTTCTTTGCCTCCTCCTTCATCGTTTTGAGCGCCGAAATCCGAGCGCCGAAGTCCGCGACCCAGTTGGTCCAACGCTTCATCTTGGTAAAATTATTAAGCCGCTAGAGTGGAAGGGTATTTCCTGTTTTTGAGCGGTTAGTTCTGGCACGAACGCGGCTAAACTTCGGTCGACAAAAGTAAAATGGACGATGCTGAGCAAAATGGGGCCCAAATTGTTTTAAGCCCCATTTTTAACCCATCGCTATTTTCCTAAATCGTAACCTCCGCGCCTCTTTTTTGTAATAAAAGACCGTTAGTCTGCATCACATTCAAAACCCGCGAATATCTCCATTATCCACACATGAAAGAAACCGCCGCTCCCGAGGATTTCAGTAGGATCATTGTAATTTGTCCCAACGCCTTCCGGCTCGTCGAAAACCCTGAATTTCGCATGTGCTTCGAATCGAGCGGACGCTATGCTGCTGAACCGTTGCCGCAAAATAATCCGCCAATGGCTCACGATCTAAGCGTGCTGATTTGACCGGATCTACGACAGAACCAACCCAAGGCGAAGAGAACTGCCACCGTCGCCGCGGCTCTTTTTCGAGCTGTGAGCGACGTTTCGAAAAACCGAGGATTCAAGGTCCTCGGTTTTTTAGTTTTCCTAAATCGGAGAAGGCGGCGCAGTGCTTCCGATCCTGAGCCGCGAGTGGCGCGCTTATCTGCGGGACCCGAGGTTATGGTCGGTTGCGGGCACCGGGGCGATTCTAGCTTTGAAATTTGCGCGTGGAGCGTTCAGAAGTGCGGCACCGGTGGGAGCCTGGCGGCACCCGGCGGGTTGGTGGCTGGTGACGTTTTTGGGTCACGCAGCGGTCAACGTGGCCGGCGGATCACCCGAGGGCTGGTTGAGGGGGTGGACTGGCTGAGCTGGGCGCAGCGGGTGGTAACGTTTTGGCTCGTGCTTGATGTCGTCGGTTTGCCAGGACCGAGGTGGATTTTTTCTCTGGGAATCGCCGAGCAAGCAAAGCCTCAGCCGCCGCCGGAGGACTGGGGCGGAGTTTACCTGACGAAGGAGAGATGAAGCCGGGTCCGGTGCCGAGCGATGGGTAAAAAGAATAAGCCCGCACGTTTTCGTGCGGGCTTAGTGAAGTCAGAAACGGGGCGCCGCGCCGGCGAACCGAGTGCTTGGTCGGAAAAGCGGCTCCGCTTATTTGAGCAGCATGTCCTTCACGGTTTTGCCGGCCGGGATCATGGGGAGCACGTGTTCGGTGTAAGGAACGATCACGTCGAGCACGTAAGGGCCGTCGGAATCGAGCATCTCTTGGATCGCTTCGCGCAGTTCGCTCTTTTTGTGGACGCGGCGTGCTTTCACGCCGAAGCCTTGGGCGATGGTCACGAAGTCGGGGTAAATGCCGGCAAGGTTGTCGGGGCTGCCGACGTTCGATTCATCGCCGAGGATCGTGTTGCCGCGGACGCTGCCGTAGAAGCGGTCTTCCCATTGCACGACCATGCCGAGGTGCTGGTTGTTAAGAATCATCGCTTTCGCCGCGATTTTCTCAATGTGGGCGGTGGCGAGTTCCTGGATGTTCATCACCCATGAGCCGTCGCCATCGATATCGATGACTTGTTTGTCGGGGCGGGCCACCTT
>CAMBRG010000078.1 GCA_945869845.1 Opitutus sp. GAS368 | reverse complement strand
TTTTGAGAACCTTGAAATCGTAGGTTTGGCCGACGTATTGATCGAGGTTCTTCGGCGGCTGCACGTCGATGTGTGACGCAGGCATAAAGGCATCAACGCCGATCGATACGATCAGACCGCCCTTAACCTTGGCCTTCACTCGACCGGCTGCGATGGAGCCTTCGGGGAACTTCGTGAGGATGTTATCCCAGTTCTTCTTTTGTTCAGCCTTGTCGAACGAAAGGACGGGATTGCCGTTCTTGTCTTCAAGTTTTTCGACCAGCACTTCGATGCTGGAGCCGATTTGGAGCTCGCCGATGTCGAGGAACTCATTGGCCGGGATTAGGCCTTCGGATTTGCCGCCGATATCGACGACAACTTCATTTTGGCGGATCTCGGTGATCGTGCCGGGGATGATCGCGCCGACCTTCAATTTATCGAAGGAGGATTGCGCGAGCAGGTCATTCATTAGCGAACTCATATGCGTAAATCCGGTTTAAAAGTCGGCTGGCTCCAGGCCTTCTTTGCACCGGTTGGGACCCGGCCATGAGGCGGGGTCTTGGGTTGATGGTTGAACTTGCGTGAGAGTATTGGCGGGAGCACGTCGCGGGAACGCCAATTTGATCTGGATCTAAGCCGCGAAGGTTCAGAATCCCCAGCTGACGGGCTCGTGAGCAAGCCCTAATTTGACCTCGACTTGTCGCTGAACCGGGATCGATCGGATCACGAACTAGGCTTAACCGGCGAGACCCCGTCGCTCATCGCCCGATCAAGTTGCTCGAAGAATGACTCATAAAGCCCGTGAACGCGTAGCGGTCGAGTGGTAGCTCCCGCTTTGAAATCGCCCTCCAAAATTTCGATGAGCTGAACGTCCACCTCGGTGTTTCTTGGTTCGACGCTTCTCAATCGAATTTCAAAGGTAAACTGGCGTCCGGCTCCAAAGACCGCCGTATCGCGAATTCCGCTCCGAGCATTGATCACCCCTTGCGCCGCGGCTCTGCGCGTCGTCACAAAGTCCATCCGCTTTAGGGCTCGTTGGGCGGCGAGGAAGACCGTCTCTTTATCACCATTGAACGACTGTGTCTTCGGCGGAACTAAATCGAAGCGGTCGGAGATTCGTTCCGAAACCGACTCGCAGCCGGCGAGCATCAAAACGAAACCGGCAAAAACTAGAAATCGGGACAACTTCATTTGGGTTGCTGCTGCGAGATACAATGCAAAGTGCCCAAGCCCCAAACGAGCTCTAAGCAGTCCACAGGAATAATCTCCCTTCCCGGAAAGCAGGCGGCCAGCACCTCCGCGGCGCACTCATCCCGCGCCGGTTGCCGGAATGCAGGCATGAGCACGGCGCCGTTGATCACGAGAAAATTGGCATAGCTCGCCGGCAATTGTTGGCCCTGGTAAAGACAGGGCTTTGGCATCGGCAAATTTACGATGTCGAATTTCCTGCCCGCCGGGGTCCGCAAGGCATGAAGCCGCTCCAGATTTTCGGCCAGGATCGGGAAATTCTTGTCCCGCTTGTTTGTCTCGACGACGGTCACGATTCCATTCGTCGAATAAAATCGCGTCAGGTCGTCGATATGCCCGTCGGTGTCATCGCCGATGATTCCATCGCCCAACCAGAGAACCGTGTGCACGCCGAGATAATCCCTCAGTGCCTGCTCAATCTCGGCTCGGGTCATCGTGGGATTGCGATTCGTATTCAACAAACACGACTCACTCGTCAGCAGAAGTCCGGCGCCGTTAACATCGAGTGAACCCCCTTCCATCACCATTTTCTTTTCGAATCGGCGGAGGCCCAGGGCGGACGCGATCTTCGGCGGAATCGTGTTATCGAGATCATAAGGCGGATACTTTCCACCCCACGCGTTGTGTTCCCAATCAGTGACAGCCACCTCGCCGGTCTGATCGTTTTTCACGAAGATGGGCCCGTGATCGCGGCACCATGCGTCATTAGTCGGATGATCGAACAGGGTGACGTGCTTTGTATCCGCGCCTGCTTTTTCAATCAAAGTCCAAGCCCTTTTGTGCAGGGCGTGGGCAGCGTTGATGCGCACCTCCTGAAAGCGACTGATGTGGGCGACAATCTCTGCGAATTTGGCCGGGATCGGCCGGAAATTACCCGGCCACGTCTTTAGGTTATGCGGCCAAGATAGCCAAACTGCCACCTGCGGCTCCCATTCAGCCGGCATCCGAAAGCCTAGCTCGGCGGGCGTCTGCTTTGCAGCGGTCATCGCTCAGTCGATAAATCGTTTGGTGAGGTCTCCGTAGGCGTCGATCCTGCGGTCGCGCAAGAAGGGCCAATGGGTTCGGGTGACATCAACCTTATCGAGCTCGATCGGGACTAGCATGATCTCCTCGCGGTCAATGCTAGCCTTCGCGAGAATCTGCCCGCTTGTGCCCGCGACAAAACTTTGGCCCCAGAATTCGATCCCGGGCCCGCCGATCGGCGTCTCCACCCCGATACGATTGATCGCCGCGACATAACAACCGTTGGCGACGGCGTGGCTGCGCTGGATCGTTTCCCAAGCGCCGTGTTGGTTGACGCCGTATTCGGCTTTTTCCTGAGGATGCCAGCCTATCGCCGTGGGGTAAAAGAGAATCTCCGCTCCTTGCATCGCGGTCAGCCGCGCTCCTTCGGGATACCATTGGTCCCAACAGATGAGCACCCCGATTTTACCGAATTTTGTGTTCCAGGCGCGGAACCCGGTATCACCGGGCGTAAAATAGAACTTCTCATAGTAGAGCGGATCATCGGGAATGTGCATTTTCCGGTAGATGCCGAGCAGGCTGCCGTCGGCGTCAATAATCGCGGCCGTATTATGATAAAGGCCCGAAGCCCTCTTTTCAAAAAGTGAAGCGACGATTACGACGCCGTATTTTTTTGCGATTTTCTGGAATGCTTGCGTGCTCGGTCCGGGGATTGGCTCGGCGAGCTTGAAGTTTTCGTGGTCTTCGTTTTGGCAGAAATACTGCGAGCGGAAGAGTTCCTGAGTGCAGATGATGTTCGCCCCCTGCTTTGCCGCTCGTTCAGTGAGCGCGAGGGTTTTTTTGAGATTGGCGGCCGGATCGGCCGAACAAGCATGTTGGAGCAAACCGAGAGTGACTTTGGCCATGACGAGATGTGGTTCAGGTAGGTTTAGTAGATGACCTTGTTGAGGGGGTATTCGACGATCCCCTCGGCCCCGAATTCCTTTAACTGAGGAATGATTTCCCGGACGACACTTTCGTCGATGATGGTCTCAAGCGCCACCCAATCGGAATTGCTCAGAGGCGAGATCGTGGGATTTCGCAGCGAGGGCAAGGCGCGAACAATGAGGTCTAGCGCTTTCTTCGGGACATTTAATTTCAGTCCCACCTTGCTTTCCGCCTCGAGCGCACCGCGCAGGAGCAGGGCAAGGGTCTCGATTTTTTTTCGTTTGGCCGGATTCGCCCAACTCGCCTTGTTGGCGATAAATTTGGTGTTGGTCTCAAGCAGGGTGTCGATGATCCGGAGTTTGTTCGCGCGGATCGAGCTACCGGTTTCGGTGATGTCCACAATCGCATCAACCAAGTCAGGAACCTTTACCTCCGTCGCTCCCCAGGAAAACTCGATCTCCGCCGCGACCCCTTTCGCCTCAAAAAAGCGTTTCGTGGTGTTCACGAGCTCGGTCGCCACTCGCTTGCCGGCCAGATCCGAAATCGACTTCACCGGCGAATCTTCGGGCACGCAGAGGACCCAACGCGATTTCAGCACCGAGGCGCGGCTATAGACCAAGTCCATCACCTCAACGACGTCGGATCCATTCTCTTGGACCCAGTCAAAACCCGTCAGCCCACAATCGAAGAATCCGTGTTCGACATAACGGCTGACCTCCTGTGCTCGGACGAAACGTCCATCAAGCTCCGGGTCGTTAATCGTCGGCTTATAGGAACGCGAACTCGTCGCGATCTTCCACCCGGCCTTGGCGAAAAGATTCTTCGTTGATTCTTCGAGGCTGCCTTTGGGCAGACCCAGCATAAGTAGCGGTTTAGCGGACACGCGGCCAAGGGACACTCCGCTCCCCTGCCCTTCAAGCCTATTTCCGACCCCTGATCACCCTGGCATTCGTTGCGCTTGGATTAGCCCTGAGAGCGAACCGGCTCCCTAAAAATCTCAAGGTGCGGCTGCCAAACACTGCCCGCGCCGCGTCCAAGGCGCACGTTCCTCGATCCGAAAAACATTTCCAAGGAAAGCCACTGATTCGTCCGCAGTTCGGATCGGCTAGAACAATTCAGGTTGTCCGTAACGCTGCCGAGCCTCGGCCAAGGCCGACCGCATCTCCAAAGTTTCGAGCAAACGGTAGAGTTCTTCGGGCGCCGGCGTTGGCGTGCTCAAAACGAGGCTGGGCAGGGACACGTTAAGCGTCGTTAACTTCAGATTTCGCCGGAGCTTGTCCGCCTCTGCGGCCACAGCTGTTCGAAAGCGCTCAGGTTGAAGATCGGCGGCGTGCGCGATCACTCCTTCAAGGTCACCATATTCGCTAAGCCACTTGGCCGCAGTCTTCGGTCCGACCCCGTTGATCCCGGGAATATTATCCGAGGTGTCTCCCACGAGGGCGAGGAAGTCGGCAATCTGGGACGGCGGAACCCCAAATTTTTCCCGCACGCCGGCTTCGTCGCGCACTTGCCAGCCGAGTTTGGGATTGGCGGTGGGCGGTGGCAGAAGAATTTTGATCTGCTGGTTTACGATCTGAGCGAAGTCTTTGTCCGAGCTGACGATGAGGACGTCATGTCCTTGTCGCGCGAGCACCACCGCTTCGGCGGCCAAAAGATCGTCGCTTTCTATCCCCTCTTGCTCGATGCCGACGCACCCCATCGCACGGGTCAGAGCCCTGACATAGGGCAACTGTTTCTCCAGAGCCTCAGGCATTTCTTCGCGTTGCGCTTTGTATTCGGGATGCAAAGCCAATCGGTCTTGCGCGCCGCCGAGGTCAAAAAAAACCAGGGTGCCTACGGGCTTTTCTTGATCGGCCAGTTTCCAAAGCGACTTTACCCAGCCATGAAGCGCGTTCGTGGGAAAACCGTCGGCGCGGGATAATTCCGGAATCGCAAAAAAGCACCGATATGCCAGATTGAATCCATCGACGAGAAGCCATTTTGCCATGGTGAAAGCTCACCGTCCGCTCCGCCCGAGGCAAACCCACGTTACTTTTTTTTGGGGTCCAATCGGCCAACGGATTCACGGCCTTGCAGGTTGCCCCGGTTTGAGGAACGAATTTTTTAGCCGCTAATTAACCTCCAACCGGCCCAACGCGTAGCCGTTTTAGCCGGGGAGGCACCTTCAGCTCTTGGGTAAGGTCGCCGGTTGTCCCCGTGCTCCGGTCACCGCTTCCGCGATATTTTCGGCCGTTTTTTCCGGGACGATCCGGTCATTATTGAAGTGCATCGAAACCGTTTTCGAAACGCCGCGCTCTTCCATGGTCACGCCGTAAATCGCGTTCGAAGCTGAGACGGTCCGCTTGTTGTGCGTGATTATAATGAACTGCGATTCGCCCACAAATTTCTTCAACAGATCGGTGAAGCGACCGATGTTAGATTCGTCGAGGGGCGCGTCCAACTCGTCGAGCACGCAGAACGGCGATGGTTTCACCATGTAGAGGGCGAAGAGCAACGCCACAGCCGTGAGGGTCTTTTGCCCGCCCGAAAGCAACGAAATGCTCTTTAACTTCGTCCCCGGAGGCTGGGCTACGATCTCGATCCCGCTTTCCAACACATCGTCCGTCGCGATCAACTCCAACGCGGCGCGCCCGCCGCCGAAAAGCGTCAGGAACGTATATTCGAAGTTCTTCTTGATCTGCTCAAACGTGATCGCGAACTGGCGCTGCGAGGTCAGGTTGATCTCGTCGATCGCTTTGATGAGCTCGCCTTTTGCATTCGTCAGGTCGTCGGTCTGCGTCCGCAGGAAATCGTGGCGCTCCTTGAGCTCGGCGTATTCCTCGATCGCCACCAGATTGACCGCGCCAAGGCCGTTCAGCCGGCTGCGCAGCACGTCGATCTCGGCTTTGGTTTCCTCCCAGTTGGTCTGGTCCAAAGCGGCCAAATCTTCGGCGGTTGGATCCGGCTTTGGCCCCTTCGATTTCCGGCGGCGCTTGGTCGCTTCGCCGGCCGGGTCGCCCTCGGTCTGCGGCGAGCCTTCATCCGCTTCATCTTCTTCGTCCAAATCCAGCGGTTTCATGCCCTCCGGTTCTCCGTCGGCGTGCCAGTAGAAATGCCGCCAATCCAACTGGGATATGTTGGCCTGGAACTCGCGCGACACTTCCTCGGCGATGAACTGAGCTCTCTGGCGATCACCCGCGAGTTTTATGTCGTGCTTCGCCAACGCGGCGATCGCACCTTCGGCATCGCTGCGGAGCGCCTGTTGCGCCGATTCCAAGCCGCTGATCTCGCGCTCCACCGCCATTAATTCAACGCGGATTTTTTCTACCTGCTCCTGCGTCACCACGAACGTCTCCGCAAGCTGCACCGCGCGCGCGCGCTGGGCATCGGATTCGGTGGCGAGCGAGGCAACTTGGTCGGTCCAGGTCTCGATCTCTTGCTGGCGCTGCGCCAAAAGCTCGCCGAGTTGCTGGCTGCGTCGCGCCATCTCGCCGAGTCCGCGGTCGAGCACCTCCACTTTCTGACGGCGCTCGGCGAGTTCGAGCCGTGCCTGCGCCAACGAATCTCGTTTCACGTCGCGGTCCACCCGAAGCTCCGTGATCCGGGTTTCCATTTGGATGATCTGCTCCCGTTGCGACGCTCCATCACTCTCGGCTGTGGTCAGACCGACCTGGGCCTTTTCCCAACGGGTATGGGCCTCGTTGCGTGCCTGTTCGAGGCCGGTGAGTTCGTTCTCCATCCGGCGGAGCTTTGCGCCGACGTCCTCGGCGTTGCGCTGGGCGTTACGCTGTTCCGCCTGCACTGAGGCGAGGGTCTGCGTGATCGCTAGGATATCGGCGCGCCGTTGTTCCAACATCTGCTCGGCCTCGGCGAGCCGGGTATTGATCGCGTCGATCGTTAGCTTCTGCTCGTCGTGCAGTTTTTGTTCGTCGGCCAACGCCTTCGCCGTCTCCCGCAGATCGATTTCCCGTTGGACGATACTGTTGGAGGATTTTTTTGAGCCGTGAAATCCGCCGTAGACCAAGCCCCGTCGGTCCACCAAATCACCTTTGCGCGTGGCGACGGCAAGAAAGGCAAAACCGGGATTCGCCCGCCAAAATTCCAAGAATGCCGTGAGATCTTCCGCGATGTAACAACTGCCGAACAACGCCAGCGCTGGATGGCCTTCGACCTGCGAGCTGACGGCGATCGACGCCGGCACCAGCCAGGCGGGCAGTTCGTAGGCGGCTTCCTGCCGAACGCCGCACTCGGTGATGCGCAAAATAGCTGAGCCGATTTGTTCGTTCTCCAACTGGGCGAGGATCCGCTGGGCCGTCCCGAGATCGCTGACGCTGATCGCCTCAGCGGCTGACCCCAGGATCGCTTCGATCGCTTTACCAAACTCGGGCTGCACGTCGAGTCTTTGCGAAATGGGCGACGCTTTGGCGCCGTTGAGCGCCGTTTCCAGCCGGCCTTGCAACACGGCCTTGGCCCCTTCGCCAAATCCTTCCCAGCGCTCCTGCAATTGCTGGAGCAATTTCAAACGCGCCATGCGTTGGGCCAGTTGGCGATCAATCTCCGAGAGTTTGCGCTGCGCTTCGCGAAATTCGCGGGTGAGGTCCGTGATCGCTTGTTGCGCGGTGACCGACTCGCCGTGGGCGCGCGATTTCTCGCCGAGAGCTTCCTCCGTGCGGGCATCAAGCTCGGCCACTTGCTGCGCCGCCGCTGATTGCTGTTGCCGCATCGATTCGATCTCTTGGGCCAGCAAGTCGTGCCGGTGCGCGCTGGTCTTCTGGTCAACTTCGTAGCCCGAACAATCCGTGCGGAGCCGTGCGACGGTGCTGTCAAATTGGAGGAGCTGAAACTTGGCCTGCTGCAGGTCTTGTTCGAGTTTGGTGAGTTCGCCTTCGGCGATCCCTTGCTCGCGGTTGCGCTGTTGGAAAACCGAGTCGCTGCTGCCGAGGAGTCCCAGTTGGAGCTGCTTGTCTTGCGCCGCAGTGTCGCCCTGCGCGGTGACTTCTCGGAGTTGCATTTCCAGTTCACCGAGATTGTCCCGCGATGAACCGAGCCGGTCTTCAATTCCCGAGCGTCGGATATGCGCGAGGTTCGCCGCGTTTTCGGCGGCTTCCTTTTGCGACCGCACATCGAAAACCGCCTGCTGGGCGTCTTGCACCCGCTGGTTCAGCCGGCCTCGCAGAGATTTTTTCCCCTCCAGCGAGATCTCCTGCTCCTCGCGATTCGCGCGGCGGCTGTCGGCTTCGGCCCGAAGCGTGGCCACGTCGGCCTCGAGCGCGCCGAGGGTCGCCGTCAGCTGCGAATAATGAAAACCGTTCCACGCGAGGCTCAGGTGCCGCAGGCGATGGTTCAGGCGCTTGTAGCGCATGGCCTTCGCCGCCTGCCGGCGGAGGCTCCCGATCTGCCGGCCGACCTCGCCGACGACATCCGCGACGCGCGCCAGATTTTGATCGGTCAACGCGAGCTTGCTCATCGCCTCGCGACGTTGGCTTTTATATTTCGTGATGCCGGCGGCTTCTTCAAACACTGCCCGGCGCTCTTCCGGCTTGGAGGAAAGAATCTGGTCGATCTGACCTTGCGCCATGATCGAGTAACTCGTCCGGCCGATGCCGGTATCCATGAAAAGCTTTTGGATGTCCTTCAGGCGGCAAGCTTGGCCGTTAAAGGCATACTCGCTTTGCCCGTCGCGGAACACCCGGCGCGTGATTTCGATTTCGTGGAATTCGCTCCCGAGTTGCTTCTCGCAATCGGTGAGCAATAGCGAGACTTCGCAAAGCTGTGCCGGTTTGCGGGTGTCGGCACCTTCAAAGATGACGTCCTGCATCTTACCACCGCGGAGGGCCTTGGCGCTTTGCTCGCCGAGCACCCAGCGGATCGAATCGGCAATGTTGGATTTGCCGCAGCCGTTGGGCCCCACGACCGCCGTTACCCCGGGCTCAAAACGGAGCGTTGTCGGGTCGGCGAAGGACTTGAAACCGTGCAATTTTAGGGCCTTGAGATACATTAAAAAGATGAGTGTGTGCCCCTGCCGCGAGCGCGGGCAAACGGAAAAAAATCAGTCTGCAGACCGCGGTTTCCTGAGCCCCTCGACCAAAAAGTAGCGGCTGGTCCAGCTATTATAGACATGGAGCGAGCAACCGGGGACATCGGAGAAAATGCTGGGAACAGTCGCCAGCAGCTTCACCTTAAACTGCTGGGTGAGAAGCGGTCTAAACTGCGCGCACCACTCGTCATGGTAGTCGATCTCACGCAACAGCAAGGCTCCTCCGCCCTGCGAAAAATGTTCGGCCAAGGCCTCTGCGGGGCCCAGATTGAGCAAAGCCTCAACGTGCCACTTCAACCCTGGGTGAGCCGCACGAATCGCTTCGTCAACCTCCGCGACCGTCGCTGCGTACCGGCCTGAAAACTCGAGCCAGACTAAGCGGCTGCTCAGTTCAGCCGGCCGATACAAAACCAGCGCCAGAAGCCCAGCAGTCAGGTAAACCGCCTTTACGCCCGTGCGTCGCGCCAACCAGTTACCCGCTTCAATGAGACCCACGGCGGTGAGCACGCAGAAAAGCGGCACCACATGACTTAAGTTACGTTCGAAAAACACCGTTCGGGTTGAGAAATAGACGACGAACAGCACGACGGGCCCTGCCAACAACGTTAACTCCAGCCAACGTTTCCGCGCCGCCAAGCCGACGCTTCCGACCAAACCGGCGGCAATCATGCCCGCACCCAAAACCGACCAAAAGTAGCCCCCCAACACCGGCGCGACGAATCCGCCTTCAAACCGGCTATGCGGAGGGTGCAGCCCCGCGTATTGCGCTGCCAGGTATTCAATCCCGCGCCAGAACGCCCCGGGGTTTGCTATCGCCCCCGGCGCCCCCATCGCGAAACCCGCGCAGACGCCCACCGCCCCCAAACCGAGCGAAACTCCGAGACGGCGGAACGCCCATTTTCGTTCTGAAATCGCTGCGGCTATCACCGGCACCAACGGCAGCCAAACGAGCGCCAACATCGACACCTTGCTCGCAATCGCCAATCCCAGCGCCACGGCTGCCGCCAAGAGCCTCAAATTCGCCCAGCCCTTCGTCGCCAACGGCAAGCTCCAAAGCACCGCCGCCATCGTCAAAACGGTCACGAACGCCTCCGGCCGGATGTAATGGGCGTCCTGCACCAACAAGGGCACGACCGCGACCAATGCGCCCGCCGCCAATCCTGCCCGCGCCCCCGCGAGACGGCGCGCCAACCACCAGGCCTGCGCGACCACGACCGTCGCCAAAAGGGCCGAGAACATTCGGTAAACCCAAAACCCTTGGTCCCTCGAGCGCCACGCCTCTAGCCCCGGCACCCACTTTGCCGCCCGATAAAAAAAGAACGTCCCGTAAATGTAGGACGAGAAATTGTATTGGTCGTAGCGAAACGAAGATTCCAGCATCGGCGCCTTCGCCCAGTTCGTATCCCAATCGCCCGAACTGCGCATGTGCCCGACCACTTCGACGGTGATGGTCTCATCCGGGTGACCGTAATTCTTGTCCACGTGCGCCACTCGCAAAATGAGGCCCACGAGCACGACCAAAATCGGCGCGAGCCAACGGTACCGCTGCCATATCACGGTGGACCTCAAGCTCTCGGCCCGACGCACCGCGGCGGCGTCGATCTCCAGCGGTTTCCCCATGCTCACCACCGCGTCCACCGAAAACCCTAGGCGTTCGTAGAATCCCGTCGCCGCCGCGTCCTCCGTGCGCACTTGCAAATTGATCTTCGGGCAACCTGCGGCCTTCAACACGCTCTCCGCCTCGGCCATCAGCGCCCGACCGATTCCGCCGCCGCGCGACTTCGGCTCCACCGCGAGGTAGTTAATCCAGCCTCGGTGACCATCGTAACCGGCCATCACCGTGCCGACGACCCGCTTGGTCGCCCCCAGCCCGCTCGATGCTTCGGCCACGAGCAGCCACTTTCCGCCCGCCAGCCGCTTCATCGCGATGTCCAACGCCGGATCATTGGCCGGAAGCACCCAACCGCACGACGTCCAAAGCGCGATCACAGCATCTCTGTCGGCGGCGCGATACGGGCGGATCCTCATGGGTCCACGCGATAGAGCGATGCCCGTTCGTCTCAGCAAGTGCAAAGGGGCGTCCCGTTCTTCCCTGTTTTCCGCTTTCCCCCCGCCGCTTCCTCCCAACGCTTCGCCCTCATGCGCCTCTCTCCCACTGCCCTCGGGTTAACCCTCGTCGGGGCCGCTCTCGCCGCTTCCGCCCTGCACGCCGCTACGCCGGCCAAGAAAGTTGTCGAAAAAGCCGACGACCTCCCCCGCCACACCTACACGTTGCCGAAGCCGCCGTCTGAGGTCCTCCGCGACGATGCCGCCTTCACCACCCTCGCTGCCGCCGTTAAGAAAGATATTCTCTCCGATCTTGCGACGCACGACGTCCAAGACCGCACCGCGCTGCAGCGCTATAAATCCACCTTGCTCAATCTCGCCGTCTTGGAGCGCGACTTCGCCACCGTCCGCACGCTCATCGCCGAGCTCCGCGCCCTCGAGGAAAAGCCCGGTCAGAAACTCACCACCGGCCTCGTCGCCGAGGCGTGGACCGCTACCAGCGTCAAGCGCCCCGACCCCGCCGCCTTCACCAAACTTTTCCAAGCCGACCTCGCCGCCCTCGTGGCCCAGCTCCCTTGGGAAACTGTGCAGGACAACCTCAAGGAATTAAAATCGGGCTACGAGATCCGCAGCGATTCGTTGATCCTCGGTCTGACCAAAGAGCAGCTCGATCCCGCGGCCGCCAAAGCCGGCAACATCTCGGGCGACGTCGCCGGCCAGCTCATTTCGTTTCGCAATCAGCTCGTCAATTACCTCCCGCTCAAGCCCGCCATCGTCGCGGCCCTCGCCGAAAAAATCGCCGCCCACAAAACCGAAAAACCCGATCGCTGGACGCCCACCCTCATCAATCTCGCCGCCAACTCCACCGGCACACCCGTAAAAATTGGCGTTTGGGACAGCGGCGTCGACCCCGCCCTCTTCAAGCTGAATCTCCACACCGATTCCGCCGGACGCCACGGCTTTGCCTACGATCTCCACGCCAATCCCGTATCCGAACTCCTCTTCCCACTTGGCGCCGCCGAGGCCCGGACCCCGCAAGCCGTCGCCCGCCTGAAAGGCTTTCTCGACCTCCAAGCCTCGATCGACAGCGAAGAGTCCTCCGACTTGAAACGGTTCATGAGTGCCCTCCAGCCCGATCAGGTAAAACCCATGATCGAGGAGCTCGGCCTCTTCGGCAACTGGTCCCACGGCACCCATGTCGCGGGCATCGCGCTCGCCGGGAATCCGTTCGCCCGCCTCGTCGTCGGCCGCATCACCTTCGACCACCGGATGATTCCGGAAAAACCCACCGTGGAGCAGGCCCGGAAAGATGCGGCGGCCTATCTCGCCGCCGTGGCCTACTTCCGCTCGGCCGGGGTGCGCGTCATCAACATGAGCTGGGGCGGTTCCGTCCGTGACATCGAGGGCGCCCTTGAGGCCAACGGTATCGGTGACGCCGAAGCCCGCAAAAAGTCCGCCCGCGAAATCTTCGAGATCGGCCGCGAAGCGCTTTTCGCCGCCTTCAAAAGCGCCCCCGAAATCCTCTTCGTCGCGGCCGCCGGCAACAGCGACAACAACGTCAAATTCGACGAGTTTATCCCTTCCTCCTTCCAACTCCCGCACATGATCACCGTCGGTGCCGTCGATCAGGCCGGCGAGGAGACCTCGTTCTCCAGCTTCGGCCCGATGGTCAACGTTCACGCCAACGGCTTCGAGGTGGACAGCTACATCCCCGGTGGCCAGCGCCTCAAGTTCAGCGGCACGTCGATGGCCGCGCCCCAAGTCGCCAACCTCGCCGGCAAACTCTTCGCGCTCGACCCGACGCTCACGCCCGAAAAAGCCAAAGCTCTGATCCTCGCCGGCGCCGAACTCAAAGGCCGCGTCAACCTCATCAACCCCGCCAAGACGCTCGCGCTGCTCAAGGCTCCGAAATCACCGTAGCCCCGGCAGGGTCGGTAGCCCCCCGGCGGCCTGAATCGGCCCTGATTATTGTTCTGCCCCACCTCACCCATTCTGCCCAAAGAGCAGTCGCAGCGAATTTAAGCACACCACCACCGTGCTGCCTTCGTGCGCGGCGACACCCACAGCCAAGGGCACCACGCCGACCACGGTCGCAATCACCATCACGACGACTACGCCGAGCGAGATCGCTAAATTCTGCCGGATAATCGTCCGCGCGCGTCGGCTCAGGCGGTGCGCCGCGAGGAAATTCTCGATCTTGTCCTGCATCAAAATCACCTCGGCCTGCTCCAGCGCCGCGTCGCTCCCGCGCGCACCCATCGCCACGCCCACGTCGGCTGCGGCCAGGCACGGCGCGTCGTTTACGCCGTCGCCCACCATCGCGACTTTTTTACCCTGGCCGCGCAGTTCCATGATCGCCGCGACCTTGCCCTCCGGCGTGAGGCTCGCGCGCACTTCGCCGAGCCCGAGTTCCTTCGCCACCGCTTCGGCCGCGTGTTGCCGGTCGCCCGTGAGCATCACGGTAAAAATCCCCCGACGCTTCAGCTCGGCCAACACTCCGCGCGACTCCGAGCGGATCTGATCGCGCAGCAGGACCCGTCCCACCATCTCGCGCCCGATCACCCACACCTCGCTCAAGTCCGCGGGCGCCACCGGCAGTTTCTGCGCCCAGCCCGCCAACGGCCCGGCCTCGAGCAGTTCGCGCCGGCCCAAAAGCACCTGCGCACCGTCGAGACTGCCTTTCACCCCTTCACCGACGATGTTGCGAAACTCCTCCACGTTCACCGCGCGCACGCCCCGCGCCCGCGCCTCCTTCACGATCGCCCGCGCCAGCGGATGCTCCGACTTCGCCTCGAGCGCATACGCCAGCTCCATCACCTCGCGCTCGCACCCCGGCGGAAAACTCTCGTAGCCCACGACGGCCAGTTCGCCCGTGGTCAACGTGCCGGTCTTGTCGAGCGCGACCGCAGTGATGTCGGCCAGTTTCTCGATCGCCGCCCCGCCGCGAAACAGCACGCCGTGCCGCGCGCCCCAGGCGATCGCCGCCAAGATCGCCGATGGAATCGACAACACCAGCGCGCACGGGCTCGCCACCACGAGCAGCGTCATCGCTCGGTAAAACGCCGAGCGTTGCCCGGGCTCGTTCGCAAACGCCGGCAGCCCGAATCCCGCCCACCACACTAGAAACATCGCCGTCGCCAGCCCCAGCACTGCGTAGGTGTAGCCCGTGCCGAACTTCTCCGTGAACCGCTCGCTCGGCGCCTTCAGCTTTTGCGCGGTCTGGATGAGGCGGATGATTTTCTGCAACGTGCTCTCGCCCGGCAGGCGCGTGACCTCGAAGTCCACCGCGCCCCACAGATTGATCGTCCCGCTGAACACCGCGTCGCCCTTCGCTTTCTCGACCGGCTGGGCCTCGCCCGTCAGCGCCGATTCGTCGCTCGCGCTCTGGCCGCTCAAGACGGTGCCGTCCGTCGGAAACGCCTCGCCCGGCTTCACCCGCACCCGCAGGCCGAGCCGCAGTTCTTCGACGCCCACTTCCCGCTCGGTCCCGTCGGCCTGGACGAGCACCGCGCGTTTCGGGGCCGATTTCAGGAGCGCGCTCACCTCGCGCTGCGTGCGGTCCAGCGCAAACGCCTCCATCGCCCCCGAGGCCGAAAACAAGAACAACAACAGCACCGCCTCGCTCCACGCCCCAATCGCGACCGCGCCCGCCGCGACGATCAGCATAAGGAAATGTATATCAATCTCCCGCTTCTTGAGATTGACCCACGTGTCGATCGCCGCGTCCCACGCGCCCGCCACGAGCGCGCCGGTGAAAAAAATCCACGCCACCACCGGCCAACCGGGCGCGAGCCACTGCACCGCCGTCCCGGCCAGACCTGCGCCTCCGCAGACGGCTGCGAGGGTCGCGAGAAACTTCCACTCCGGCTCCGCGTCCGCCCCGACCGCATCGAGGCCGGGCCATTCTAATTCCCGCCACGGCCTAATCGCCTCCGCCGTCACGCAGCTGTCGCGCGCCAACACCATCGCCCCGCCTTCTTGTCGCAGGGAAAAACCCGCCGGCGTCATCTTGCGCGCCTCGCGTTCCAACCGCGCATCGACCGCGGCGATCGTCGCCGCAAGTTTCTCGCTCAACACACCGAGATCCACTTCGCCAAACGTCGCCACGGCCAGTCGGTGCGATCCCGGGTCGATCCGCACCGCACTCACCCCGGGCTCCGTGCGTAAAAACTGCACCAGCTCCGCCACCCAGCTGCCCTCGTCGTCAATCGGACGGTTCATAGGCCCACAACGTGCGCCGCTTTCCGGTCGCAGCAAATTCATTTCCGCCGCCCTTGCGTCGCCTGCGCCGTTGGCCGACGTTCTTCCGCTCCATGATTGGACTCCGCGACGACCAAGCCTCCGCCCCTCCGCCTCCGCCGAGCCGGGCGCCGGAGTTTGCCGCGAAGATTTTTGCCGAAGGCGGCTGGCTCCACGCGGGACTTTCCCTCGAACATCGCCCCCAGCAGGAGACGATGGCGCGCACCATCGCGGCCGTCCTCAAGTCCGACGCCGCGCTCCTTTTTGAAGCCGGCACCGGCGTCGGCAAATCCCTCGCCTACCTCGCGCCCGGCATCATCCACGCCGTCGATCAGGAGCGCCAACTGATC
>CAMBRG010000077.1 GCA_945869845.1 Opitutus sp. GAS368 | reverse complement strand
GTCATCCTCTGGAACACCGGCGACCTCGGTTACCTCACGATCCACGCCGCCGTCGCCGTGGCCAAAAACGAACTCAAAAAAGGCGCCATGACCTTCAAGGCCGGCACCCTCGGCCCGTTCGCCATCGAGGGCGACAATATCCTCCTCGGAAAGCCCTTCATCTTTAACCAGTCCAACATCGAGCAGTTCGACTTCTGAAAAGGAGGGCGAGGTCTCCGACCCGCCCTCCCACGCCACGCACCGACCGCGGCCGGGGGCGGGTCACTCCGACCCGCCCTCAACAGCAACCAAACCGCCGGCCCAGCGTCACCACCGGCGATGCTCTTCTCCCCAGCCCAAATCCGGCGCGTAGTGACGCTCGCCGCCGTCGCTCTCGCCGGCGTCTCTCCGCTTTTCGCCGGCTTTCTCGGTTTCGGCTCACCGAAGGAAACCGATGTAAACGTCGTCGTGGACCTGACCGAGGCCGGCCGGAAAATCACCCCACCCACCAAGGAGAAACCTGCGTTTTACTATCCGGTGCTCGCCGGTTACCGCGAATCCGGCTCGATCGTCGCCGGCGAGACCAGCCCCCCGCCCACGCTCGTCGCCAAGCTCCTAGCGAAGGCCCTCGCCGCCCAGCACTACTACGTCGTCGGCACGAAGACCCCGCCTCCGTCGCTCATTCTCGTCTTTCACTGGGGTTACATGAACCCGCAGATCGACGACATCGGCGACTCCGAGAACCCCCAGCAGCAGTTCTGGAACCAACGCGAGATGCTCGCCCTCGTCGCCGGCAACACGCTCAAAAACATCAATCCGGTCGGCTTCCACCGCGAGGACGTCCTCATCGCCGCACGCGAAGATCGCTACTTCGTGATCGTCTCCGCCTACGATTTAGAAGCCGCCAAAACGAAAAAGAAAATCCTCCTTTGGCAGGCCAAAATGAGCACGCCCTCCAACCGCGTTTCCCTCGCCGAAGTGATCCCTGCGATGATCACCGCCGGCGGCCCCCGCTTCGGGCGCGAAACCAAGCTCCCTGAATCGGTCACCGCCCCGCTGGCCAAAGAAGGCAAGGTTGAGATCGGTACGCCTACCGTCGTCGATGACGCCGGTCAGCCCGCCCCCGGGAAAAAGTAGCCAAGCGCCCGCCGGCGGCACCCGCCTTATCCCTTGTCCTTCGCCGTCGCGATGGATGGCACCAGCGACTCGCCCTTCACCCGGATGCCCGTGAGTTTTTCGATCACGAACAACGCCTGATCTTCCGCGACGTCCACCAATGTATGCCGCTGGTGAATGTCGATCGCGCCGACCACGTTGCCGGGCAAACGGGTCACGCCCGCGACCTTGCCAACGATGTCGGCCGGCGTGACGAGATGCTTACGGCCGACATTCAAAAAGATCGTCGTAAATCCTTTTTCGACTCCCGTGCGGGCCGGCGGAGCAAAATCGCCATCCCCGCGCGCGACTTCAATCGCTCCGTCGATCGGCACCCGAATCACCTCGCCGGGCGGACGTGGTTTCTCCACCGGAGCCGCGACCTTCGGTTTCACGGCGTGGGCCGTCGCCGGTCCGGCCCAACTCCGCGCGACCCCCGCCGCCTGCGGGGCTGGTGCCGCCACACCCTTCACTGGCGCGACGACCGCGGGCGACGACGGCAGTGCCGCCACCGTCGGCGGAGCCGCCTTCTTCGTCGCCCAACTTGGCGCCGCACTCGTTGGCGCTTTTGGCGCCGGTTTATTTTCCGGTTTCTCTGGGCCACTGCCGCCTTGCAGCAGATGAATCAGCGCAGAGCAGATATCGGTGCTCGGGTAACCTTGCTCCAACAGTCGATCGATCATGCGTTCCTGTTTGCGGAACTTCGCGGCATTTAGGGTATCGCGCAATTTTTCGAAGAAGACATTCTCGCGCGCCTCCTCCACTTGATCGAGCGACGGGATGGTTTCGCGGCGGATCTTGAGTTTGGCGTAGCGGATGAAATTTTGCATCACCCAGAGCTCGCGGCCGCAGACAAACGTAAACGCCCGGCCCGCCTTGCCCGCGCGGCCCGTGCGACCGATGCGGTGGGTGTAATCCTCGGCATCGTTCGGCAGGTCGTAGTTAAAAACGACCTCGAGATCATCGACGTCGAGCCCACGCGCGGCCACGTCGGTCGCAACGAGAAACTCGAAGCCCCGCTTGCGAAATTTGTCCATCACCCGGTTGCGCTGCATCTGCGTGATATCGCCGTGCAGGCGGTCCACCGCATAACCGCGCGCGGCCAAAATCTCCGCCAGCTCATCGCACATGATCTTGGTGCTGCAAAAAATGATGCCGTAACGAAAGTCATGCACGTCGATCAATCGGGTGAGCGCTTCGATCTTCGAGCGGCGGTCCACCTCGAAATAAACTTGGTCCACTTGGGGCGCGTTCTGGGCCGAGGACTCGATCTTGATCCACGCCGGGTCACGCGAGTAGCGCTTGATCAGATCTTGGATCGCCCGCGGCATCGTCGCCGAGAAGAAGAGCAACTGGCGCTGCTCCGGCACCGCCGAGAGAATTTTCTCGATGTCCTCGCGGAAGCCCATGTCGAGCATCCGGTCCGCCTCGTCGAGGATCACGAGCTTCAGCTTGTCGAGCTTCAGCGACCCCCGCTCCATGTGGTCCATCAACCGCCCCGGCGTGCCGATCACGACCTGCGCGCCCGCGTCGAGCCCGCGAAATTGGCGTTCGTAGCTCTGTCCGCCGTAGACCGGCAGCTCCCGCAAACCACGCTTGAAGTAAGCCAATTTTGCCACCTCTTCCGCCACCTGGACCGCGAGCTCTCGCGTCGGCAGCAGAATCAAAACCTGCACCGCCCGGCTCTGCACATCGACCTTGTCGATGGCCGGAATGGCGAATGCCGCCGTCTTGCCCGATCCCGTGGACGACTGCCCGACCACGTCCCGCCCTGAAAGGATCGTTGGAATCACCGCCGTTTGAATGGGCGAGGCTTCTTCAAAGCCCATTTTTTCCACAGCCTTGAGGACCTCGGGCGAGAGACCCAGTTCGGTAAAGAGACGTTTTTCCATACATGAACCTGACTCTGCTCCGCGCAAAATGAGAGCTAAATCTAAAGGTCGGGCCAATGCTGCCGCAGCTTCGTCCGCACAAACGCCACACTCGCCCGCAATTGGTCCATGCCGTCGACTCCATCCTCGATGCTCACCCAGCCGTCGAACCCCACCGCACGCAGCGTTCCGAAAATCGCGTCATAGTCATTTAGACCCTTCCCGATTTCCCCGTGACGCAGACGCTTCGCATAGCCCTCCGCCCCACCCTCCTCACGGCGCAGATCCTCCAAGGTGCCTTCGATCAACGTACGATCGCTCGCGTGCATCGTCACCACCCGGTGTTTCACCCGCTCCAAAAGCTCCAGCGGGTCGTCGCCCGCCAAAAACGCATTGCTCGGATCGTAGTTCACTCCGAAGCGCGGATGTCGCACCCGCTCCACTAATTCACAAAATACTTCCATCTTCTGCGCGAACTCCGGGTAACTCCAAAAATCATCCTTGTAGTGATTCTCGATCATCAGCGTGACCCCGCACCGCTCGGCCTCGGGCAGGCACGCTTCGATACTTTGCGCCACCAGCTCGATCCCCTGTTCGCGCGTCAATTCCGGCCGACGTTGCCCCGACAACACCCGGCAATACCCCGCGCCCAACGCCGCGGCCATGCGGATCCAATTTTTCTCCTTTTCGATCTCAACGCGCCGAAACTCCGCGTCCGGATGCGAAAAATCTGGCGAGCAACACAGCATCGGGATCACCAGTCCGCGCTCTTCCACCGTGCGTCGCGCCTCCGCCCAACGCGCCGGATCGGCCAGCTCCAACATCCCGCTGTAGTACTCGAGCCCGTCGAGCCCGAGCGGTGCCGCCAGGTCTACCCACTCGCGCAACGTCATCGTGCCGTCCTTACAAAGCGGCCGCATGAAAGCTTTCGGAAACGCAGCGAGTTTAGGCATGGGACAAGACATTAAATTGATTCAAAAAAACTTAACCACGGATGAACACGGATAGACCCGGATCCGAAACTAAGACTCGGAACTTCATCCGGGTTCATCTGGGTCCATCCGTGGTTCAAATCTTCGTGGCCTGTGCCGTCTTGCTCGGATTCCGCCCGATCACGGAGAACTGCTCCAGCTCCACGACCGCGCCACTCACCGGTCGCGATTCGTCGCCCAACCAGTAAACCGCCGCCGCCGCGATCTCCTCGGGCCGCATGAGGCGCCCCGACGGCGCGAATTGCGGCGGCACGTTTTGCGGCCAGTCCGGCGACATCCCGTGCTCGATCTGATGGGCGTATTCCCGGTCGGTCAGCACCCAACCGACGTTGAGATGGTTCACCCGCACGCGATCCTCGCCGTGCGCGTTAGCGAGGTTGCGCGACAGCGTCTGCATCGCGCCTTTCGAAATGCTGTAGTCCAAAAGATTCGCCTGCCCGCTGTGCGCGTTGATCGAGCCGATGTTCAACACGCAGCCCTCGTTCGCCTTCAACTGCGCAAACGCCGCTTGAATCAGCAGCAGCGGCGCCCGAACGTTCACCGCCATCATGCGGTCAAAATTCTCCGCACGCGTGGTCGCCAGAGAACTGCGCACCACGATCGCCGCGTTGTTCACCACCGCATCAATCCGGCCAAACGTCGCCAACGCCGCCGCCACAATCCGCCCCGCGCTCGCCGCGTCCGCGAGATCGTCGAGGTGCAACGCCGCCGCCGAGCCCAGCTTCTTCACGACCGCCTCACCGTCCTCACGCACGATCCCATGCACCAGCACCCGCGCCCCCTCGGCCACACACCGCTCCGCAATCGCCCGCCCGATCCCCGACGTCCCGCCGGTCACGACAACCACTTTGTTCCTCAGACGCATAACTTTATTTCATCCCCTTCGATTTCCGGATCCCCATCCGTGTTTATCCGTGTCCATCCGTGGTTAAAAATCCGAATTCAAACCGGCTTAAGCACCGCCTTCACAATCGCCCCCGAGTGCATCTGCTCGAACGCCTCGTGCCACGACTCCAAACCCCACACGCCGCCCATGACCGGGCGCACGTCCAGCTGGCCCGAAGCCAGCAGCGCCAGCACCCGTTCCCACACCGGCCAATTGTGCGAAAAACTTCCCTGCAACGTGATGTTCTTCTGCACGAGCGGATCGAGCGAGAAGCCCAACGGCTGCGGGCCCCAACCCACTTTGCTGATCCAGCCATTCGGCCGCACGAGCTCCATCGCGGTCTTCAACGCCGCCGACGCCCCCGCCGCATCAATCACGCCGTCGACGCCCAGTCCGTCACGTGCCTTCGCCCACTCCGATGCGTCGCCGACGATCACATCGCAGCCATAAACCTTCGCCACCTCTAACCGCACTCGATCCCGCTCCAGCCCCACGAGCGCCACCTGCGCCCCGGCCAACCGCGCCATCGCCGCGCACAAAATCCCGATCGGCCCCGGTCCGAGCACCACGACGCGATCTCCCGGCCGCACGCGCGCGTTGTTGATCACGGCGTTGAACGCCACGCAGCATGGCTCCGTCAGTGCCGCCTGCTCCATCGCCAGGCCGTCCGGCACGCGATGCAGACACCGCGCCGGCACGCGCACGTAGCGCGTCATCGCGCCGTTCACGCCGTAGCCAAAACCTTTCCGCGACGGCTCCAAGTTGTAGAGCCCTTCGCGGGTGAGCGGGCTGTTCGGATCGATCACCGCCGCCGTCTCGCTCACGACCCGGTCGCCTTCTTTCCAGCCCTGCACCGCCGAGCCGAGCTCCGCGATCCGCCCGCCAAACTCATGCCCGAGCACCACCGGATAGTTCACCTTCCAACTGTGCGACGCCGTCCATTGATGGAGATCGCTTCCACACACCCCGACCGCCTCGACGGCCAAAACAATATCGTCCGGTCCGGCCACCGGCCGCGGGACTTCGCGCAATTCAACGCTGTGCGGTTCGGACGAGTAGTTAACAACTCCAGGGCTTTTCATGGGGGAAGTTTTCCTACGCGCACATCACCGTAACCATGCACGCGCTCACAGATGATCCGCAGCGTGCCTTCGAGGTTGCCGTCCGCCGTGCGAAACGCATCCGCGTCCACCGCCAGCGGCGCTCCGATCACCACCAGCGGGGCCCCATACTCCGGCGTGCGCACGGCCTGCTCCAGCGTGAGCCCGCCGACCGCCTGCACCGGCACGCTCACCGCCGCCACGACCGCCCGCAAATCGTCGAGCGGGCTCGGCATCCGCCGCCCCGCCGCCGCGATCCCGCGCCGCTCATCGTAGCCGATGTGGTGAATCACAAAATCGCAGCCGAGGTCCTCAATCAACTTCGCGCCCGCCACCATGTCAGGAAACCCGAGGTTGTCGCCCATGACCTTCACGCCGTAATCCCGGCCGGCCTTCACCACACACTTCAACGTCTCCTTGTGCGCCCGCCCCATCACGACCACATGCGTCGCACCCGCCTTCGCCATCATCTCGGCCTCCAAATAACCCCCGTCCATAATCTTCAAATCCGCCACGATCGGCACGCCGGGAAACCGCTCCCGCAACGCTCGCACGCCATGCACGCCCTCCGCCAAAATAAAGGGCGTCCCCGCTTCGAGCCAGTCCACGCCAGCCCGCCTCGCCAGCTCCGCCGTCGCCAAAGCCTCGCCGAGGTCGGTAAGGTCCAAAGAAATTTGCACGATGGGTAACATGCGAAAAGGGTGCTCAAAAGATGGCAGGCTCGGTTCGCCGCCGTCAACGCCGCGCGCACATGCGGTCAAAATTTCTACGCTTAAATTTCACTGGCACCCTCTTTTTGGATTACCCGTCCGCCTGTTACCTTACGGGCCGACGGTCTAAGCCCCGGCCTTGCCCAACCCATTCTCTTCGCCCAAATTCCTCCTGCATGCGCCCCTTCACCCCGCTGGTTCTCCTGCTGCTTTTCTCGGTTTCAGTGCTCCGCTCGGCCGAAGCCTACACCCTTGGACCGGACTCGCTTCCTCAACCTAACCTCCCGCGCGGCGAAATCCGCACCGGGAAGTTCACTGACAGCAAAATCTTCCCCGGCACCACCCGCGATTACTTCGTTTATGTGCCCAAGCAATACGACCCCGCCAAACCCGCGTGCCTCATGGTCTTTTTCGACGGCGCCGGCTTCTTCAAGGCCGACGGCGCGTTCCGTATCGCCAACGTTTTCGACCACCTCATCGCTCGAAAGGAAATGCCCGTGACCATCGCAGTCGGCGTGAATCCCGGCACCATCGCCGCCACCGCGCCAGGCGCAAAGGACCGCAGCAACCGCAGCTTCGAATACGATTCCCTCGGCGACGCCACTGCCCGGTTCCTCCTTGAGGAACTCCTGCCCGCTGCGACCGCCGGGCTCAACGTCACGACCGATCCCGCCGGCCGCGCCGTCGTCGGCAACAGCTCCGGTGGCATCGCTGCCTTCACCGTCGCTTGGGAACGCCCCGACTCGTTTCGCAAAG
Organism: Opitutus sp. GAS368; assembly: GCA_945869845.1. GTDB lineage: Bacteria > Verrucomicrobiota > Verrucomicrobiia > Opitutales > Opitutaceae > Tous-C4FEB. The sequence continues at coordinate 8,321 of CAMBRG010000077.1, read as the reverse complement.
TCGTCAGCCACATCGGGAGTTTCACCAACATCCGCGGCGGTTACGTTTACCCCGGCCTCATTCGAAAATCCAAGACCGCCCCCAAGCCCCTTCGCGTCTTCCTTCAAGACGGCGCCAACGATCTCGACAATCTTCACGGCAATTGGCCCCTCGCCAACCTGGACATGGCCGCCGCCCTGAAATTTGCCGGCTACGACCACACGTTTATTTTCGGCACCGAGGGCCACAACGGCAAACACGGCGGCGCGATCTTTCCCGATACCCTCCGTTGGCTCTGGCGCGACTGGTCCAAGAACTAACCCCATTCCATCACCCTCATGCACCCCGCGCTCCGCTTTTCCTTCCTCGCGATTGTCTACCTCCTCGCCCCCGCTCTCGCCGCCGATGGCTGGATCGCCTCGCCCGACCACGAACCCCGCGCCGGCGTCCCGCAAGGCACCGTCACAAAAATGCCCGCGCTGGAATCAAAGATTTTCCCCGGCATCGTCCGCGACTGGTGGATCTATATTCCCGCCCAATACCAACCCGACGGCACCGCGGCTGTGATGGTCTTCCAAGACGGTAAAAACTATCTCGACCTCAAGGCCTCTTGGCGCGCGCCCACCGTTTTCGACAATCTGATCGCGCGCGGCGAGATGCCCGCGACCGTCGCCATCTTCATCAACCCGGGTAACGACCCCACCAAGCCACCCGCCAAAAAGGGCGCCAATGCCAGCAATCGCAGTTTTGAATACGATGCCCTCGGCGACCGCTACGCCCGCTTTCTGATCGAGGAAATTTTGCCCGAGGTCGCGAAACAATTCCCCTTCTCCGCCGATCCAGAAAAGCGTGCGATCTGCGGCTCCAGCAGTGGCGGTATCGCCGCCTTCACCGTCGCTTGGGAGCGGCCCGACCAGTTCCGAAAAGTCCTCTCGACCATCGGCAGTTTCGTGAACCTCCGCGGCGGCGACGCCTACCCGTCCCTCGTCCGCAAGACCGAGCGCAAACCCGTCCGCGTCTTCCTCCAAGATTCCAGCGGCGATCTCGACAACGCCTTCGGTCACTGGCCCACCGCCAACAAAAATCTCCACGCCGCCCTCCGCTACATGGGCTACGATTGCCGCTTCGATTACGTCGAGGGCTACGGCCACAACGCCCAGCACGGAGGATCGATCTTCCCCGACGCCCTCCGCTGGCTTTGGCGCAACGAAAAACCCGTCCCTACCATTGTCACCAAGGGCGATCTCGCCGGCGACCTGACGCTTCACCGCCTCCTCATCGAGGGCGAGGGCTGGCAGCCCGTCGTCGATGGCCTCGGCAACGCCGACGCCGCGTGCACCGACGCCGCCGGAAATTTTTACTACACCGACATTAAGAACCCCGGCATTTTCAAAGTTGCAGTCGACGGCACGAAAACTCGACTCAGCACCGAGACCGCCAGCGGCTTAAAGTTCGGCCCCGGCGGCAAACTCTACGGCTGCTTCGGCGGAAAAAAGCGCCTCTTCACCCTCGACCCCACAACCGGCACCATCGACGTCCTGCTCGAGGACATTCAGCCCAACGACTTCGTGGTCACCCGCCGCGGCCATATCTTTTTCACCGAGACCCAAAAGAAGCAGGTGACCTTCTTCGATCCCGCCACGAAGACCAAGCGCATCGCCGCCACCGATCTCGCCAATCCCAACGGCATCACGCTTTCGCCCGATGAGGGCACCCTCGCCGTCAGCGAAAGCGCCGGAGAATTCATCTGGACCTTCCGCGTCGCCGCCGACGGCACGCTCGATGCGAAGACGCCCTATATGACCATGCGCCGGCCCATCGACCCGAAGGGCGAGTTCAAGCATAACTCTCCGCCGCCCTACGTCACCGCCGCCCGCGGCGACGGCATGACGACCGACACCTTCGGTCGCACCTACGTGACGACCACCCTCGGCGTTCAGGTCTTCGATCCCACGGGTCGCCTCTGCGGCGTAATCGACAACCCCGTCCGCGGCAAATCGGTCACGAGCTGCGTCCTCTCCGGCCCCGACCGCGACCTCCTCCACGTCACGAGCGGTCCCGCCATTTTCCGCCGTAAAGTGGTGGCGACGGGCATTTCTACCGGAACATCGCCCTAGCAGAACGAAGTCTCGGGCGGCACCTTCGTTCGCCCGGCCACCTTTCGAACTCTCCGGCGGGAATTCTCGCGACCCTTCCGCGCGCAACGCGTTTAACTCGATCACCTGCCCCATGAAAAAATCCCTCCTCTTCGCCCTGCTCCTGCCGTTTCTCCTTCCCTCGGTCCACGCCGCCTCGCTCCCGCCCCGGCAGATGGAAACACTCGGCCGCGGCGTCATCGCGATCAAATCCGAACCGCAAAAAATCGTCGTCTCCTGGCGCGTTCTCGGCCCCGACCCCGCGGCCATCGCCTTCAACCTCTACCGGTCCGCCGACGGCGCCGCTCCCAAGAAACTCAACCCCGCCCCCCTCACCGGCGCGACGCACTTCACGGACATCAATTTTAAAGCCTCCGCCGCCAACACCTACTCCGTCCGCCCCATTCTCGCCGGTACCGAGCAACCACCCTCCGCGCGCTCCGTCGTTGCGACGATTCCCGCCAACGCCCCCGCCCGCCCCTATTTTTCCATCCCCCTCCAAACTCCCGCCGGCTACACCCCCAACGACACCTCCGTCGGCGACCTCGATGGCGACGGCGAATACGAGATCATCGTCCACCTGACCGGCCGCGCCCGCGACAACTCGCAGGCCGGCGCCACCGACGAACCCATCTTCCACGCCTACAAACTCGACGGCACGCTCATCTGGTCGATCAACCTCGGCAAAAATATCCGCGAAGGTGCTCATTACACGCAGTTCTTGGTTTACGATTTCGACGGCGACGGCCGCGCCGAACTCATTTGCAAAACCGCCGACGGCACCGTCGACGGCACCGGCAAAATCATCGGCGACCCCAAAGCCGATTGGCGCACCGTCGGCGATGCCCCCGTGCCCTCCCGCGACAAAACCGGCAGCACCACCACCCCCGACGGCAAGCGTGTCGCCTCCCGCGCCGGCTACGTCCTCACCGGCCCCGAGTTTCTCACCGTTTTTGATGGGCGCACCGGCGCCGCCCTCGCCACCGCCGACTACGTTCCTGCCCGCGGCGACGTGAATGCTTGGGGCGATGGCTATGGCAACCGCGTCGACCGTTTCCTCGCCGGTGTCGCCTACCTCGACGGCGTCCGTCCCAGCGCCGTCATGTGCCGAGGCTACTACACGCGCACTGTCCTCGCCGCCTGGGACTGGCGCGACGGCAAACTCACCCAACGCTGGATCTTCGACAGCGACCGACACGGCCCCGCCGACAACACCAACTCCTACCGCGGCCAAGGAAATCACAATCTCTCCGTCGCCGACGTCGATGGCGACGGCCGCGACGAGATCGTTTACGGCGCCATGTGCATCAACGCCGACGGCACCCCGCGTTACTCGACCAAGCTCGGCCACGGCGACGCCCTCCACGTTTCCGACCTCGACCCCATCCGCCCCGGACTCGAGGTCTTCGACATCCACGAGAATCCCAAGCACCCCTACGGCATCGAATTTCGCGACGCCAACACCGGCGCGCTCATCTGGGGCAAACCCGGCGGCACCGTTCCCGCCCCCGATGTCGGCCGCGGCGTCGCGTTCGACATCGACCCCCGCCACTCCGGCAACGAAATCTGGTCCATCCTGCCCGGCCTCAATAACGCCCGGGGCGAAACCATCTCCGCCAAAAAACCCAACTCGGTTAACTTCGCCGTCTGGTGGGACGGCGACCTCCTCCGCGAGCTTCTTAACAGCAACACTGTTTCAAAATGGGACTGGCTGACCGAGACCACCTCGCCGCTCTTCGTCGCCGAAGGCTGCACCTCCAACAATGGCACCAAATCCACCCCTGCTCTCAGTGCCGACCTCCTCGGCGACTGGCGCGAAGAGGTGATCCTCCGCACGACCGACAACCAAGAACTGCGCATTTTCTCCACGACGATCTCCACCGAGCATCGCCTCACCACGCTGATGCACGACCCGCAGTATCGCCTCGCGATCGCCTGGCAGAATGTCGGCTACAACCAACCGCCGCACCCCAGCTTCTTCCTCGGCGAGGGCATGAAACCAGCACCGCGACCAAACCTCACCTTCGTCACCCCTTCGAAATAGCCGCCGCTCACTGCGCCTACTTCGCGGCGACAAACGGGAGGTATTTGGGACGCAAAATCTCATGCCCGGGCCGATTTACTCCGGCCAGAATCAGGTTCGCGACCGCCTTGCCCGAGATGACCGCCGACTCCATGCCGTAGTGATAGGGCCCATCGGTGTAGTCGCCGGCCAGCCACACCCCGGGCATACCCGTTTCATGCGTGCGCGGCACCTTCGACCAATATCCCACTCGCGTTCCACAATAAGTGCCGCGCAACCGCAACACGGTCGCATCGCTCGGCGCGTGTCCACGGCACGTCGGAAAAAAACGGTCCAAGTCGGCCCGGGAGGCCGCGATCAACTGCTCATCGGTGAGGTGCTGCACATCCTCCGCCGCATCGATCAGAACTTGGAGGATACTGCCCGTATGCGAGAGCCCGTTCCAGCCGCGCCAATGGTGGGCCTTGTCGGCCACCGCATCGAAGATCGGGCCGTGCGTCCGATCGCGGTTCGAGATGTAGACGTTTCCATCGGTGAAAACCTGGGCGTCATACCAAAGCGTCAGGGTGATGATGGGCGTTTCCCTGAGCTCCGTCAGTCCGGCAAACGGCGCCCGCGATCGAAACTCGGTCGGAACCAGCGGTGGCACGGCATAGCCCGGGATGGCAAAAATCACGTGATCATACGCGCGGATCTCACCCGAGGCCGTAGTCAGACTCGCCCCTGAACCCCCGCTGGGCACCACCGCCGTCACCGGTGCCTCAAGGTAAATTTTTGCGCCGCGCGCCCGCACAAAATCCGCCAGCGGTGCGATCAACGCATCCGCCAGCGGCGCACCGAAGAAGGTCGTGTCGAATCGCCCCATGCTCCCATACATCGTGCGGAGAAACTTGATGAAAGACGTCGCGCTCGCCTCTTCCGGGCGCAGTCCCTGGATCGTCACCGCCTCAAGTTCAAGTTGCCGGCTGATCGCCTCGGTCATCCCTTCCACCCGCAAAAACTCCGTGATCGGCATTCCGTCGAAGCTCTCAGCTGTCACATTATCCATCCGCAGAATCCGGAGGATAAAGCCGGTGAGCTTGAGCCGCTCGCCGGGCGTCAGACCGGGAAACGTGACCAGTCCCCGCAGCGTCTTGAACACCGATTTGCCCGCGAGCAGGGTGTCGATCCGGCCGGTCGCGCCGTTGCAGATGTAGTAGTTCCCGTCGGTCTCACGCAACGGCAGCGGATGCCCGATCGCCGCAAAAAGCGCGTCTTTGTTGTGATACCACGGGAAATCCAGATGGATCCCGATCTCGGTCGGCCGGCCCTTGGCATCCAGCCACGACGCACATTGCCCGCCGAGAAAAGGCGCGGCTTCGAATAGCTCGATTTCGAAATCCTCCGGGGCCGCCAGCAGCACGTGAGCCGCCGCCGAAAGACCGGAAATCCCGCCCCCGACGATGGCGATACGTTGTGGCATAAAAATGCGGAGCGCCCGCGAATGAATTCAGCTCAAAGCTTCACGCTCCGATGAGCACCGTGCGACCACGGCCTATGCCCCAGCTCGGAGTGGTCGCGTCAGGCCCGATAACTTGGGCGCAAGCGGCGCACGGATAACCTTCCATTTGCCTTTCGCGGCACCGTCCGTCGTCGTGCTGTCGTAAGTCCCCTCGAGGCGGTCGTCCTTCAACTCGCCCGTCAGTTTGCTCGACGCCGAAGCACCTTGGACATCCCAAGCGAAAACCGCCTCAAGCTTGCTGCCGTCCACCACGACCGACTTGGTCACCGTCGGAATGGCCGAACCCTCAAAGGTAAACGTGGCGTTCATCTCCCAGGCCGCGTCTTTTCCCGGTTTGAACGTAAGTTTCAACGCTCCACTGGATCCATTTTCGCCCGTCCATTCGCCGGAAAACTCACCGGCGAACGAAGCGGCCGCCGCCGCCGGCGCCTTCACCGGCGGTTTGGTTTCGGCCGCCAGCGCCACGACAGCGTTAGCAAGGCAAAGAAAGAGCAGGGCAATCGGGATGTTTTTCTTCATGAAATAAAAGGGCCGGGAAAACTGTCCGGCCTTATGAATGCACCGCAAAAGGGGAACCCCGGGGCCGTGCCTTAACCCAGTTTTTGCGCACACCCAAGTCGAGCCCAATATGACCGAGCGGCTGAACTTTGCGTTCAAGCCGTCTTGCTCGCTGGCAGCGACGAGTGGATTTTTCCTGCTGGAGATTGCCCCACCCCGCTCCCGGGCTTTGGCTCCCGCCGCATGCACCTCACGCACCTCGCCTGCACCGCCTGCGCCAAAGAACACGATGCGGCCGTCCCGCAGAATGTCTGCACTGCCTGCGGCAAGCCCCTCTTCGCCCACTACGATCTCGTCGCCGCCGCGAAAACTCTCACCAAGGAATCCCTCCGCTCCCGCGAGAAATCGCTTTGGCGTTACCGCGAGGTCCTCCCCGTGAAGAACGCCGCCGACGTCGTCACCCTCGGCGAAGGCTGGACGCCTCTCCTCCCCGCGCCCCGCCTCGGTGCCCAACACGGCCTCAGCCGACTTTTCTTCAAAGACGAAGCGCAAAATCCTACCGCCAGTTTCAAGGCGCGCGGCATGACCGCCGCCGTCTCAATGGCCAAACAATACGGCCTTAAAAAACTCGCTGCCCCCTCTGCCGGCAACGCCGCTGGCGCCCTCGCCGCCTACGCCGCCCGCGCCGGCATGGAAGCCCACCTCTTCATGCCGAGGGACACCCCCAAGGCCAATATCATCGAGTGCGAGCAGATGGGCGCTTTCGTCACGCTCATCAACGGCCTCATCACCGACTGCGGCGCCGAGGTCGCCAAACGCAAAGTCGCCGAAGGCTGGTTTGATGTCTCCACGCTGAAAGAACCTTACCGCGCCGAAGGCAAAAAGACCCTCGGCTACGAACTCGCTGAGCAACTTAATTGGACGCTTCCCGACGTCATCCTCTACCCCACCGGCGGCGGCACCGGCCTCGTCGGCATGTGGAAAGCCTTCGACGAGATGGAGCGCATGGGCTGGATCGATTCCAAGCGCCCGCGGATGTTCAGCGTCCAAGCCGAAGGCTGCCAGCCCATCGTCCGCGCCTTTCACGCCGGAGAAAAATTCGCCGCCGAACACCTCGGCGCCCACACCCGCGCGTCCGGCCTGCGCGTGCCGAAAGCCATCGGCGATTTCATTATGCTCGACGCCCTGCGCAAATCCGGCGGCGGCGCCCTCGCGGTTTCCGACGACCAGATGATTTCCGGCACGAAAGAAGTCGGCTCGGCGGAAGGCATCTTCGTCGCCCCGGAGGGCGCCGGCTGCTACGCCGCCCTCAAAATGCTCCTCGCCGCCAACCAAGTGCAGCCCGACGAAACGGTCGTCCTCTTCAACACGAGCACCGGCCTGAAGTATCTCGAGTGCTACGGCGGCTAAGTCAGCGCCGAAAGTCGCGAGCTTGCTCGCGACGCTCCCCTTCCCACCCCTCCGCCTGTGGGAGCGAGCTTGCTCGCGACTCCGCTGCCGCCATTAGAGTCCTTTCATGTCCAACCCGCCTGCCAAAGGCTACCGCGCCCTGCGCGACGGAAGGTTTTCGCAGCCGGGCGGGACCTATTTCATCACCTTCTGCACGCACGACCGGGCGCCCGATTTAGCCGCAGCACCGCTCGCCCGCCTAATCATAGCTGAGCTCGACGCGCTGCGAGCCGATGAAATCTGGACCCTGCACTGCGGCACCATCATGTCGGACCACGTTCACCTGCTGATCGAGCTCGGCCCGTTGCTCCCTTTAGGCAAAGCCGTCGCCCGCTTGAAAGCAAAGACGAGCCCCCTGCTCCGCGCCGACGGTTTGAAATGGCAACCCGGTTACTTTGATCACCGCTTACGCCCCAACGAGAACCTGCTCCCCTACTTCATCTACACCTATCTCAATCCCTACCGAGCAAACCTGCTTCCCGCGGAAGAAAAATGGCCGTGGTTCATCGGGGCGTCCCAAGATCGCGATTGGTTCCTCCCCATGCTGAACGATTGTCTGCCCGAGCCCGCTTGGCTGACCCACCTCCCCTGAAGTCGCGAGCAAGCTCGCTCCCACAGGCGGAGGGGCGGGAAAGGGAGCGTCGCGAGCGGGCTCGCTCCCACAGGCGGAGGGGTGGGAAGGGGATCGTCGCGAGTGAGCTCGCTCCCACAGGCGGAGGGGTGGGAAGGGGATCGT
>CAMBRG010000076.1 GCA_945869845.1 Opitutus sp. GAS368 | reverse complement strand
GGAAAAAGTAGAAGAAGAAAATATCGACGCTGGCGAACACGCCCATGAGCCCGCCCTGCATCACCAGCAGCAGCATCAGGTAAATCTTGAGCCGCTCGGCCCCGGACTGGATGGCGTAGAGGCCGGCGGCGAAACCGACGATGCCGGCGAGCACGAAGAGCGGAAGCGAGATACCGTTAAGACCGAGTTTAAGACCGATCCCGAGGGCGTCGAGGCCGGTCGAGTAGGCCGTGAAATAGGCGTAGCCACTCGTCTGGGGAACGGCGGCGTAGTAGAACCACACGTGCAGGGCGAGGAGCAGCGGCAAGCCGAAGCCGACGTAGGCCAGCTTGACCGCAAACCGCTTGGGCAGGCCGCACGCAATCGCCAGCGCGACGGCCAGCGGCGCGAGGATAGCTACGAGGAGAGGATCGAAAGGCAGATTGATCATCGAGGGATCAGAAAATCTCAGTGGCGTAGATCCAGAGGATCACGAGGCCCAGCAGGAACCAATAGAGGTAGACGTTGAGCCGGCCCACGTGCAGACCGCGCGCCCCTAGCCCAACGAGCCCGACAATCCCGGCGAGGCCGCGGACGATGAGGCCGGCGAGGAAAATCTGCTCGAGGAAATTGAGGAACAGGGCAAAGCGCTGCTGGACCTTGGCCACATAGTAATCATAGCCGCGATCAAAGGAAAACTGCAGGGCCGTGAACGCGCCGAAAAGGCCGGGGGATTTGGCGCCGAGCGAGTCGGTGGCGGCGGACTTGTAGAAAACGAGGGCCGAAGCCGCTCCGATCACGGTGACGGCGACGCTGGTAATCAAAATGACCATATGGTCGGTGCCGTGGGCGATGGGGATGAGCACAAACACTTCGGAGAAAATTTTCGGGTAGAGCGCCGTGTAGCCGCCGAAAACGGACAAAATCGCGAGGACCACGAGCGGCAGCGTGAGCGTGAGACCGCCCTCGTGGGCGTGGGCAGCGGCGTCCGAGCGGGGCGCACCAAGGAATGTAATCTTCCAGAGGCGCACCATATAGAACGAGGTCAGGACGGCGGTCAGCGCCAAGAGGGCGAAGACCGGGGTGTTTTTGGCGTAAGCCAGGTAAAGAATCGCGTCCTTCGAGAAAAACCCGGCAAGGAAAGGAAAGCCGATAATAGCGAGGACGCCGAGAGTGAACGTCGCGAAGGTGAGCGGCATCTTCGTCTTCAATCCGCCCATCTTGAAAATATCTTGTTCGTGATGGCAGCCATGGATCACAGATCCCGAACCAAGGAACATGAGGGCCTTAAAGAAGGCGTGGGTCGTGAGGTGGAACATCGCGGCGCCGACCCCGGCGGCGACCATATGCGAGTGATCGCCATGTGCCACGGCGAGCGAACCGAGACCGAAGGCGGCAACCATGTAGCCGAGTTGGGAGAGCGTGGAGTAAGCCAGGATCTTCTTGATGTCGCTCTGCACGATGGCGCAGAGCGCGGCGTAAAGCGCGGTGGCGGTGCCGGTCCACATGATGACGGTGAGCGCGTCGGGCACCATGAGAACGTTGATCCGGCAAAGCATGTAAATGCCGGCGGCCACCATGGTAGCGGCATGGATCAAGGCCGAAACAGGGGTCGGGCCTTCCATCGCGTCGGGCAACCAGACCTGGAGCGGGAGCTGGGCGGATTTACCGACCGCGCCACAAAAAAGCAGCAGCGGGATCAGCGCGCTGAAGACCAAGCCGTCTTTCGCGGCAAGCGCGTCGAGTTCGCTCAAGTTCACCGTCTCGTTGGCCCAGTAGCACATCACGATGCCGAGCAGAAAACCAAAGTCACCGACCCGATTCGCGATAAATGCCTTCCTCGAAGCGGCCGCGGGCGCAGCTCGCTCGTGCCAATGATTGATGAGCAGATAGGAGCTAAAACCGACCAGCTCCCAAAAGATAAACATCATGAAAAGATTGTCGGCGAAAACGATGCCGAGCATCGAAAACATAAAGATTGAAAGACCGCCGAAGTAGCGGGCCTTGGCCTCGTCGTCATGCATGTAGCCGAGGGAAAACACATGCACACACACGCCGACGATGCCGACGATGCTCAGCATCAGCGCCGCGAGGTCGTCGAACTTGAAGCCGAGCGAGAGCGAGAAGCTGCCGAGCTTCAGCCACTCGGCCGAGGCATTGAAACGATAGGCGTCACCACCCAAGGCGAGCCCGAGGCCGGCGACTGCGATCGCGAGGGCCGCGGCCAAGGACACGGCGGAAGCGAGTGTGCCTTGCCGACGGAGAAAGAGAGCGATGACTGCGGCAGAGCCGAGTGGCGCGAGCAAAACGGTGAGGGCGAGAGCAACGGGCGTCATGGCGGGCGGCGTCAGTTCTTCAGCGAATCAAGCTGGTCAATTTGCACGGTCTGGCGCTTGCGGAAGAGCGCGACGATGATCGCAAGACCGACGGCTACCTCGGCCGCCGCCACCGTCAGAATGAAGAACACAAAGATGTTGCCGTCCATCGTGGCGTTAAAGCGGGAGAACGCGACGAGCGCCAAGGTTGACGCGATCAGCATGAGTTCAAGGCACATGAAGACCACGAGCGTGTTGCGGCGCAGGAGCACGCCGAAAAAGCCGATCGCAAACAGCAGCGAGCTGATGATCACGTATTCGTTGAGACTGGCGGTCATCATTTGGCAGGCTCCTCCGTCGCGTGTTTCTTGCTGAGCACGATCACCCCGAGCATCGCGATCAGCAGCAGAAAGCCGATGATCTGCACCGGTAGCAGGTACGTGGTGAAGAGCTGCTGCGCGTAGGACTTGAGGTTTGCGCCTTCGACCGCGAGCCGGTTTAGGCGCGGTGCGTCGAGGTGGCCTTTGATTGCGATGCTGCCGAGACCGGTGAGGAGAAGGGCGAAGGCCATCAGACCGGCAAACGTGGTGATACCGCTAAAACCGAACGACTGCCGGCCCTGCACATCCAGCAACATGATGATAAAGAGAAACAGCGCGACGACCGCGCCCGCGTAGACGAGGAGCAAAATGAAAGCCAAGAGGTAGGCGTCGAGTTGGACAAAGAGCCCGGCGACGCCGACGAGACACAGCAGAAGGCAACCGGCGGCATTGACGGCGTTCTTGTTCACGACGACGCCCACAGCGCAGAGCACCGTGAGGGTAGAAAAGAGCAAAAAGAGGATGGAGGCCATAGCGGGTCAGTCGGCAGCGGGAAACGATCAGTGGGCGTTGCCGTGTTCCTCGGCGGCTTTCTTTTTGTCCCATTTAAAATGCGCATCGGGCAACGTGCCGCCGAGCTCGTAGAGGCGATCCTTATGGTTGACCATCTCCTCGCGGGAGTAGCCCGACATGGAAAACTGATTCTGCAGGAAAATCGCTTCCTCGGGACAAACCTCCTGGCAAAGGCCGCAGTAAATACAGCGGAGCATGTCGATATCGAAGGCCTTCGGACCCTTTTCCACGTGCGCACGGTCGGTCTGATCGGCGGGGATTTCCCCGGGAGTGATGCGGATCGCCTTGGGCGGGCAGACGAATTCGCAGAGCTGGCAGGACACGCATTTCTCGCGGCCGTTGGGGTCCATGACCAGCGTCGGCACGCCGCGATAACCGGTCGGGATCGCCGGGCGCTGCTCGGGATACTCGAGCGTCTTCTTCGGCGCGACCAGGTGCTTCAGGGTCGTCGTCAACCCGCCCACGATCTGCGGCAGGTAGGTGCGCTCAAGAAAAGTGAGCGGCTTGCGTTCTACGGTGATGACGGCCATGGCGCGGGGCGATTCGAGATTACTTTTGAATGAACGCGATGGCGATCGCGTAGAAGAGAAGGTTGGCGATCGAGAGCGGCAACAAACGCTGCCAGCCGATCTTCATCACTTGGTCGTAGCGGAAACGCGGGAGCGTCCAACGCACCCACATGAAAAAGAAAATCATCGCGAGCACCTTCCCGAGGAAGATCGAGATCGAGAGCACGCCCACGAAAAGCGGATGCGAGGCCAAAGGAGTGATTTGGGTCAGCCAGCCGACCAAATCCGCGAGCGGCACCCAGGGCAGCGGATTCCAACCGCCGCCGAACAGCAGCATGAACACGCCGGAGCCGACGATCATGTGCGAATACTCGGCGACAAAGAAAAGGCCCCACTTGAACGCGCCGTATTCGGTATGGAAACTGCCGACGAGGTCGGATTCGGATTCCACCGTGTCAAATGGCTGCCGGTTCGTCTCGGCGAAAAGCGCGACGAGAAAAATGAAGGCCGAGAGCGGCATCAGGAAACCGAACCACATTCCGCCGAAGAAGCCGGGTTGGCTCTGGAACTCAACGACGCGACCAAAACCCATCGTCGCTTCCATGCCCGGCGCATTGACCCAGAGAAAAATCGGGAGCACGGAGAGCGCCATCGAAAGTTCGTAGGAAATGAGCTGAGCGGAAGCGCGCACGCTGCCGAGAAACGGGTATTTCGAATTCGAGGCCCAGCCGGCGAGAATCATCGAATACACGCCGAGCGAGGAGACGGCGAACACCGCGAGAATGCCGATGTCGAGCGGCGCAAGACCGATCGGGATGATCTTGCCCGCGGCATCAAGATAAGCGCCAAACGGCACCACGACCACGGTCGTGAGCGCCGGGATCATCGCGACGATCGGCGCGAGTACGAAATAGAACTTGTTCACGTGGCCCGGCAACGAGTCTTCCTTAAACAGCATCTTCCCGCCGTCGGCCATGACGTGGAAAATGCCGAGGCGTTGCAGCAAGGTCCCTAGGAAAGGGATCCAAGCGACCCACGGCACGACGGCGCGGTTGGGGCCGGGCCGGTCCTGAATCCAAGCCGCGACCTTGCGCTCGGCCATCGAGCACGCGCCGGCGATCGGAAAGATGACCATAATCACCGCCAGCCCTTGCAAAAACAGCCGAATTACCAGCGGGATCTCAAAATAGAAGTCGAACATGGCGGCGCGTAAAATCAGGCGTTCGCGGCAGCAACCACATGTTGCGCTGGCTTGTAGTGCAGGGTCTCACCCTCGACGAAGGGCAGCGCCAAAAACGGAGTCGCGTCGAGCAACTGGCCCGTCTCCGGCAAATTAGCGAAGGTCGTGGTCGCCAGCGCAGGCACCGCCGCCGCGATACTCTTCCACAGCGCGTAAACCTCGGTCGGGAGCATCGCGCCGCCGGCGGCGCCGACAAGTTTCGCGAGCACGATCAGATCATCCGTGGCGCCGGCAATGGGCGGGACGGCTTTGAGAAATTTTTGAATGCGGAACTGCTGATTCACAAACGTGCCGCTCTTCTCAAAAGCGGTGAGCGTCGGGAACACGACCGCGGCTCCGCCAGCCATCGAATTCGCATGAGTGCCCAGCACGATCACGGAAATCTTTGCAAGCTGGCCGGCATTGAGGCCGGCGGCGGCGAGGTCCTCTCCCAGGGTCACGACCACCTTTATTTTCCCGGCGTCAATTTGAGCGCCGAGGTCGACCAATTCCGCGCTCGGCAACGTCGGAATCAGGCCGGTGACGAGTGCGCCGCGCACGTTGGGATTGCGGTCGGCGGAAACGAGGAGCTTGTCGCCCTCCCCGACCCGACTCACGAGGTAGGTCGGAGCCTTGAGCGCCGTCGCGAGCTGCTTGGCCAGGAATTGCTCCTCCACGGTGCTGCGGCCCGAGCCGACCACGGCGACGGCTCCGGCATTGGCTTTGAAGAGCTCAGCGGCGGCGTTGATCGCGATGTCGAACGCGCTGTCGGTGCCGTTGATCTTGACGGCCGAGAGGCGGTCGGGCGCTTGCACCGCCTTGAACAGGACCCGGCCGGAGTCGGCCATCCAGGTGTCGTTCACCTCGTCGTTACGGCGCGGCGTGATGCGGTAAATCGTGCCCTCGCGCGACCACACGACCGTGTTGGCCCCGACGGAGGATTCGGTGTCGATCGCGTTGGTCTGTTTGAGAAACCAGACGCGCATCTTGAAACGGAAATCGGTGCTCGTGAGCGCGCCCACCGGGCAGATGTCCACCGTATTCAGGGAGTAGTTATTTTCGAGTTTCTTACCCGGAAAACAGGTGAGCGTCGAATAACTGCCGCGGTCCACGAAGCCGAGGACGTCGTCCCTCGCGATTTCCTTGGAAAAACGAATGCAGCGCGAACAAAGGATGCAGCGCTCATCGTCGAGGGTAACCCGCGGCCCGAGCTGGGTGCGCTTGGGCTTGACGTTTTTGTCCTCAATGAAGCGCGAATAGCCGCGGCCGTAGCCAGTGGCCTGCTCCTGCAACTTGCATTCGCCGGCTTGGTCGCAGATCGGGCAATCCAGCGGATGATTGATGAGGAGAAACTCCATCACGCCCTCGCGCGCATCTTTCACCATCGGCGTGGTCGTCCGCACGTGCAGGCCGGGCGAGACGTTGGTGCCGCAGCCGATCTGGGGGCGCGGGATCCAGTTGATCTTCTGCTTGCCCGTGGCCGGGTCCATGACCGGCGCCTTGGTCGCGGGATCGACCGCCGGCATGCCCATTTCGATCAGACACATCCGGCAATTGCCGACGATCGTGAGCTTCGGGTGGTAGCAGTAATGCGGCACATCGACGTTCACGAGACGCGCAGCCTCGATCACGTTGGTGCCTTTAGGCACGGCGATCTCTTGGCCGTCGATGTTGACGGTTACGAGGTCGGGTTTGGCGGTGGCGATCATCGGTGCGGGGAAAATCAAATCAGCGCGACGGCGTCGGCCGGCTTCGCGGTTTTCTTGGTCTCGGAATACTGCTTAAATTCATCGCCGAATTTTGCGATGAAGCTTTGGGTCGGCCATGAGCACGCCTCGCCGAAGGCGCAGATCGTCCGGCCAGGAATCTGATCTGCGACGCTCTTGAGGAGCGCGGCGTCTTCCGGCCGGGCCTGACCGTGAACCATCCGCGAGGAAATTTTCTTCATCCACAACGAGCCTTCGCGGCACGGCGTGCACTGGCCGCAGCTCTCATGAGAGTAGAACGCGTTGATGTTGGCGAGGGCTTCGACCATGTTGACGGTGTCGTCCATCACGATCACTCCGCCGGAGCCGCCCATCGTGCCGATCATCCCGAGCGAGTCGAAATCCATCGGCACATCCTCGACGCCCCAATCGTAGTCGACCATCTCGGTGCCGACCTTGCGCTTACCCTTGTAACGCTCGCCGAAGCGCATGATCTTGGCCGAAGAACCACCGGGAATCACGGCCTTGAAGGTGCGTCCAGGTAACGGACCGCCGCAAACTTCGTTGAGTAATTGGCCCATCGTGATCGTCCCGGCGGGGAACTCGTAATAGCCGGGACGCTGCACATGGCCCGAAACGCAGAAGATGCGGGTGCCGGTGTTGCCGGGCGTCCCGATCTTCGCATATTCGGCACCGCCGTGTTCGGCGATATGCTTCACGTGGCAGAGCGTCTCGACGTTGTTCACGATCGTCGGGCATTGGTAGAGCCCGAGGACGGCAGGGAAATACGGCGGCTTGATCCGTGGATTGGCGCGCTTGCCTTCGAGCGACTCGATCAGGCCGGTTTCTTCTCCACAGATGTAGGCGCCAGCGCCGCGGTGGACGAATATCTCACAGCTGTAATTCGTGCCGAGAATATTGGGGCCGACGAAATTCGCCGCACGCGCTTCGGCGATCGCCTTTTCCAAAATCCGCGCGCCGTGCGGCATCTCACCGCGAATATAAATGTAGGCCTGCCGCACGTTGTTCGCGAAGCACGAGATCATCGTGCCCTCGATCAGCTGGTGCGGATCCTGATGCATGATGTAGCGATCCTTAAACGTGCCGGGCTCGGACTCGTCGGCGTTGACGATGAGGTAGATCGGCTTGCCGCTCTTGCGGTCGACCAATCCCCACTTCACGCCGCAGGGGAAACCGGCGCCGCCGCGACCGCGCAGACCGGATTTCTTCACCTCGTCGATGAGCTCTTCGGGCTTACGCGTGACCGCTTGCTTCAGCACTTCGTAGCCGCCGTGCCGCACGTAACAACCGAGGTCATTCGTGTAGCCGGGCTCATCGATATGCTGAAAAATGATGCGGCGTTGGGCGGGTGCGGGCATGGCGGAAAGGTTCAACGTTTTTTGGCTTCGGCTTTGATCTGATCGCTCAACTGCTTGGCCTTCGCGGCGTCGACCTTCTCATGCAGTTCGTCGTCGATCAGCACGACGGGCGCGGTGCCACAGCTGGCGAGACACTCGACGAAATCCACCGTCACTTCACCGTCGGGCGACACTTCGCCGAGGTGCGTTTTAAACTCCGCTTCAAACGTCGCGCACGTCTTGTAGCCGCCGACCAGCGCGCAAGAAAGCGTGCGGCAAACTTTGATGTGTCGCCGGCCAATCGGCTTCTGTCGAAACATCGGATAAAATGTGATCACTTCCAGCACGTTGATCGGCTCAAGCTCAAGCTTGGCCGCCACCCACTCGCTCGTTTCCGGCGGGAGATGGCCGATGTCTTCTTGGATGAGATGCAGCAACGGCAACGTGGCGCTCCGTTTCACCGGGTAATGGGTGATTACCTCGTCGATTTTGGAAAGAGTTTCAGCCTTGAGATTCATCGAACTGGATTCGCGGGAAATTTTAGCGGTCGCACTCGCCCATCACAAAGTCGAGCGAACCGAGCAACGTGACCACGTCGGAGATCATGGTGCCGGCGCAGACCTTGGGTAAAATCGACAGATTGCAGAACGAGGGCGAGCGGATCTTCAGGCGCCACGGCACCCCGCCGCCTTTGCTCACGATGTAGAAACCGAGCGCGCCTTTGGGGTTTTCCGCTTCAAAGTAAACTTCACCGGCCGGAATCTGCGGCCCCTCGGTTACGATCATGAAGTTGTTAATCAACTCCTCCATCGAGGTAAGAATCTTGTCCTTCGGCGGCGCAAAAATCTTCCGCGCATCCTTCGCATACCAATCGCCACCGGGGAACTTCGCGATCACTTGGCGGATAATCCGCACCGACTGGCGCATCTCTTCGCCGCGGCAAAGATAGCGGTCATAGCAATCGCCCTTCGAGCCGATCGGCACATCAAACTCATACTGTTCGTAGCCGGAGTAGGGCTTGTCCTTGCGCAAATCGAGCGACCCGCCGGAGCCTCTCAAATTCGGACCGGTCAGGCCGTAGGCGATGGCATCTTCCTTCGAAATGACACCCACGCCCACCGTGCGATCTTGGAAAATCTTGTTCCGCGTGAGCAACGCGAGCGTTTCTTCGAGCGCCGGTTCGAACTGATCGCAGAATTCGATCACCCGGCCCAACCAACCTTCAGGCACATCGCGCGTCACCCCACCGATCCGGGTGTAACTCGTAGTAAAACGGGCGCCCGTCAGCTCCTCAAAAAGCTTGTAGAGATGTTCGCGCTGGTTGAGCGAGTGCACGAGCACCGTCCACGCGCCGACATCGAGGCCGAATGCGCCTAGCCCCATCAGGTGCGCCGAGACGCGGGCCATTTCCGCTGTGAGCACGCGGATCGCCTGACACCGTGCCGGCACCTCAAGCCCGGCGAGCCGCTCCACTGCGATGGCGAACGCCATGTTATTGGCCAGCGGTGCGAGGTAATCCAACCGGTCCGTGTAGGGCACGAACTGGTTGTAAGTCATATTCTCGGCGATCTTCTCGTCGCCGCGGTGCAAGTAACCGAGCACCGGGTCGCACTTCACCAGAATCTCGCCGTCGAGTTCCATCTGCAGCCGCAACACTCCATGGGTCGACGGATGCGACGGCCCCATCGAGAGGGACATCTTTTCCGGCGCGAAATCCTGCTCGGCGCCGGCGGCTTTCGCCGCACTGTCTGGAAAAGCAAATTCGGTGGCCATAGCGTCGGTGAAATCAGGCGTCGGGTTTGGCGGAGCGTTCGTTCCAGCTCTCGTCTTTTGCGCGCGGTTCGGCCTCGGTGAGATTCATCTCGCCCGCCGACGCAACAAAGGGCCCGCCCATCATCGGCGCCGCGATGACCTTGGCTTTGGTTTCCTCGGCCACCTCAAGATCGGGCAGCGCCGTCTCAATGCCCGCCAAAGGGAATTCTTTGCGCAACGGATGATAGGGATAACCATCCCACATCAAAATTCGGCGCAGGTCCGGATGGGTCTCAAACTTAATTCCAAACATGTCGAACGCCTCGCGTTCGTGCCAATTAGCCGCCGGCCAAAGCGTCACGACACTCGGCACCGTCGGGGCCGAATCCTCGCCGATGCACGGGGTTGCCACACGAATCGCGGCGTACGAAACCGTTGAAAAAAGGTGGTAGACCGCCGTGAACCGAGGCGACGCGCCCTCCGCCCAATCGATCGCGGTCAAATCGGAGAGGAGATCAAACCCACCCTCATCCCGCAGTGCCCGGAGCACGGTCACGATGTCCGCATTTGGCACGTCGATCGCCGGACAATCCCGGCTGGGACGATCGGTGATTTGAGAAAATTTCGCCTTGATGGCGCTGATGGCGTCGACGGAGGCAGACATCACAAAAGGGAATAACGCTGGGATCAGGCCGAGAAGAGCTGGGCGGCGGAATGCTCTTTCTTGATCTTACTTTGCAGCTTGATCAAGGCGTCGAGCAATGCCTCCGGGCGCGGAGGGCACCCACTCACATAAACGTCCACCGGGATGATGCGATCCACTCCCTGCAACGTCGCGTAGCTACGATACATGCCGCCGGAGCTCGCACAGGCCCCCATTGCGATCACCCACTTTGGCGAAGTCATCTGATCATAGATGCGGCGAACCACCGGAGCCATTTTATAGGTCACTGTGCCGGCCACGATCATGCAATCGGCCTGGCGGGGAGAAAAACGCATCACCTCGGCGCCGAAACGCGCGATATCAAACCGCCCGTTGCCGACCGCCATCAATTCAATCGCACAGCACGCCAAACCCATCGGCATGGGCCACACGGAGTTGGTTCGGATCCAATTGATGACCGCGTCGGCCCGAGAGACGATAACTTCGCCTTCGACCTTGCCGTTGTAGCCCAATTCGGAGTTTGCCGAGACCATGAGTGGATAGAAATTTAATAGACGCTAGTCCGCGGACCGTAGCAGCCGAGGAGAGTCGCGCAAGTTGCTTTTCCTAAAATCTCCGAACCATAAGCGCGAGCCCACCGAGCCGACAGAAAAATTGGCGGATGCAGGACTGTTTCGGTGCGGACTGCCTCTCACGATATCGCTTCAAACCTCGATCAGCCCAGCGCACGACCGCGCTCCGCGTTGGCTGGGCCGACTCACGTTCACCGGTTGGTGAGAAGCCGCCGGAGGCAGGTTCCGCGCGGGTTGGTGAACGTCTTCACCAAACTTTTTTGGGCTTAGCGTTGAGCTTGTCGTAAATAAATTTCCTCTCGTGCCTGTTTCCCGGTCCGAGTTTTTTGCACTACCCACCCTCACAGACAAAATCCATGAACCCACCCCGCCCGCACCTCACTCAACCCCGCTCGCTCCGCTTCGCCGCCAGCGCGGTCATCTGTCTGTTTCTTGCCGGCCCGACCCTTAGAGCGCAACGCGCCCCGGCCCCGGGCGATGCGCCTGCGTCCACGGCGGCTGTCGCCACCCCGATTTCCACCGCTCCGATCCCGGAATCTGAAGTGGTCGAACTCAGCCCGTTCGTCATCCGCTCCGAACGCGACCTCGGCTACCGCGCCACCAGCACGCTCGCCGGCACGCGCCTCAACACCGATATCAAGGACATCGGCGCTGCTGTCTCGATCTACACCGAGGAATTTCTTGAGGATATCGGCGTCGCCAAGCTCCAGGACATCCTCACCTACACCGCCTCTACAGAAGTCGCCGGCCAAGGGGGAAATTTCTCAGGCATCGCTGGAGAAAATTCCGCCGAGGTGCGCGACGATCCGGCCGCCATCAACCGCGTGCGCGCCCTCGCCCAAGCCACGCGCACCCGTGACTTCTTCGCGACCGATATCCCCGGGGACACCTTCAACTTCGAAACCCTCACCATCAGCCGCGGCCCCAACGCCATTTTGGCCGGCGTCGGCAACGCCGGCGGTATCATGGACTCCGCGATGCGTAAGGCGTCGTTTACCGACAGCTACCGCGTCGTATCACGCTTCAGTTCCTACGAATCCCACCGCGAGGAGTTTCACATCAATAAAGTCATCGTGCCCGGTCGTCTCGCCGCCCGCCTTGCCTTACTCAACGACCGGAGAAATTACCGGCAAGAGCCCTCGTTCGACCAAGACCAACGCCTCTACGCGGCGATCAACCTGCGCGCGCTCGATCCCAAGCGCGGTTCGTTTCTCGGCCGCGGCACCCTGCGCGCCAATTTTGAGAAGGGCAAAATCGAGGGCGTTCCGCCTGATCCTCTCACGCCGACCTTCACGGTCGCCAATTGGTTCAACGAGCTCAACCCGAAGTGGCGCTGGAACGGCGCGCTGGCCCAACTGCAAACGTCGGCCGGCACGCCCCTCGTTGGCACCCAGGCCCAGACCGGCGTCATCCGCGGCTTCCCGCTCTACACCCAGTGGGCGCTCGTCTACGCCAACCCGACCTCCAGCGAGGCCAGCGTCGGCTTCACCGACCCCGCGTTGGCCAACGTCCAGGGCTTCCAAGGCGGCATTCCCGCCACGCTCCCTGGCAGTCCTGGCGGCTCGCTGAGTTCGTCGGGCGACGGTAATCGCCTCCGCACCGGCTATGTCCGCTCCCACCTCAGCAATCCGAAGGTCTTCAACTTCTACGACGAGCTCATCACGGGCGCATTCGACTTCCGCGAGCAGGACTTCGATGCGACCGATATCCGCTACGACCAGTTGCTGCTTGGCGGCAAAGCTGGCTTCGAGCTCGCTTTCAACGACCAGACGTTCACCCGCAAGCGCGACTTCTCGATTCCGACCGGCGGCAACGACGAAGGTATTTTGGTCGATGTGAACTCGGTGCTCAGCGTCCGCTCCGCCGCGTTCCCGTTGGGCATTCCCAACCCCAACTTCGGCCGCCCCTTCATCACTACAACCGATGTGTTCCGTGACCAAATGAACCGCACCAAGCGCGAATCCCAACAGTTCTCCGCCTTCTTTAAACACGACTTCGCCCAAAGCAAATCGAGGGCCGCCCGCTGGTTCGGCCGGCACACCTTATCCTCTCTCTTCTTCAACACCGAGATTGAGCGTTTTAACCGCACGTACTCCAGCACGTGGGACCCCAACGGCCAACTCAATCCCCAGAGCAGCTTGAACGGCGCCCAACCCGCCACTTTCGGTACTCAGGTGAGCGGCTGGTTCTATCTCGGCCCGTCTCTGCTCAACACTGCCACGCTCGACGACGTCCGTCTCCAAGCGATCAGCGCCGCGCGCCCGGCCGCCGGCCAGACTTACACGTTGCGGGTGTATGATCCCGTCACCCGCTCCTTCGTGTCCGGCACTTCCAAGCCGCTGCGCGTGCTCCAGCGCATCGTCGACCAACGCGAGGAATTGGACTCGATGGCCTTCGCCCTGCAAAGCCACTGGCTCAACAACCACCTCGTGACCGTCGTCGGCTGGCGCGAGGACAAGGACCAAGCCTATACCTCCCTCCCGCCAAACCGCCTCGCCAACGGCAGCTTCGACGACTCGAACATCACCTTTCAAAAATCGGCCGCTCAGCTCAAACGCAGTTGGACCAGGAGCGTCGTCGGTAAATTGCCGTTCAAATTGCCTCTCGGCTCGGAGCTCCGCGCCCATTGGAACAAATCGGGCAACTTCAACCCCGTCGGCCAACGCCGAAACATTTGGAACGAGGAAATCGGCTCGCCCACCGCCGAGACCGAAGAGGTAGGCATCTCGCTCGCGACCTTCCGCGACACGTTCGAGCTCCGCGTCAACCAATACAAAACGACGATCCAAGGAGACTCCATCAGCGTCGGAAATCCCTACAACTATATCAGCGGTCAGATCTCGCGCCTCATCGCCTCCCGCGACGCCGGCCTGAGTCCAGCCGATTTCAACTACACCTATCCGGGTTGGAACAGTTTCAGTGACGTCGCTCTTGCGCTCTACGAAACCATCCCTGCCCGCCTGCGGTCCAACATCGGACCGGACAAAAATTTCAACCCCCGCTTCACCGGCAGTGGCAATACGCTACAATGGACCCCCGATTCGATCGTCAACCTCGCTTCGACCAGCAACACCGAATCCACTGGCACCGAATTCGA
Organism: Opitutus sp. GAS368; assembly: GCA_945869845.1. Classification (GTDB taxonomy): domain Bacteria; phylum Verrucomicrobiota; class Verrucomicrobiia; order Opitutales; family Opitutaceae; genus Tous-C4FEB. The sequence goes on along the minus strand of CAMBRG010000076.1, from coordinate 1,859 downwards.
AGCGATCATCAATCCCACCAAAAATTGGCGAATTTCGCTCAGCGTGACGAAAAACGAAGCGGTGAAGGCCAACGTCGCCGCCGAAGAACTCGCCTACGCCGACCAGTGGAAGAAAAACTTGGACACGATGTTCGCCGGGAAACTCCTGCCCGGCTCCCGTGCGCCCACCAACGCCACGTTGCTCACTTTTTACGATCAGTACGTGGCCGAGTCGCTGCCCTCAATCCGCACGGCCGCACGGCTGTCGGGTTCGGCCGCTCCGGAAATCCGCAAGTGGCGTTCGAACTTGGTCACCCGCTACGAATTCACCCGCGGCTTCATCCGCGGCCTGAGCGTTGGTGGCGCAGTGCGCTGGCAGGATAAAATCGGCATCGGCTATCCCTACGTCACCGCCGGCGGCATCACGGCGGCTGACATCACCCGACCCTACTTCGGGCCCGCCGAAACCCAGTTCGACGCGACCGTCTCCTACCGGCGGAAGCTGAAGATCATGGGCAGCGCGGTGAATTGGGTCGTTTCGTTCAACGTCCGAAACCTCAACGCCAAGGACGAGTTGATCCCGATCGCGTCCAATCCCGATGGTTCATGGGGCACGTTCCGCATCCCGCCCGAGCGCACGTGGAGCGTGAACAACACGTTGTCGTTTTGATTTTGTCCCGGCGGCGATCCGTGGCGGCGTCCAGTCGCTCCGCCCCTCGGCGGTTAAATTTTTTATGAAAATCCGGATCGTCCGCCTCACCTGCGTCCTCTTTCCGTCAATTCGATTCGGACTCCTCTAGCGAAATATCTTCGCCTTGGGCGTAAAAAACCCGTTCAAGGAGACTCCCCTTCACAACCCCACTACCTCGCTGTAACCGCCGCGCAGGTGACCGCCTTTTTCGCCTACCAGGTCCACGGCCGGCGCTTTACCGTCCCGGCCTTCGTGCATTGGAAAGAAGAACTCGGTATTTATCGAGCACCCCGACGCCAGCCCACGCTCGGTCATCTTCTATTGGCTGATCGTCTCATGCCAGCGTCGCTGCCAAGACCCGATGGCCTGAGCGCGGAACATCCTCGCTCATGTGGCGCGGATGGCGGGCGAGACAACGTCCGTCTAGCCCCACGATTGCTGAAACCGGCCATCACGTCACCCGATCTCACCGGTCACCACTGCAACCATCATAGTGGTCATCATCCCGACCTTTAACCGTTCTCTATCACGATCTTGCATGGATATTCGGTCAGCAACTCACCGGAATATCCTCCCGCCGTTCTACCGAGCGGTCCTCAAAACTAAAGTTGAATATCTTGCGAGAACTCCACCAAAAAAAATCCGCTCACAGTTAAGTGAGCGGATATAAAACCTAGCAATAACCTACTCTCGCGGGACCTATAGTCCTACTACCATTGGCTAGTTCAAGATTAACGGCCGTGTTCGGGATGGGAACGGGTGGAGCCTGAACTATATAATCACTAGGAAAAATCAGGAAATTTAAACGCCTAAAAAAAATTAGAATAATTGATAAGGAAATTAGTACTATTAAGCTCAACACATTACTGTGCTTACACATATAGCCTATCAACCGAATGGTCTATTCGGACCTTATAATATCTTGCGATATATTGTGATCTTATCTTGGGATAGGCTTGGCGCTTAGATGCTTTCAGCGCTTATCCTTGCCGAACATAGCTACCCGGCGCTGCCGCTGACGCGACAACCGGAACACCAGAGGTTCGTCATTCTCGGTCCTCTCGTACTAGAGAATGAACCCCTCAAATCACAAACGCCCACAGCGGATAGAGGACCGAACTGTCTCACGACGTTCTGAACCCAGCTCGCGTACCACTTTAATCGGCGAACAGCCGAACCCTTGGGACCT
>CAMBRG010000075.1 GCA_945869845.1 Opitutus sp. GAS368 | reverse complement strand
CTGCCCCAGTTGCGGCCGCACCCTGTTCGACCTTCAGACGACCACCCAGCGCATCCGCGCGCAGACGGGACACCTCAAAGGAGTGAAGCTCGCGATCATGGGTTGTATCGTCAACGGACCCGGCGAAATGGCCGACGCCGACTTCGGCTACGTCGGCGGCGCGCCCGGAAAAATCAATCTCTACGTCGGCAAGACCTGCGTGCAATACAACCTGCCCCAAGCCGAGGCCGACGCCCGCCTCATCGCCCTGATCAAAGAACACGGCAAGTGGGTCGACCCCGCGCCGGCGGCGGTCTAAGGTTTTCTTTTGGTTCGGCGCGTTCGCGCATCGCCCAACGTCCTTCCGTTTCATGACCGTAACCTTCCTGTAACAATTTTAGGGCACTTTCCCTCTGAGTTTCCGCCTCTGTATTTTCCATCAAACTACACCAAAAAAGCGGTCAAATCGCCGACCCCAGCCCAGGGAAGTGTTGGCAACAAAAAATTCAAAAAAGTTATGCCCATCGGGCCTGTGAGTAACTTGTCAAAAACTTCGCCTTGTCATGCATTTTTGCTTCGCAGTTATTCCCTCCTTCGCCACCTCTTCTGGTCGATCCGAACGTTCCTTCTCACTTCCTTTTCGCTTCATCTCGTCAGCCGCCACCCGATAGTTCCAACTATCAATTGGCCAACAACATGTTATATCATTCCAAAATTCCGCTTTTATTTCTGTTGGCCCACTCTCCCATTTTCTCCCCCCGCGAGCCCGGATGCAGCCTAGAGCGAACGTGACGAAAGAGCCCCTCGGCTCCGTCTGTGAATAAAACCGCTCCCATCGCCCGCTAATGCCCACCCTGTCTCTCTCGCCCAGCCTTTGGGAAACCGTGAAATGCGACTTCAAATCGCTGTTTCCGGAAGATGTTTTCCATATGTGGTTCGAGCCCGTCGTTTGCCTCGAAACCAACGAAGATGTCGTCACCCTAGGCGTGCCCAACGAATTCGCCTCGATTTGGATCAACGACAACTACCTTGACCTGATCACCCAGCGGCTTCGGCTCGTCGCCGGCCGCCTCGTCCACGTCAAACTTAACACCACCGGCGCCACCCCATCGGCCACCAGCCAGCGTGCCGGAGCCGACTCCGCCCTCGCCCGCAGCCGCGCGTCCGCCGGCGCCACCCGTAAGGCCACCCGCTACGATGAACGCGGGCCCACCGCCGGCCTGCTCAATCCGCGCAACACCTTCGAAACCTTCGTCGTCGGCTCCAACAGCCAGATGGCTCACGCCGCCGCCCTCGCCGTCGCCCAATCCCCCGCGCAGGCCTACAATCCGCTCTTTCTCTACGGCGACACCGGCCTCGGCAAAACCCACCTGATGCACGCCATCGGCCACGCCATCCTGCGCCGCAAGCCCGATGCCCGCGTCGCCTACCTCTCCACGGAGAAGTTCACTAACGAGTTCATCCAGGCGCTCCAGGAAAACAGCCTCACCAAATTCCGCCAACGGTATCGCCAAGCCGACGTCCTCCTCCTCGACGACGTCCAATTCCTCGCCAACAAAGAGCGCATCCAGGAAGAATTCTTCCACACGTTCAACGACCTCTTTGAAGCCGGTAAACAGATCGTCCTCTCCAGCGACCGCCGCGCTTCCGAGATCCAGAAACTCGAAGCCCGCCTCGTCTCCCGCTTCGAATGGGGCCTCCCCGCCGACATCCAGTCGCCCGACGTCGAGACCCGCATCGCCATTCTTCGCACCAAGGCCGCCGCGCTCAAATGCGACCTCCCCGCGCCCATCATCAATTTCATCGCGCAGAACATCACGAAGAACATCCGCCGCCTCGAAGGCGCGTTGATCAAGGTCGCCAGCTACACCGCCCTCACCAGTAAACCCATCGACCTCGCGACCGCCGAACGCCTCCTGCACGACGTGCTCATGGAGCAGGCGCAGACCATCCTCACCATCGAGACGATTCAGAAACGCGTGGCCGATCATTTTCAGATCCGCCACAGCGACATGACCAGCAAGCGCCGGCCCAACAACATCGCTATCCCCCGCCAGATCGCGATGTATATCACCCGCACGCTCACCAAGCACTCCCTTCAGGAAATCGGCGATGCCTTCGGCGGCCGCGATCACGGCACCGTCATCCACGCCTGCAAAGCCGTGGACAACATGATGGAGCAAGACGCCACCACGCGCAGCAGCGTGGAATTCCTCAAGAATCAGCTCGGCCGCTGATTGAGGGCAGGCGCGTTATCCTTAACGCAACGCCCAGCCCCCGCCCGCCGCAGCCTTCGTGTCCGTGTAGGGTCGTCGCTCGCCGACGCCCGTCCGCTCCGCCCGCGTTGACTGCGCCGGTCTCACGCCTATCTCTCAGCGCTTAACTTTAGCCACCGACTCTTAACCCTCCGCTTTCCGCCGACCATGTCCCTCACTCCCGAGCAAAAAACCACCGTCGCCACTTGGGTCGCCGCCGGCGACAACCTCTCCGCCGTCCAAAAAAAGCTCCTCGAGCACTTTAAGATTACGCTCACCTACCGCGACGTCCGCTTCCTCGTCGACGACCTTGAACTCACCCTCAAAGACCCCGCCCCCAAAGCCGACGTAAGCGACGTCAGCCAGTCCGCCCCCACCCCCAAGCCCGCCGCCCCCACAGCCGCCGGCCCCACCGATCTCCCGCCCGACGACGGCTCCGAATTCCCCGAGGGCGACGACGCCGAACTGCCTCCGGGCGAAGATCCGCTCCCGCCCGCCGACCCCGCCGGTCCCAGCACCGTCACCGTCGTCGTGGACAAAGTGACCCTCATTCCCGGGGCGATCGCCGGCGGTAGCGTGACCTTCAGCGACGGCGTGACCGGCAAGTGGATCATCGACCAGCAATACCGCCCCGGCTTTACGGAAATCAGCCAACCCGGCTACCGCCCCTCGCCCGCCGACGCCCAGGCCTTCATGAAAGAGCTCGGCCGCGCCATGCAAAGCCGCGGCTTATGAGCCGCTCGGTGGATTAGGCCGGCCCGAGCAGTCGAACCAGTTCCGCCTCGTCGATCACCGGGACGCCGAGCGCCTGCGCCTTCTCCAGCTTCGAACCCGCGTCGGCCCCCGCGAGCACGTAGCTCGTTTTCTTGCTCACGCTGCCGCTCACTTTTCCTCCAGCCGCCAAAATTCTTTGCTCGGCTTCCTCGCGTTTCAACGTCGGCAACGTCCCCGTCAGCACAAAGGTCTTCCCGGTAAACCCGCCCGCCGCCACCACCGTCCCCTGCGGATCAATCCCCAGCGCGCCGAGCTTGGTCAGGATCCGCCGGCCCGGCTCACTCGCGAAAAACTCCAACACGCTCGCCGCCACCGCCGGCCCGATGTCCGCCGGCGCCCCAGCCAGCACGCCCGCATCGAGCGCCGCGATCTCGGCGTCGAGCCGGACGCACAGCTCTTTGCGCCGAGCCTTTTCCTCGTCTGACTTCGCGGGATTTTTCCGCGAGGCCGGCGCTTCAACTTCCCGTCGCGCGACCAGCCCCGCCTTCTGCAGCACCGCCCGTAAAAGCTCCGATTCTCTCAATTCTGCAAAGCTTCGGTGCCGCCGACCCAACTCCCGCGCCGTGCTCTCGCCCACGTCCGGCACGCTCAACGCATACAGCCATTTCTCCAACGGCAAAGCCTTCGCCGCCTCCCGCGCCGCGACAATCTTCGCCGCATTCTTCTCGCCGAAAATTCTCGGTTCCTCCGCCGTCCCGAGGTTGAGCGTAGCCAACGTCTCCCAGGTCACATCATAAACCTCTGGCGGATCTTTCACCAATTCGAGTTCGACGAGCTTCGCCGCCACGACCTCGCCCAGCCCGTCAATTGCCAGCGCGCGCCGACCACAAAAAAACGTCAACCGTCCTGTCCGCTGCGCGCGGCAATCGTAATTCTGGCATTTCCACGCCACGCCGCGCCCGTCCTCGCCGGCGACTTCCAGCCGGGCGATTCCGCTGCCGCACACCGGACATTTTCCGCCGACCATCGCGCACAGATCGAACTCCACCGCCCCGGCGATGCGCTCTTCGGGGAACGATTTCAGCACCGCCGGGATGACCTCGCCCGCCTTCTCGATCTCCACCAAATCGCCCACCCGGATATCCTTGCGGCGAATCTCATCCTCGTTGTGCAGCGTCGCGCGGCTGATCGTGCTGCCCGCGAGCAACACCGGCTCCAGCTCCGCCACCGGGCTCAAGATCCCCGTCTTCCCCACCTGAATGGTAATCGCGCGCAGCCGCGTGCGCGCCGTGTCGGGTTTAAATTTATACGCGATCGCCCAACGCGGCGCCTTCGCCGTTTCACCCACCGCGCGTTGCAGCGCCCGGTCATCCAGCTTCACCACCGCACCGTCGGTGCCATAGGCAAAGCTCCGGCGCAGTCCATCGAGTTCTCCGATCGCGTCCCACGCCGCGTCGATCCCGCGCACGCGCCACATTTTCTCGACCACGGGCAGACCCCAAGCGCGGAGCCGCTCATGCAATTCCGACTGCGAGCCCACGACCTCCGGCTCACAATACCCCAGACTGTAGAGCACGATCGCCAACTTGCGCCGCGCCACCTCGGCGGAATCGAGCTGCTTGATCGTGCCCGCCGCGAGGTTGCGCGGATTTGCGTAAAGATCTTCGCCCGCCACCGCCCGCTCGGCGTTGATCCGGTCAAACTCCGCCGCGGTAAGATAGATCTCGCCTCGAATCTCCACCACGTGCGGCGCAACTCCGGCTAACGTGTGCGGCAACATCGTGATCGTGCGCACATTCGCGGTCACGTCGTCACCCTTGTCGCCTTTTCCCCGCGTCACCGCCCGCACGAGTTTTCCATCCTCGTAGGTAAGACTCACCGCCAACCCGTCGATCTTCGGCTCAACCGTAAACTCCAATTCTCCGGCGCTCTCCACGAGCTTGGCCAAGCGCACGCCGAACGCCCGCACCTCCGCTTCGTTGTAGGTATTGTCGAGGCTCAGCATTTTCTGCCGATGGGCGACCTCGACGAATCCCTGCACCCGGTCGTCACCCACCTGTTGCGTCGGCGAGTCCGCCCGCGCGAACTGCGGAAACTTTACCTCCAATTCCGCCAACTCGTGCTTCAATAAATCATACTCAAAATCCGTGATCTCCGGTTTCGTCTGACAGTAATAACGCTCATCGTGCCGGACGATTTCAGCCCGCAGCGCTTCGATTTTGGACTGGATTTCATCGGGCTTCATGCGGCGCCTCCAATCCGGAGTTTCCCAATTCGCACCGGCGACTCCAGACGTTGCCGGTAAGCCGTCCACCGCGTGTAAGCCAGCACCGCCACCGTCGCCCCGAGGGTATCGGCCACCCAATCGGCGAGCTCCATCGACCGGTCCGGCGTGAAAGACTGGTGCAATTCGTCGCTCACGCCAAAGCCCGAGACCAAGACCACCGCCCAAATCGCCCGCGGCCGCCCCAGCGCCCGCACCACCAACGTGCCCAGCAATCCGTAGACGGAAAAGTGCACGATCTTGTCGAAATGCTCGACCTTCGGTCCTTCGACCGCACTCCGGCTGGACGCGAGCACGATCAGGCTCGCCACCACCACCGCATACGCCCAGCGGCGAGCCAAAGACTGTTGCACAGGAAACACAGTCCAAAGCTTGGATACCCTGCCTCGAAATCCAAGTTGGAACCTAAATTTTGTGCGGACCGTTTTTGTCGTCCGGCTGGTGCCCTAGGGCCGCAAGCCAAAGCTCCGCGTTCGACCAACCCGCCTCATGCGGCGAAGCGAAACCCCTCTCCCCAATCGTCCCACCACGACACCCGACCGCCGCTCGCGCGCCCATTCAAATGTGCCTCATCAAGTCTTCATCGCAGGATCAAGCCTGCCGCAAAACTTGGTGCCCAGGGTGGGGGTCGAACCCACAAACCTTGCGGTGGTAGATTTTGAGTCTACTGCGTCTGCCAATTCCGCCACCTGGGCCTTCAAGCGAACGCGAAACTTGGAAAACCCCTTCGCCCGTGTCCACGTAAATTTCACCGGATGGATTTTGCACACCCTCGCCCCGTCCGCGTCTCCCCGGCGTTGGTTACTCGTTCTTTTTAGGTTCATACCTGCAGTTAAGTCGGCAAGGGCGCTCGGCCTCACGGTCACGCGCCCTTTCTGTTTTCCCCTCGACGCGCGTTCCCCCACGCCGTCCGCTACTTATATGCCCGATTTTCGCGCCTACGCCCTGCCCTCCTCCGCCGAACCCACAGAGCTCACCCTTTCAGCCGCAGAGTCCCATCATCTCATCGTCGTCAACCGCGCCGCCGCCGGTCACACGGTGGTCGCTTTCGACGGCCGCGGCTCCGAGTGGATCTGCGAACTCGCCGTCCCCGACAAACGCGCCGCCCGCCTCAAAGTCCGCTTCGCCCAAAAGACCAAACCCCTCCCCTTCACCCTCACTCTCGGCCAAGCCCTGCCCAAGGGCGGCACCATGGACGACATCGTGCGCAAAGCCACCGAGATCGGGGCCGCCCGCATCGTGCCCCTCGCGAGCGAACGCACCCAAGTCCACCTCGACGCCGACCGCTCCGACAAAAAAATCGAGAAATGGCAGACGGCCGCACTCGAAGCCGCCAAACAATGCGGCAATCCGTGGCTCCCCGAAATCACCCCGGTCCAATCCGCCACCGCATTCATGGAGTCTGCTCGCGGCTACGACCTGAAGCTCATCGCTAGCCTCCAACCCGGGGCCAAATCGCTCAAAGCCGTCCTTGCTGCAACCGCGACCGCCCTCGGCCGACCGCCGCGCAGCGCGATCTGGTTGATCGGCCCCGAGGGCGACTTCACCCCCGCCGAGCTCAGCGTCGCGCGCTCCGCCGGTTTCGAGCCCATCACGCTCGGTCCCCTCGTCCTGCGTTGCGAGACCGCCGCCGTTTACGCTCTCAGCGTGCTCAGTTACGAATTGCAAAACTGACATCCACGTCCTCGGTCTCTCTTCCACCATGAAACTCCGCCGCTTCCTCGCCCTCGCCATGTTTTCCCTGCCCCCTCTTTCCGCCGCCACCCCGCCAGCCACGCCACCCGCCGATGATCCTTTTCTGTGGCTCGAGGAGGTAGAGGGCGCGAAGCCGCTCGCATGGGTCGAGGCGCAAAATAAAGTGTCCCTCGCCGAGCTCACCGCCGCCCCCGGCTACCAGGCACTCTACGACCGCCTCCTCGCGATCAACGATTCCCGCGCCCGCATTCCCTCCGTCGCGAAACGCGGCGCGTTCTACTACAATTTTTGGCAAGACAAGACCAACCCTCGCGGCCTCTGGCGCCGCACGACGCCCGAAGACTACCGCAACGAAAACCCGAAGTGGGAAACCGTTCTCGATCTCGATGCCCTCGCTCGTGACGAAAAACAAAACTGGGTCTGGAGCGCTCCCGTTCCCCTCTATCCCAACTACGACCGCTATCTCCTCCGCCTCTCCCGCGGCGGCGGTGACGCCACCGTCGTCCGCGAGTTCGATCTGGCCACCAAGACCTTCGTCAAAGAGCAACCGTTCGACCTCCCCGAGGGCAAGAACAGCGTCACCTGGCTCGACCGCGACACCCTCTTCGTCGGCACCAATTTCGGCCCCGGCGCGCTCACCGATTCCGGTTATCCGCGCACCGTGAAACTCTGGCGCCGCGGCACCGCCCTCGCCGATGCTCCGCTCGTCTTCGCGGGCGAGGCGACCGATGTCTCCGTCAACGGCTACGTGACCAACGAGCCCGGCTACCACCGCGAATTCATCCGCCGAGCCATTACCTTCTACACGAGCGAGACCTTTTTGCACGCAGCCGGCAAACTCACCAAACTCGAGCTCCCCCTCGACGCCCAGCCCGGCACCTACCGCGACCAGATCACCGTCGAGCTCCGCTCCGCCTGGACCACCGGCGGCCGCACCTATCCCGCCGGCGCCCTCCTCGCGATGAACTACGCTCGCTTCCTCAAGGGCGAACGCGACTTCGCCTTCCTCTTCACCCCCGGCCCGCGCACCTCGCTTGTCGGCACGAGCGACACGAGAAATCACCTCATCGTCAACGAGCTCGATAACGTCCGCAACCGGCTCTACACGCTCACTCTCCGCGCCGACGGCGGCTGGCAACGCACGCCCCTCGCCGCTCCGGCCTTCGGCTCCGTCAGCGCCACCGCCGTCGATGGCGACGAATCCGACGAATTTTTCCTGAGCGTCACCGACTTCCTCACGCCTTCCACGCTCGCGATCGGCACCATCGGCCGCGACGCACGCACGGTCCTCAAGCAGCTCCCCGGCTTCTTCGACAAAACCGGTCTCGCCATCACCCAACACGAGGCGCTCTCCAAGGACGGCACCCTCGTCCCCTACTTCCAAGTTGCCCGCGAGAATCTCGCCCTCGACGGCAAGAACGCGACTCTCCTCTACGGCTACGGCGGCTTCGAGGTCTCGATGACGCCCTCCTACAGCGGCGGCATCGGGGCCGCCTGGCTTGAGCAAGGCGGGGTCTACATTCTCGCCAACATCCGCGGCGGCGGCGAGTTCGGCCCCGGCTGGCACCAGGCCGCCCTCAAGCCCTACCGGCAACGCGCCTACGATGACTTCGCCGCGATCGCCGAGGACCTCATCGCCCGCAAAGTCACCTCACCCGCCCACCTCGGCATTCAGGGCGGCAGCAACGGCGGCCTGCTCATGGGCGTGATGCTCACGCAGCGCCCTGAACTCTTCGGCGCCGTCGTCTGCCAAGTTCCGCTCCTCGACATGAAGCGCTACCATCTGCTGCTCGCCGGCGCCAGTTGGATGGGCGAATACGGGAATCCCGATGTGCCCGCCGAGTGGGATTACATCTCGCGTTACTCACCGTATCAAAAGGCCGTCGCCGGGAAAAAATATCCTCGCACCCTCTTGATGACGTCGACCCGCGACGACCGCGTCCACCCCGGTCATGCCCGCAAAATGGCCGCGAAACTCGCCGACCAAGGCCACGACGTCCTTTACTACGAGAACACCGAAGGCGGCCACGGCGGCGCCGCTAACAACGCCCAGCGCGCGCGCATGACGGCCCTCGCGTTTACGTTTTTGCAAAAGCAACTCCGTTGATCCGAAGAGGCGGCGCCGGGAGCTCCGGGCCCGGCTGGTGAGGAACAACGTCTGGCGCAGAGGGCCGGGCCGGATACGGCACGCGACGGGGGCGTCGCGTCTCCAAAATACGTTGGAGCGGCGAGGCCCTCGTCGCCGTTGAAGAACGGAACGCAACAGGGCCTGGTCGAATCAGACTGGCGGCTGGTGAACGGAACGCGACGGGGGCGTCGCGTCTCCAAAATACGTTGGAGCGGCGACGCCCTCGTCGCCGTTGAAGAACGGAACGCAACGGGGCCTGGTCGAATCCGACCGGCGGCTGGTGAACGGAACGCGACGGGGGCGTCGCGTCTCCAAAATACATTGGAGCGGCGACGCCCTCGTCGCCGTCAAAGGGCGGAACGCAACGGAGCCCGATCGAATCAGACTGGCGGCTGGTGAACGGAACGCGACGGGGGCGTCGCGTCTCCAAAATACGTTGGAGCGGCGACGCCCTCGTCGCCGTTGAAGGGCGGAACGCAACGGGGCCTAGTCGAATCAGACTGGCGGCTGGTGAACGGAACGCGACGGGGGCGTCGCGTCTCCAAAATACGTTGGAGCGGCGACGCCCTCGTCGCCGTTGAAGAACGGAACGCAACAGGGCCTGGTCGAATCCGACTGGCGGCTGGTGAACGGAACGCGACGGGGGCGTCGCGTCTCCAAAATACATTGGAGCGGTGACGCCCTCGTCGCCGTTGAAGAACGGGTCCGGTTTTTTGCCGGTGTCATCCGACCTCTTTGGGTAAAGGAGGGTAGAGCCGGGAGCTCCGTCGCCGTCCGACCCGCCCCCGCCCCCGCGCTCGCGCTCGCCCTTACCACTCCAGCAACCCGCCGGCAAAGGTGAGACCCGCGCCCACACTGCAAAAAATAATTTTGTCCCCGTCGGAGAAAATTCCTTCTTCCGCCGCCCAGCCCAGCGCCATCGAGACGCTTGCCGCGCTCGTGTTGCCGTATTTCGAGATCGTCATGACGAACTTGTCGTAGGGAATCCCCACGCGCTTGCTCACGGCCTTAAGGATGCGCTCGTTCGCCTGGTGCGGCACCACCCACGCGATGTCCTCGGGCTTCAGATTTTCCCGCGCGAGCGTCTGCTCGATCTGCTCGGCGAAACCCACCACCGCGTGCTTAAACACCGAGGTGCCGTTCATCTGGAGGTAGAAATTCGCCTCGTGGCCGTCAGCCGCCACCGGCCACGGCATCCGCGCACCGCCGCCCTTGCGTTGAATGGCTTCAAATTGATCGGCATCGCCGCCGAGCCCCATGCGATGCAGCCGATGCCCGCCCGAGCCCTTGGTCAAAATCGCCGCGCCGGCGCCGTCGCCAAAGAGAAACGCCGTCTCGTGGTCCTGCGGATTCGTGATGCGCGACAACAACTCCGCCGTGACGACGATCAGGTTACTCGCCGTGCCAGAGAGGATAAACGACCGCCCCACTTCGAGCGCATAAAGCCAGCCCGAGCACGCCGCGTTCAGGTCGAACGCCAGCACGCGGGGAATCCCCAGCCGCCGCGCCAGATCGCTCGCCGCCGCCGGCACGGGCTGGTCGGGAATGAGCGTCGCCATGATGATCCCGTCTATCTGCGCCGCCGTCATGCCCGCCTGCGCGAGCGCATGTTGCACCGCGATCACCGCGAGGTCCGTCGCGCTTTCATCATCGGCTGCATAACGCCGCTCGCGGATCCCCGTCAGCCGCACCATCTCGTCCTCCGTGCGATTCGGGAAAGCCTTCAGGATTTCGCTGTTGGCGTGGATTTTGGCGGGCGCCGCGTGACCTACGCCGGCGATGCAGACCGTGGCTTGGGAGTTCAATCAGAGAAAAATTAAAGATTCGAAAAGCTCAGGCTTGGCGCTGGGCGAGCAGCCGAGTGACGTCGTCCCCCGAGACCCGACCGCCCGGGCCCGTCGCCTCGATGCCGGTCAACGTCTCTGGATTCAGTCCTGCTTCCTGCGCCAGTTTGAGCGCCCGCGGCGTCCAGATCAGAGCCGCCGTCGCCGTCGCCTTCGCCACCGTCACGGGCGCCTCGGCCCCGGGCTTCGATTCCAAGTGCCGGAGACTGCCGTCCTCGGTTTCGAGCTTCAGAAAGAGCGCCCCGGGCTGAAGCACTTCGCCGGGTTTCACCGGCAACGCCAAAACGAGGCCGTCGCCCGGCGCTTCGTATTCAAAAATCGACTTATCGCTCTCCAATTCCGCGATTTTCTGTCCCTTGACCACTCGGTCACCGGGCTTGGTTTTGAGCGTGACGACCGTGAGTTCACTCACAGTCGCGCCCATGGAGGGCACGGGCACGTCGATGATAAAGGTAGCCATCAGAGATTTAATTCTGGCCGAGTGTGCGGGCCGAAATGCCGTGGTCAAGGTGAGGCATCGCCCGACCCACCAAACGTCGCCCTAGTCCCGCACCGCCCGCCAAATTGCCCCACACGAGGTAAGCAACGCCGGCAACGCATCGAGCGCGATCATGTTGGGCCCGTCGCTGATGGCATTCGCCGGATCAGGGTGCGTCTCGATGAAAAGTCCGTCGGCCCCGGCCGCGAGCGCCGCCTTCGCCAGCGGCGGCACAAACTCGCGCTGGCCGCTGCTCTTCCCGCCGCCCGCGCCCGGCAACTGCACCGCGTGCGTGGCGTCAAAAATCGTCGGATACCCGTTCTGCGCCATGATCGCAAACGACCGCATGTCCACGACGAGGTTTTGATAACCAAAGGTCGTGCCGCGCTCGGTCTGCCAGATCTCCTTGGCCGCGCCTTCCCGCAGTTTGCCCGTCACGTGCACCATCTCTTGCGGCGAGAGGAACTGACCTTTCTTCACGTTCACCGTGCGCCCGGTCGCCGCCGCCGCGAGCAACAGATCCGTCTGCCGGCAAAGAAACGCCGGGATCTGGATCACATCACACACGGCCGCGATCTCGGCGACTTGCGCCCGTTCGTGCGCATCGGTCAGCACCGGAAAGCCGTAATCGCGCTTGATCAACGCAAGCAGCTTGAGGCCTTCCTCAATGCCGGTCCCGCGTGGCCCGCTGACGGAGGTCCGGTTGGCTTTGTCGAAAGATCCTTTGAAGATGATCGTCAACTCCGGCTGAGCCTTGCCGATGGCCGTGAGTTTCTCGGCGACCGCCCGGCACACGCCCTCATTCTCCAACGAGCACGGTCCCGCGATCAAAAGGAGCTTATTCGGGTCGTAGAGCACGGGCTACTTTAGCTTCGCCCGCGTCGCCGGCTTGGCCTTTGCCTTGGGCGATTTTGATGCCGACGACCCAGAGCTACCGCGCGCGCCGACTTTTTTGCCCTTCAACGTCGCCGCGATGAACGCCGCGAAGAGCGGGTGCGCCTTATTGGGCTTCGATTGAAACTCCGGGTGCGCCTGCGTGCCGAGGAACCAAGGGTGGCCCTTGAGCTCGATGATTTCAACGAGGTTCCGGCGGGGATTGATCCCGCTTACCATCATGCCGGCGCGCTGCATTTGACCCACGTAGGCGTTGTTCACTTCGAACCGGTGCCGATGGCGCTCGCGCACGCTAGTCGTGCCGTAGGCTTTGTAGGCCAGGGTGCCGGGGGTGAGCGCGCACTCGTAACTGCCGAGCCGCATCGTCGCGCCTTTATCGATGATCTTTTTCTGCTCTTCCATGATATTGATCACGGGGTGCGGCGACTTCGCGTCGAACTCCGTGCTGTTCGCGCCCGCGAGCTTCAGCACGTTGCGGGCAAACTCGATCACGGCAATCTGCAGGCCGAGACAGAGCCCGTAATACGGCACTTTGTTTTCGCGGGCATACTTCGCCGCCGCGATCTTGCCCTCGGTGCCGCGATCGCCGAAGCCGCCCGGCACCAAAATGCCGTCGAGGCCCTTGAGCACCGCGAGCCCGTTTTTCTTCTCCAAATCCTCGGCGTCGATGCGCCGGATGTTCACCTTGCAGTTGTTCGCGATCCCCGCGTGCGTGATCGACTCGTACACTGATTTGTAGGCGTCCTGCAGCTCGATGTATTTGCCGACCACGCCAATTGTCACCTCGTGTTTCGGATTTAAAATCCGGCTGACGATCGTCTCCCACATGTTTTTTTCCGCCGGCGGATGCTTCAAGCCGAGGAGGTCAATCACGAGTTGATCCATCCCCTCTTTCTGCAGCGCGAGGGGCAACTGATAGATCGAGGTATCGACGTCCATGCACTCGATCACGGCCTTCACCGGCACGTTGCAGAACATCGAAATCTTGTCGCGCAGGTCGTGGTCCAGCGGGTGATCCGTGCGGCATACGAGCACGTCCGGCTGGATGCCGATCTCGCGCAACTTCGCCACCGATTGTTGGGTCGGCTTCGTCTTGAGTTCGCCGGCCGCCTTGAGGAACGGCACGAGGGTCACGTGGATGAACACGCAATCCGTCGGCCCGACCTCGAGCGCGAATTGCCGCATCGCCTCCAGAAACGGCAGGCCTTCGATGTCACCGGTCGTGCCGCCGATTTCGGTGATCAGAATATCGACATCTTTGCCGCCGGAATAGATGCGCTCCTTGATCTCGTTGGTGACATGCGGTATCACCTGCACCGTTTTCCCAAGGTAGTCGCCCCGACGCTCCTTTTGGATGACCGCTTCGTAGACCTGACCCGAGCTCAAGCTATTCAACCGGGAGAGCTTCCCGCTCGTGAAACGCTCGTAGTGCCCGAGGTCGAGGTCCGTCTCCGCGCCGTCTTCCAGCACGTAAACTTCGCCGTGTTGATAAGGACTCATCGTGCCCGGATCTACATTCAGGTAGGGGTCGAATTTCTGGATGCGCACCATCAGGCCGCGCAGCTCTAAGAGCGCACCCAAGGACGCCGCCGTGAGGCCTTTGCCCAGCGACGAAACCACTCCGCCGGTCACGAAGATGTATTTCATCGGCGAGGGATAAACGCCCGCCTCCGCCACGCGCAAGCAAAAGCTCAGCCCAGGCCGGTCTATCGCAACCACAGCCGGGCCACCATCGCTCCGCCAACGACCAAAACCCCGATCAATAACGCCCACAGCGCCCACTTTAGCAGCTTCACCAGCACCCAGATCGCCACCGCGGCGACAATCGTCACGCACGCGACCACGAACCACTCGGGGTAAGCCTTGAGCGACTCCATCACCGTGGGTGCCTGCTGCGCTGTTTTGATGAGGGCCAAAACCATCGGCTTCGTTACTCGCCTGCACCGCGCGCCACCGCCAGCAAAATGATTTGCCCCACCTCGCGCCGCCCGCCCAACTCCGCCAAATGCAATCCAAGCCCCAGCTGCTTTGTTGGCTCACCTGCGATGGCGTCCACATGGACCCCGGCTCGGGCAAACACACCATCCTAGGCGTATTTTCCAACATCAAGGCCCACCGTTTTCCCGTCACCCACCCGTTTATGGTCTGGTTCATGACCCTCACCGATTGCTCGCCCGGCGAACACAAGATGCGCATCTTGATGGGCCTAGACGCCACTCAAGTCCAACCCTTGATCGAGCGCCCTTTTGAGTCCAGCAGTCCGCTCGACCGCATCAATCTCATCAACGAAATCCGCAACCTCACCTTTCCCCAGGCCGGCGACTACTCCCTGCTCATCGAAATCGATGACGAACCGATCCTCGCCACCAACCTCACCGTGACCGACTGATCGTCCGAGAACTTATTCCCCTTACACCTCTTACTCTTTTTACACCTTTTAAACCTTATGTCTTCCTACGATCTCATCGGCGCCGGTAATCCCATCATGGACTTGCTCGCGCGCGTCCCCGACGAATTTCTCACCCAGCACGTCCGCGGCGCCAAGGGCGGCATGGAACTCGTCGATGCCGATGAGATGCACCGCCTCGTCACCCAACTCCACGCCAGCCCCGTGCGCGCCCCCGGCGGTTCCGCCGCCAACACCATTATCTCCGCCGCCCGCCTCGGACTCAAAACCCGCTACCTGGGCAAAATCGGCTCCGACGAAACCGCCGATACCTACCACCAAAACTTCCTCGATCATGGCGTTGACGGCTCCCGCTTCAAACGCGCGCCCCTCCCCAACGCCCGCTGCCTCTCCCTGATCACGCCCGACGGTCAGCGCACGATGCGTACCTGCCTCGGAGCCGCAATGACCCTCTCGCCCGATGAGGTCAGCACCGCCGACTTTGCCGGCAGCCGCCACGCCCACATCGAGGGCTACCTGATGTTCAACCCCGCCCTCGCCGCCGCCGTCGTCTCCGCCGCCCGCACCGCCGGTTGCACCATCAGCATCGACCTCTCCTCATTCGAAGTCGTCAACGTCGCCCGCGACTGGATCATGACCCAGCTCCACGAGGGCGTCGACGTCGTGTTCGCCAACGAAGACGAGATTCACGCGCTTTATCAGACGAAAACCACCGCCTACGACGAGCTCGCAAAACGTCTCGCCTCCCATGGCGGACTTGCCGCCGTCAAGATGGGCAAAGACGGCGCTTGGATCGCCCGCGGCGCCGAGCTCCACCGCATCGAACCGGTGAAAGTCCCCCATGCTATCGACACCACGGGCGCAGGCGATGCCTGGGCCGCCGGCTTCCTCCACGGCTTTTTGAGCAACTGGTCGCTGCCCGCCGCCGGCAGCCTCGGGTCCGTCCTCGGCGCCGAGTGCGTCCAACACATCGGCCCCTCCATTCCGGAATCCCACTGGCCCGCCGTCCGCGCCCGCGCCGCCGCTTTGGCCACCACTTGATTCGTTCTGACTTGTGAGGAGCCTCGCGATCCGGCGCTTCAACCGCGGTAAAATCTTCGGCTGACTCGCCGAAAACGTAGGGCAGGGTCTCCGACCCGCCCCCGCCCTCCGCGCCAAGCCATCGCCAAGCCCGCACGACGCCCGCGCCAAGCGCCACGTCCACGCCCGCGCCCGCGCCCGCACGACGCCCGCGCCAAACGCCACGCCCGCGCCCCACCCTTTCACCCCGCCCACCCCGCCCACCCCGCCCACCCCGCCCACCCCGCCGCACGCCGCTCCCCCGCTCCCTACATCGTCACCACGATCTTCCCAAAC